>PFFU01000203.1:5481-13466 GCA_002783345.1 Candidatus Aquicultor secundus
GTGTTAGGGAAATTACTTAGTGATGCCTGACAGGGCTCTCTCAATTCGCATCGCTATATAATAAATTAAATGCGAAATAGGGCAGAGGGTCTGGTTTTTTGGGCCCTCTTTTTTATTCTTTTGAGCGAAACGAGCCTTTCAGTATTATTAGTGAAGCGGATTCCGATGAGTTTGAATCGTAATTCAAGGCAACGCATCGGTATGCGCTGCGTTTTGCGCAGAATCAACAGCATTTCCATATGTATACGACCGTAGAGTAGTGTATTATATAGGAAACCGCACCAAACCGTAGTGAATTACCAGTTTTTGTTTATTGAATTTAAATATTTAAGAAGGTTCTGTGCTTAATGAAACCGGAAAAATATCGCATGTCGTTTACAACGGGTGGGTTATTCCGCCAGGAGTCACTTAGAATCGCTGAGCTATATGCTAATACAAACGATTGGAATGAAGTCTACAAAACAGTCCTTGAAAATAATGTGCTACAAGCTAGGACTACTAGCACTACGAAACGAAACTATAGAGAAATCAGCATTCGGCTTCAAACACTCACGAAAAACGAACTCGATCTTCTTATAGATGGGACAGCTCAAGAACAAGGCTATCTACTGTGGCTAGCTGTTTGTCGTCGGTACAAATTTATTCGTGAGTTTGCAGTCGAGGTCATTAGGGAGCGGTTTCTAACTCTAAGGTATGACCTTAACAACGAGGACTTTGATGCATTTTTCAATAAGAAAGCGGAGTGGCATGAAGAAGTTGACAAAATCACAGCCCTAAGTAGGCAAAAAATGCGGCAAGTTTTGTTTAAAATACTTCGAGAGGCAGATTTGCTAACCTCAGGTAAGACAATAAACGCAGTAATACTCACACCACGCTTCATAAGAACCATTAGTCAAACCACACCTGAAGATCTTCTGATATATCCGACGATGGAATCAGAGCTTAAAGGAGTGGTTTAGATAGGAAAAGATATGAGCACTCGGCCAATGCAAGAGCGATTTGAGCACCTTCAAAACGTGATTAGTAGCCAGCGCTTTTTAAAAAAGCAGGGGTTGGGCAATGAGGTGCCCTTCTTTATTTGTCCGTTTGATCCCAAAGAGGCTGTTGAAATGGAAAAGACCGAGAAGCGACTAACCAATAAATTAAAACAATCAGGTATCCAGGTACTCAGCATAAATCTTTATGATCTTTCGATAACGCTTTTAAAAGAACGAGGTATCTTTGAGCGAATACTGGAAACAGAAGAGACAAGAACCAAAGATGAATTAAAAGAACTATTGCAGAGCGTTCTCGACCCTGAGGCTCATCTGATACCGGCCATTGCCGGAATGATTAGGGAATCTGACTATGATGTTATGTTTATATCAGGTGTCGGCGAAGTCTTTCCGTATATTCGATCTCATAATGTCCTAAATAATTTGCAGAGTACGGCTAAGGAAAAACCAACAGTCATGTTTTTCCCCGGCGACTATACCCACTCGCTAGAATCCGGAGCTTCGCTTGATTTATTCGGCAAGCTCCAGGATGACAAGTATTATCGGGCTTTCAACATCTATCATTACGAAGTATAGAAGAGGGGCGCTCAATGAAGTTACGGACGATATTTGAAAAGCCGGTTGATCGCAATATTGAAGGCGTTATAAAAGCGGATGATGCAGCGAGTCTTCAACTGGAGCTTGAGGAGTACGTGCTCACTAATGAACTGGAGAAACGTCTCGATGCGTTTCTTGATGCCTACAATGAACTTAAAGGGATAAACGGTGTATGGATCTCCGGTTTCTTTGGCTCAGGTAAATCGCATTTGCTCAAAATGCTGGCCATATTGATTGAGAATCGTCCAATTGATGGCATACTGGCTCTCGACCTGTTTCTACCTAAGTGCATCGATAATACAATCCTTCAGGCTGAACTTAAAAGAGCTGTAGCCATTCCATCACAAAGCATTCTTTTTAATATTGATCAAAAAGCGGATGTCATCAGCAAAACTCAGACAGATGCACTGCTTGCGGTTTTCGTAAAAGTATTCGATGAAATGCGTGGCTACTATGGTAAGCAGGGGCACATTGCCCGATTCGAGCGCGATCTCGATAGCCGAGGCCTTTACGATGAGTTTAAGACCGCATATAAAGATATTTCGGGCACAGACTGGCATAAGGGTCGCGAGCAGGCGCTTCTCGAATCCGAAAATGTAGCGCGAGCATATGCTAAAGTAACCGGCAGTCCACAGGAAATTGCTCTCGGAATTCTGGATAAATACCGGAGTGAATATCGCGTATCTATCGAGGATTTCGCTGAACAGGTTAAGGTATATATAGATCAAAAAGGGCCTGAATTCCGTCTAAACTTCTTTGTCGATGAGGTTGGGCAATACATAGCAGGTAATGTAAAGCTGATGCTAAACCTGCAGACGATTGCCGAAAGTCTGGCAACTAAATGCCAAGGGCGTGCCTGGGTCGTCGTCACTGCCCAGGAAGATATGGATACCGTTATCGGCGAGATGGGAAAACAGCAGGGCAATGATTTCTACAAGATTCAGGATCGTTTTCGAATTCGCATGAAGCTTACTAGCATAAATGCTGCGGAAGTAATCCAGAAGCGTCTCTTACTGAAGAACGATGAAAGTATCGCCGTACTCTCGCATATCCATAATGAGCAGGTTAACAATTTTAAAACGCTGTTCGATTTTGCCGATGGATCGCAGACCTATCGCAACTTTAAAGATCGCGAACATTTTATTAGTAGCTATCCGTTTATCCCATACCAGTACGTACTCTTTCAGTCCGCAATACAGAATCTGTCGCAACATAATGCGTTTGAGGGAAAGCATAGCTCCGTCGGTGAGCGTTCGATGCTCGGTGTTTTTCAACAGGTCGCTGTTCATATTGGAGATCATGATATTGGCCAGCTCGCCCCATTTGATCTGATGTTTGAAGGTATTCGCACCGCGCTGAAAGCAAACATTCAGAGTTCCATACTGAAGGCAGAGCAGCAGCTCGATAATAAGTTTGCTGTTCGCCTTCTAAAAGCATTGTTTCTTGTTAAATATGTTAGAGAATTTAAAGCCACTGTTCGCAATCTGTGTGTGTTGATGCTGGACAAGTTTAACCAGGACATGCCGGAGTTACGCAAACAGGTTGAGGAAGCGCTTAACCTTTTGGAACAGCAAACCTATATACAACGCAATGTAGACCAATATGAATATTTGACTGATGAGGAAAAGGATGTCGAGGAGGAAATCAAATCTACGGATATAGAAACATCCGATGTTACGGATGAACTGGAAAGCATAGTTTTTGATTATATCATAAAAAGCAACAAAATTCGTTTTATCGATAACGGTCAAGACTATCCGTATTCGCGAAAGCTCGACGATCGGATTCACGGGCGTGAACGTGAGCTGACAATACATATCATTAGCCCATTTTATGAGCATGCCGGTAATGAGGAAATGCTTCGTATGCAAAACATGGGACGCGACGAACTAATGATTGTCATGCCGCTCGATGCCCGGCTTGTAAGCGACATCCAAATGTACAAAAAGACAGCTAAATATACGCGTCAGCATACGTCAATAACCCAGCAAGATACCGTGAAAATGATTTTGCACAACAAAAGCGCGCTAAACGACGAACGGCGCGCCGAAATTCAGCAACGCACCCAAAGTCTTATCGGGCAAGCGAAACTGTTTATAGCAGGTAGCGAGGTTGAGATCGGCAGCCAAGACGCGCAGACAAGAATCATCCAAGGGTTTCACGAGCTGATTCAGCGGACGTATCCAAATCTGAAAATGCTACGAGGTATTACCTACACCGAGAATGATATCGCTACATGCCTAAAACATTCCGAAGAAGGCTTATTCGGGACCGATACAGCAACGCTTTCTGAGGCCGAACAAGATATGTCGGGATTTATTCAAGGCAACTATAGGAACGGTTTAAAAACAACGCTAAAAACTCTGGTTGAAAGATTTGAACGTAAGCCTTACGGCTGGTATTATGCGGCAATACTTTGCATACTTGCAAAACTCTGCGCCAGGGGCAAAATCGAGGTGAGTGTTGATAGTAATATTCTTGAAGGTGCCGACCTGGAGCGCGCTTTGCGCAATACAGCCGGTTCCGGCAATGTTATTTTAACACCGCAAACAGAATTTTCTGCATCACAGGTTCGCCGACTTAAGGAATTCTATGCCGATTTCTTTGACGGTCCATCCCAGGAAAGCGAAGCGAAAGCACTGGGCAAAGAGACGGGGGCGTCATTCCAAGAACTGCTGCACGAGCTAGATCTATTAACCGCCCAGGCAGGCCGATATCCATTTTTAACCGCCCTAAATCCTGTTATTGACCGAATAAAAGAATGTATCGGAAAGTCATACACCTGGTATCTGGATGACCTCATGAAGCAAGAAGACGACTTGCTGAACATGAAGGAGCAGACCATCAATCCGATTCGCGCATTTATGAGCGGCCCCCAAAAAGGCATCTACGAATCAGCGCGAATATGCATTGAGGAACAGAAACCGAACCTCTCCTATGTCGGAGGAGCTGAAGCGGTGCAGATTCAAGCTATTCTTTCTGATCCACTCTGCTTTAAGGGCAACCAAATGCAGCAGCTAAAGGCGCTGGTGGATGCGCTACAGGCTAGAACGAGCAGCCAGCTTAGCGCTGAAGTAGCTGTAGCTAAACTATCTCTGACCGATTTGAAAACCAAATTAGAGACTATGGATGAGTTTGCGTCGCTGTCACCTGATCAACAAATCCAGCTTACTGAGCCTTTTAAAGATGCTTCAGACAGAATTGAACAAAATACGCTCATCGCGGTTATTCGAGATACGGTTCGATCGTTTGAGGAAGATGAGTACCCGAGACTATTGGAACAGCTCGGCAAATATGCAGCAGATGCTCAGCAACCGGGAAATGCTAAACCTCCTATTGAATACATCGCCTATAAATCCATTAAGGTTCCGTTCGGCAAAGCATGGCTGGCGGATGAATCAGATGTGGATGACTACCTGAAATCTCTGCGAGACGCACTGTTAAAAGAGATCAAAGCCGGTAAGCGGATACAGATTTAGGGGTTGTTGACAAATATGGATAAAGAATCGTTAAAGCAACTGATAGCGCAAGGCGAATCGCTTACAATGGAATTTAAGAGCGACACGAAGCGATTATCCGATCGCGAGCTTATCGTTGCCGTTGTCGCACTCGCCAATACTGAGGGCGGCTATCTTTTGCTGGGCGTTGAAGATGATGGAACAATAACAGGCTTACATCCGGAGCATCAAGATGCGGTAGGCTTAACAGCTTTGGTTGCCAACAAAACCAACCCATCGCTTGCGGTCACCGCCGAAAATATTAGTTCGGACAATGGATTAGTGGCATCTATACACGTTCCTAAATCAAAGGCAATTGTATCGACCTCCGAGGGTTTGCTGCAGCGAAGAAGACTGATGGCTAACGGAAAACCTGAGGCGATTCCATTTTATCCTCATGAGTTTATGCAACGGCAATCTACACTTGGTCTTGCCGATCCCTCCGCAATAGTGCTTACATCAATAAACGCCGAGGAGCTCAACCCGCTTGAGCGCGAGCGCATGCGGCAAGCAATCCGTCGTTACGGCGGGGACGCAACATTGCTGGCATTATCAGATGAAGAGCTGGATGGTGCGCTGGGATTAACAACACAGGTTGAAGGCATACGCCACCCAACGTTAGCCGGCCTTCTATTTCTTGGACGTGAGGAAATGCTTCGGTTAAGCGTTCCGTCTCATGAAGTTGCGTTTCAGGTCTTAGAAGGTACGGATGTTCGCGTAAACGAATTCTTCCGTAAACCGTTGTTGCAGACGTTTGAAGAAATCGAACAACTTTTTAAGGCTCGCGTAGTTGAGCAAGAGCTTGAAGTCGGTCTATTCAGAGTTCCGGTTCCTAACTTTGATCGCCGCGCGTTTCGCGAAGCATTCGTAAATGCTCTAGTGCATCGCGACTACTCCCGCCTTGGCGCTATTCATGTTCGCATAGAAAACGATGGGATGACTATCTCTAATCCGGGCGGTTTTGTAGAAGGTGTAACGATAGATAATTTGCTCGTTACCGAGCCGCGACCGCGTAATCCTCTGCTGGCCGACATTACCAAGAGAATAGGATTATCCGAGCGCACGGGGCGAGGTATTGACCGGATATTTGAAGGATTGCTCCGTTACGGACGTCCTGCGCCAGATTATGGGCGTTCCGATTCTACCTCTGTTGTTCTGCGGGTAAGCAATACCGAAGCGGATATGGAGTTTCTCAAGCTGGTTCTTAACCAGGAAGCGCGCACCCAAAGGGCCATGCCGCTCGATAGTCTTATTATCATGTCTCGACTTCGCGAGGAGCGACGGCTGACAACAACCGATCTTGTGCCTTCTACTCAGAAATCCGAGCAAGAAACACGCTCGGCGCTCGAAGGTTTAATGGAGGCGGGGTTGGTTGAGGCGCATGGAACCGGGCGAGGGCGAACGTATACGCTGAGCGCCAAGATGTATAGCAAAGCTGGCCAAAAGGCAGCCTATGTCAGGCAAGCGGGTTTCGATCCGATTCAGCAGGAACAGATGGTCTTGAACTATATTGATAAACACGGGTCTATTAAACGGGCAGAAGTTATGGAGTTATGCCGAATAACCCATAACCAGGCGTATAAACTTCTTAGTAAACTTAAAAAGCGCGATCATATCAGACTAATAGGTGAGCGAAAGAGTGCTATTTACAAGCGTAAACGTTAATTTATGCGCCCGCCGCGTATTTATGCGCCTGACGCATAAAAGGCGCATAAAAGTGTATAGCCGTGTTTAGAATCGTGTATAGGATGAACTGGATTAACGTATGGAGACAGCTAAACTAAAAAAATTTGCTCAATATGCCAGGCGTTACCTAATCGATCAGGTGACGGTTAAAATGGAATTTGTTCTTGCTTCTGAAAGCACAGCTAGGCGCGAGTGTTCGCGTGCTGTCCGTGATTTAGAGGAGCAGCTTCGCAAAACATCAAACGAACAGGTTGTTGAAAAGGTTGCTTACACCTGGTTTAACCGGTTTTGCGCGTTGCGCTTTATGGATGTAAATCGCTACACCCGCATCGGTATTGTATCACCGGCTGAAGGGCAGTTCCAGCCAGAGATACTTGCTGAGGCTAAGATGGGGCACATTGATGAAGAGATAGTGCCGGATAAAATCAGACAACAAGTGTTCGCGTTACTTAACGGCATGACCCCTAGCCGTGACCCTCAGCAAGAAGCATACCGCTTGCTTATTGTTGCCGCTTGTAATTATTACCACACAACGATGAAGTTTCTATTTGAGAAGATAGATGATTATACCGAGCTATTAATGCCCGATGACCTTCTTTCGGGTACATCAATTTTAACCTACACCCGCGAGGCTATGACCCCGGATGCGTGTGAAGATGTTGAAGTTATCGGCTGGCTCTACCAGTTTTATATCTCCGAAAAGAAAGACGAGGTCTTTGAGGGCTTAAAGAAGAACAAGAAGATCACACCGGAAAATATTCCTGCCGCCACACAGCTGTTCACACCGCATTGGATTGTGCGCTACCTGGTGGAAAACTCTCTTGGTAGATTGTGGATGCTCAATCGCCCGGGCTCTCGCTTGATAGAGCAGATGGACTACTATATCAAGCCAGAGCAGCCGGAAACCGACTTCTTAAAGGTTACTTCACCGGAGGAAATCAAAATCTGCGACCCGGCTTGCGGTAGCGGGCATATGCTGGTCTATGCCTTCGACCTGCTCCATGCCATCTACGAAGAGGAAGGCTACGAGCCTTCCGAGATTCCAGAAAAGATTCTTACCAACAATCTTTACGGTATTGAGATAGACGAGCGTGCCGGGGTGCTGGCTGCATTTGCACTCACCATGAAAGCTCGGAGTAAAAACCGCCAGTTTTTCCGAAAGGGAATTCAGCCAAATATCTGTGTGTTGGATAACATCCATTTTGAAGCA
>PFFU01000188.1 GCA_002783345.1 Candidatus Aquicultor secundus
CTGTTGATGGGGGCGGTGTCTCTTGTGTCGCAGGCCGGCTCACTCTACTTCAAGTTCGGCGACTGGCGTACCATGGTGTTTACCGTGCTCACGCTGTCGCAGATGGGACACGTGCTTGCAATCCGCTCGGAGAAGCAGTCGCTGTTTACACAGGGGCTCTTAACAAATAAACCGCTTCTTGGCGCGGTGCTCCTCACGTTCTTTCTCCAGCTTTCAACCATCTATGTGCCGTTTATGCAGGAGATATTTAAGACCAAACCTCTCGGGGTGCGCGAACTCGCCGTCACTTTGGCCATTTCATCGCTGGTGTTTGTTGCGGTTGAGATCGAGAAAGCCTGGGGCCGATTGAGAAGCTAAGCGATAATAGGTTGATGTTGGTGACGGGGACTACTCTGTAATCGCTTGATTACAAGGAAAGCAGTCGGTGATTTTAGCTAATTTGTAAAAAAGTGGCTGTAGGGCTACCAAAATATGTAGTAGAATAGTAACTGCGCTTTGTCGGCGCAGTTACTATTTTTTAGGCGTCCCTGGCGGATATACTACTAAGCACCTTGGGGGATGAAAGACTGAATGAAGAAAACATACCACATAATACCAAGCGCGTTAGCGATATTGTTTATTGTCCTTGTGGCAAAAGTCGTTATTGGGCAAGCTGAATTTCTTGAGCGACTCTTAGATATCGATCTACCGCAGCTTTTCATCGTTATCGCCGGCGTAGGGGCGGTGTTCTTGGTCGCCTTTGTTAGCTACTACGAGTATCACGGAATCGGCTGCCAAGATGGAATTATGCGTAGGGGCCCGCACGAAAACATCGTCGCCATCACTTTTGACGACGGTCCCAACTCGACCTACACGCCGCAGATTCTGGATGTGCTCAAAGAAAAGGGCGTGAAAGCGACGTTTTTTACGGTGGGGCTACACGTTAAGAAATATCCCGACATCGCCAGGCGAATTGTCGATGAGGGACACGATATCGGGAACCATACGTACACCCACAAAGATCTTGTTCCCACGACTCGGAGGATGATTCTGGCCCAGGTGCATAAAACCGATCAGGTCATTCAGCGCATAACCGGTGTCTCAACCAACCTGTTCAGGCCGCCGAGAGGAATTTACAGCAGTGCGGTACGCAGGCTCCTCGTCGATGAGAAAGGGTACCGTCTCATTCTCTGGACGGTAAGCAGCGTCGATTGGCGTGGGCTAAGCCCCCGTTCGATTTTACGAAGAATTGCCCGGTACGCGAGGCCTGGCGCCATCCTACTCTTCCACGATAGCGGGGCACTGGTGCGTCGCGAGGGGGCCAGCAGGGAGAACACGGTTGAATCACTTCCGCTGGTTATCGATTACCTGCAAGCCAAGGGATATGAGATCGTACCGATCTCCGAGATGCTCAGGCGACAAGAGGAGCAAGAAATCGAAGCAACGGGCATCTGGAAAGAGGCCTAACAGAGAAAACACGACCCGGGATGAAAATAGTTGTTGCTCCGGACAAGTTTAAAGGAACCGCAAGCGCGAAGGCTGTCGCGCGGGCTATTGCAGATGGCATAAAAGAGGTGCTCCCAGAGGCCGAGATCGTACTTGTCCCGATGGCTGATGGCGGCGAGGGAACGATGGATGCACTGCTTGCCGCAGTAGGCGGTCGGATTCACGAGGCGGTGGTGACCGGGCCGCTGGGTAAGCCGGCCAAGGCGCCGTTCGGTATTCTTGCGGATGGAACGGCGGTAATCGAGATGGCCAAGGCTT
>PFFU01000117.1:0-3374 GCA_002783345.1 Candidatus Aquicultor secundus
CAATAAAGCGAACGGGGTCGATGGGCTCCCGCGTACCGCCGGCGGTAATCATAATGGTCTTTCCAATAAAGCGAACGGGGTCGATGGGCTCCCGCGTACCGCCGGCGGTAATCATAATGGTCTTTCCGGCCAGGTCGTGGGATTTGCGAAGGATATCTTCAAGAAAGCTTACGATCGAAGCCGTATCCGGGAATCTTCCGACAGCATTGCCTTCACCGCATGCCAGCCGGCCTACTTCGGGCTGCATCACCTTAATATCACGGCTTGTTAGGATTTCCAGATTATACTGGGTAGCTTTGTTGCTCCACATGTAGTTGTTCATAGCGGGGACCATAACGATGGCGCTTCGGGCCGCCACCAGCGTCGTCGAGAGCGCATCGTCGGCTAACCCATGCGCGGCCTTCGCGATGATGTTGGCGGTGGCGGGGGCGACAACAACCAGATCCGCCTCCTCGCTTAGTGCAACGTGAGATATCTTCCCCTGCGAATCCGCGGCGAAAAGATCGGTCAGCACCGGCTGACCCGTTACCGATTGGAACGTCAACGGGCTTACAAATTTCGTCGCATGTTCGGTCATGATCGTTTTAACGATGGCACCCCGCTGTGCCAACTTGCTCGCAAGGTCAACGGCCTTATATGCCGCAATCCCACCGGATATGCCAAGTGCTATTGTTTTCCCTGAAAATATGTCCTCGCCCATGTTCCCTTCCATATGCGTGCCATACCGTCATAATTGCCGTTCACCTATATCGACATGATAACCTGCCAAGATAACAATGACAAATAAAACACCCAGGGCTCGAGCCCTGGGCTAACAGTATTTTTTGCTCGCTGCTATTAATTGCTGTAAATCCGAAAAGCTGACAGCTGAGTGCCGACAGCTCCTCTACTTAATTCCCTCAACTAACCTCTCATAGGAGATCTTACCCTGGGAGATTTCTTCGAGCGCTATGGTCAAAGGTTTATTTGAGAGGGCCTCGATTTGCGGTGGCCGTACCCTTACCAGGTCGTGTCGCTTGATTGCGCTGAAATAATCGTTGATCTGCCTTGCCCGCTTTGAAGCGGCAATTACGAGAGTATACTTGCTATCGACTTTGCTTAGAAGTTTGTCGATATCCGGTCTCTTGTCGATATCCGGTCTCGCCACTAATTATCACCTTCACTTTTATTGGCTCGTTTTTCGGCCTTGACGATGCCGACCAGCTCATCGACGGCCCTTTCTACATCATCATTTATTACCACATAATCATAGTTTCCAGCAAGCCCCATCTCAGTTTCTGCGTTCTTAAGCCGCTCTTGTAACTCGGCAGTGGTCTCTGTGTTGCGAAGCTTAAGCCTTTGTACAAGCTCCGCTATCGACGGGGGCTCGATAAAGATGAGAACCGCTTCGGGCATTTTCTCTTTGATACTGGCCGCGCCCTGGACATCTATCACCATGACCACATCTTTTCCCGATGAGAACTCTTCTTTAACAACCGATTTTAAGGTGCCGTAGTAGTTGCCGTGAACCATGGCCCACTCGAGGAAGCCCCCTTGAAAAATACGGTCCTTAAACTCGTCCTCGTCTAAAAAGTAGTAATCGACCCCATTAACCTCACCGGGGCGCGGTTTTCTGGTTGTCGCAGAAACTGAGCGCGTAAGAGAAGGGACCCTCTTTAACAGTTCGTCGGTGAGAGTCCCCTTTCCAGCTCCTGATGGACCAGATATAACAAACACTTTCGGGTCTGAATCCATCTAATTCACCTATTTACTTGCTTACTGAGCTAATCAGTATTTCTTTCTGCTTGCTGCCGAGACCCTGGATTCTCCTGCTCGGGCTGATGCCTGCATCCTGCATAATCTTCTGGGCTCTGGCTTTTCCGATGCCCGGAAGGGATTCTAATAAACTACTAACTTTCATTCTGGAAACGATCGGATCGTCAGTTTTATTGATGATGTCTTTGACGTTTACTTCTCCGCTTTTGAGTTTCTTTCTGAGATCTGCCCTTTTTTGTCTTGCTTCTGCTGCTTTCTTTAAGGCCGCTTGCCTTTGCTCTTCAGTTAATTTCGGTAACGGCATAACTCCTCCTTAAGTTAGGTAGTTGGACCTTTTAATACAACGGTGATTATAGGGGATAGCTAGTTGAATGACAAATGCTAATTGTAACTATTTCGTATGCTAAAAGTTTATGGTGGATTTTCATTCGGCACAGTTCGCGTCTCTACCTGCGGTATTTACCTGCCGGATATTCGTCGCGATTGCTGCCAAAGATTGCAGTGGTTCGTCTAAAAGTTCGTCTTTACCCCTATCAACCTAGCTAGCAACTTTTCTGACTGTACCACGCTCCCTTCTAATGGTCGATGTTCCTTTATGAAACCCGAGGTAACAAAGGCACTATTTTATATAAACCTTGCTGACCTGCGTATTTATCACATTTCTATGTATATTACTTCTTTTCCTGCTTTTTTGCCAATTAAAATATTATTTTTTTGCTTTCGGCGCCCGTAATTTCCATGATGATCTTAGACGCAGCGGCCGCCGGATCACTAGCTTTAAGGACCGGTCTCCCTACAACCAGGTATGATGACCCTGCGCTAATCGCATCACCTGTACTCATAACCCGCTTTTGATCCTGAACATCCTCAGACGAGGATCTGATGCCGGGCGTGACTATTACAAAATCATCCCCGACCTTCTCCCTGATTTTTGAAACTTCATGCGGTGAGGCCACAATCCCACCCAGGCCGCTTTTCTTAGCCAAAACCGCTAGATTTACCACCTGCTCGGGGATTGAATTTGCAATACCTATTTCCCCAGCCCTCTCATCATTTAAACTGGTCAGAACTGTTACCCCGAGTAAAATAGGAGGTCGGACGCCTAACTCTTGCGCCGATTCCTTGATTGCGCGCGCCGCTGCCCGCATCATGTCGACACCGCCCATGGTGTGGATAGTGGTCATGTCGACCCCCATTTTGACCACCTCACGACACGCCCCGGCCACCTGGTTCGGGATATCATGCAGCTTAAGGTCGAGAAATACCTTTAACCCACGGCTTTTAAGCAATTCGATTACGCTGCGGCCTTCCGCCAGAAACAACTGCAGGCCCACTTTATAAAAAATTGCGTTGTCGCCAATTTTATCGCATATTGCGGCAACTTCTTTGTTGCTTGAAACGTCGAGCGCAATTATCAAGCGCTCTTTAGGTTCAATCATTGCCAATAAACACCTCGTAAAAGAAATAGTGTGCGGTAGGCAGAATAAAACCATCTACCTAAGAACGGTAAAGCTACGCCTAGACGCTAGTAAGTTACAATCATAGTGTCTGCACCCGAGATTCTTCGCTATCGCTCAGAATGACACCTAGCAACAGTCTTCTTATAGCCCACCCTAGAT
>PFFU01000117.1:3418-8933 GCA_002783345.1 Candidatus Aquicultor secundus
TGACACCTAGCAATAGTCCTCTTGCAGCCCACCCTCTAGACCTGCATGCTGCTTACTGCATACTCCCTACTGCCTACTAAGTCTTAACCTTTCCGATAATCTGCTTGATGTCGGTCAATTCGCGTTCTTTTAGGAACGCTTCTATGCCGTGTATGATTTCGATTGTGGCGCGTGGGTTGATGAAGTTGGCGGTGCCGACGGCAACTGCTGTTGCGCCGGCAAGTAAGAACTCTATCGCGTCCTCTGCCGTCGTGATGCCCCCGATACCGATAATCGGGACATTTACCGTCTGTGCTACCTCCCAGACCATGCGCACGGCGATGGGTTTGATCGCGGGGCCGCTCAGGCCGCCGGTGATGTTGGCCAAGCACGGCTCGAAGGTCTTTATATTGATCGACATGCCGACTACCGTGTTGATAAGCGAAACCGCATCAGCGCCCGCGCTCACCACCGCGCGGGCAATCTTTGAGATGTTATAGACGTTAGGGGTGAGCTTTACTATAAGCGGTAGGTCGGTATTATAGCGAGCCGCCGCTGTCACCTGCTCGGCAAGCCTTGCGGATGCACCGAAGGCAATTCCGCCGGCCTTTATGTTTGGGCAGGAGATATTAAGCTCGATGCCGCTTACACCCTCAACGCCGTGTAGGTCCCTGCACATCTGGGCGTACTCTTCAAGTGTGTTGCCTGCGATGTTTACGATAATGGGGACTTTGAATTTGCGCATATAGGGTAAGTCGTGCTTGAGAAAATGATCGATGCCTTCGTTTTGCAGGCCGATTGAATTCAGCATGCCCGAATTGGTCTCGCAGATACGGGGTGGCTTGTTTCCCACTACCGGTCGCAACGTGACCGTTTTGGCAACAAGCGCCCCCAACGACTTAATATCCATAAACTCGCTAAACTCGCGTCCGGTCCCGAAGGTGCCGGATGCGGGCATAACCGGGTTTTTCATCTTTATTCCAGCAAGGTTAACACTCAAGTTTACGCTCATAGTATCTCCATCAAGCCGGTTTCCGGCTCTAATCATTGTCCTCGTCGTCATACTCCAACTTCCGCAACGCCCGCTTTTCTTTGCTTCGCTTGTACTCAGCATCATCGTGGACGCGGGTTCTGGGGTTTATGTCCCAGGTTTTTCGCTCTTTTTTCCGGTCTTTCTGACTAATCCGAATCTTGAGTTTCTTGCGTTTCACACATACAACCCCCGGATGGAAGCCGGCCGACTTCATCTTGATCCCATACAAGGTCGCGCGCATTAAACACGGGACCGTCTTTGCATACCATCTTGTAACCTTTCTTGGTGACGCAGGCGCAACCAAGGCAAACGCCGATTCCACAGGCCATCTTGGCCTCAAGCGAAACCTGACAGTCGATGCCGAACTCATCTGCGGTCTCGGCAATCTTCCTAAGCATGGGCTTAGGACCGCATGCATAAATCACCTGCGGTCGTATCTGGTGAATCGTGCGATTTAGAAGGTCGACAACCGTACCTTGATGACCGATACTTCCGTCTTCGGTGGCGGCGTAGGTCTTTTTCCCCATGCGCTTGAAATCAATATAGCACAGCAGCTTGGCTTTCTCTTGAGCGCCGATCATAGGGTAAAGTTTGACATATCTCTCGGCAAGCTCCTCGGCCAAAAAAATAAGTGGGGCGACACCAAGCCCACCCGCGATCAACAACGCCGACTCAAGCTTCTCGGAATACGTAAAACTGTTACCGAGAGGGCCGATCACATCCAGACTTTCGTGTATTTTAGCCCTGGAAAGCGCCTCGGTTCCCTTGCCGACTACCCGGAACAGTATTTCAAACGCGCGACCCGGAACAACGCGGTGGATACTGAACGGCCTCCTTAAAACAAAGTTATCGTTCTCACTACCGCACAATATATGGACAAACTGCCCCGGTTTGGCATTTCTTGATATCTCGGGAGAAACAATGGTAAGGCTGAATACCCCCGGGATAACTTCTTCTTTTGATAAAATATCCGCCTTGACTTGAAACATTTCCATCCTTTGGAAGAATTTTATAAGCGCAGTAAAGAGTTATCTTGAAAAATAACGAACCAGTATTGTTAAACGTTCGAAACCGGGTCAAGATACGGACCCTTATGATAATCTTGAATCGCTTTTACATCCAACTCGCCGCTCAGTAGGGCCTCGATGCCCTGGACCACTGCTGTTGCTGCGGCAAGCGTTGTTATGCACGGGATGCCGTAAACCGCCGAGCTGGTGCGGATTTCATAGCCGTCGACACGTGTGCCGGTTCCCCAGGGGGTGTTGATTACCAGGCCGACCGTGCGATTTTTGATAAGATCGACGACGTTGGGTCTGCCCTCCTGGACTTTCTTGACCGCTTCGGCTTCGATGCCGTTTCTCTCAAGCATGGTCGCGGTACCCTTTGTTGCGTATATCTTAAAGCCAAGCTCGTGGAGCCGCTTAGCAAGCATAATAATCGATCTTTTATCGCTGTTTTGTACGCTTATAAATACACTGCCCTCAGTCGGCAGGTTAAGCCCGGCGCTAATCTGGGCTTTTGCAAATGCGTTGCCGAATGATGTGTCGATCCCCATGACTTCCCCGGTAGATTTCATCTCGGGCCCGAGCATCGTATCGACTTCCGGAAAACGCCCGAACGGCAGAACCGCTTCCTTGATCGATATGTGATCGATGGGTGGAACCTCGGTGATTCCCATTTCTTTAAGGGTTTTACCGGCCATTACCTTGGCCGCTATCTTTGCGAGCGGCATCCCAACCGATTTGCTGACGAACGGGACCGTCCGCGATGCGCGCGGATTGACCTCGAGAACATAAACGGTCTGCCCCTGTACCGCATACTGGATGTTTAAGAGACCGCGCACGTGTAGTTCTTTCGCCAGCTGAACCGTGTATTCCTTTATTTGATTTATTATTTCTTCGCCTAACGTATACGGTGGAATGACGCACGCGCTGTCGCCCGAGTGCACGCCCGCTTCCTCGATGTGTTCCATGATTGCGCCGATCAGAACGTCGTCCCCGTCACAGATCGCATCGACGTCGACCTCAATCGCGCCTTCCAGAAACTTGTCGATGAGAATGGGGTGGTCGGGTGATGCTTTTACCGCCTTGATGATGTAGCTCTCGAGCGTGTTCTCGGAGTATACGATCTCCATAGCACGCCCGCCTAAAACATATGACGGCCTTACCAGCACCGGGAAGCCGATTCTTTGCGCGACGGCCAAAGCTTCCTCGTATGAGGTGGCGGTGCCGTTTGCCGGCTGGTTGATGTTGAGTTTACGCAGCAGCACCTCGAAGCGCTTGCGGTCCTCGGCAAGGTCGATGCTATCCGGCGAGGTGCCGATGATGGGCACGCCCGCCTCCTCAAGCGATTTGGCGAGTTTGAGCGGCGTTTGTCCTCCAAACTGGACGATAACACCCTTTGGTTTTTCCTTCTCTACGATATTTAGAACATCCTCGTAGGTTAGCGGCTCGAAGTAGAGTCTATCGGATGTATCGTAATCGGTTGAAACTGTCTCGGGGTTGCAGTTGACCATAATGGTCTCGTATCCTTCTTCCTTCAAGGCAAAGGATGCGTGCACGCAGCAGTAGTCAAACTCGATACCCTGGCCGATGCGGTTCGGGCCGCTTCCAAGGATGATTATTTTGGGCCTATCGGAATCCCTAACCTCGCATTCAGACTCGTAAGTCGAGTAATAATATGGGGTGTACGCCTCAAACTCGGCGCCGCAGGTATCGACCGTCTTGAAGGTCGCTATAATCGCCGCGCCCATGCGGTGCTTGCGCACTTCAAGCTCGGTCGAGCCGGTAAGGTGCGCGAGCTGGCGGTCGGAGAAGCCGTGGCGTTTTGCTTCGAGCAGTATCTCGTCCGGTAAATCCGCCAACTTATACCGGGCTATTTCTCTCTCCACCCCGACGATCTGCCATAGCTGATCGATGAACCAGGGGTCGATCTTGGTAAGGTCGTGAATCGTATCGATGCTCATACCGGTCTCAAGGGCGTACTTAATATAGAAAATCCTGTCTTGATTCGGGATCGAGAGCTTATTTGTAAGCTGTTCGGGATCTATCTCGTCTTTACCGTCGGCGCCGAGGCCGAAGCGGCCCTGCTCGAGGGAGCGGATGGCCTTTTGCAGCGACTCCTTGAAGGTACGACCAATGGCCATAACCTCACCCACCGATTTCATCTTGGTGGTCAGCGTTGGGTCGGTCTCCGGGAACTTTTCAAACGCCCAGCGAGGGATCTTGGTCACCACGTAGTCGATGGTCGGCTCAAAGGATGCCGGGGTTTCCTTGGTGATGTCGTTTGCGATCTCATCCAGGGTATATCCGACGGCAAGTTTTGCCGCCATTTTTGCAATCGGGAACCCGGTCGCTTTCGATGCCAGCGCCGAGCTGCGGCTCACGCGCGGGTTCATCTCGATGACGACCACGCGCCCGTTTTCGGGGTTAACCGCAAATTGGATGTTCGACCCGCCGGTCTCCACACCGATCTCGCGCATGATGGCGACCGAGGCGTCGCGCAGGTGCTGGTACTCGACATCGGTAAGCGTCTGGGCGGGGGCGACCGTAATCGAGTCGCCGGTGTGAACCCCCATGGGGTCGAAGTTCTCGATCGAGCAAATGATGACGACGTTGTCCTTAAGATCGCGCATCACCTCGAGTTCGTACTCTTTCCATCCGATGACGGACTCTTCTATTAAAAGCTCGGAAACAGGGCTGAGCATTAATCCGTTCGAAACGATATTTATATATTCTTCCTGGTTGAAGGCTATACCGCCGCCGGTGCCGCCCAGGGTAAAGCTGGGGCGAATAACCAGCGGAAATCCAAAATCCTCGGCGAGTTTCAGCGCATCGTTTAAGTTGTAGGCGAAACCGCTTCGCGGCACCTCAAGGCCGATTTTCTCCATGGCTGCCTTAAACTCGCTTCTGTCCTCGGCTTTTCGAATTGCCGGCAGCTTTGCGCCGATCAACTCGACGCCGTATTTGTCGAGCACGCCGCTCTCGGCAAGCGCAACGGCCGTGTTAAGGCCGGTCTGCCCGCCAAGCGTCGGGAGAAGCGCCTGCGGCCTCTCTTTCTCGATGATCTTCTCGACCACCCCGGGGATGATCGGCTCGATGTAGGTGCGGTCGGCGAACTCGGGGTCGGTCATGATGGTCGCCGGGTTGCTGTTGACCAGCACGACCTCAAAGCCGTCCTCCTTAAGCACCTTACATGCCTGGGTGCCCGAGTAGTCGAACTCACACGCCTGACCGATAATTATCGGTCCCGAGCCTATGATTAGAATTTTTTGGATATCGTTTCTTCTTGGCATAACCCTTCTTCCTAATTTCAAATGTTGGATTACGAATTACGAATAAAAACCTTCTTCTTAGAAAGGTATAACCTCGCCTAGACGCATTCAATTGCAATCATCCTGAGTGCACCCCAGATTCTTCGGCTATCGCCTCAGAATGACAGCTAACCCTGGTTCCTATCCTGCATACTGCCTACTAAAACCCAGGCTAGACCCACATCCATTCG
>PFFU01000117.1:8970-17034 GCA_002783345.1 Candidatus Aquicultor secundus
CCTTCCCTTATTAGCTCAATGAACTGGTCGAACAGGTACCGTGCGTCGTGCGGGCCGGGGGCTGCTTCTGGGTGGTACTGGACGGAAAAGGCTGGTATCTCCAGGCAGCGTAGGCCTTCGACTGTGCCGTCGTTTAAGTTTATGTGCGTGACTTCGACCTTGCCGGCCTTGCTTGTGCCGCTCCAGCCGACCTGCGGGATGGTCTGGCCGACCTGCCAGGCATGCTCTTTTATGTTGAGCGATTTCGGGTCGACTGCAAAGCCATGGTTCTGGCTTGTTATTTCAACGCGGCCGTTCAGCAGGTTTTTAACCGGTTGGTTGCCGCCTCGATGACCGAATTTTAGCTTATATGTCTCCCCGCCCATTGCAAGCGACAGAAGCTGGTGGCCGAGGCAGATGCCGAAAATCGGCTTTTTACCCAGGAGACTTTCGATGGTCTTGATCGCATAAGTCACGGCAGCCGGGTCGCCGGGGCCGTTGGAGAGGAATATCCCGTCGGGATTCATCTTCAAAACCTCATCCGCCGAGGTAGTGGCCGGCACCACGCTGATATTGCAGCCCGCGTTCGATAAGCAGCGTATAATATTAGCTTTGATGCCGAAATCATAGGCGACGACTTTGTACGTACCTTTTTCGTTATTTATCCATGAGTACGGCTTCCCGACCGTTACGTCTTTTACCAGGTCTCGGCCGACCATCGACGGGGCGTTTTTCGCCTTCTCGACGACCGCGGCCTCGCTATCGGCCTCGACCGAGATTATCCCCCGCATGGCGCCGATGCTTCTGATATGCCTGGTGAGCGCTCTGGTATCGACTCCCTCGATGCCCACGATCCCGTTTTCCGCCAGGAACTCTTGAAGCGACCCCTGTGCCCGCCAGTTGCTGTAAACGGATGAAGACTCGCGCACGACAAATCCCTCGACAAAGGGTTTTCGTGATTCGTTATCATCCTTGTTTACCCCGTAGTTCCCGATCAGCGGATAGGTCATGGTTACGATCTGCCCCGCATAGGACGGATCGGTCAGGATTTCCTGGTAACCGGTCATGCTGGTGTTAAAGACGACTTCACCGGTAGTCTCACCGATCTCGCCGGTCGCGCCGAACCCGTAACCGTAAAATACCTTCCCGTCTTCCAACGCCAGTATCGCTTTTTTCCTCTTTAAAATGCTCATCGTTGCTCCTGTTTACAAAACGACTCTACTAAAACGTTTCTCCCCGTAACTATCAACGAATACTTTATCCTTAATCACCGGTTCTCCGGCGGTAAATACGTCCTTAACCACGCCTTTTAGCGTGCGGCCGACATATGGTGAGTTGATGCTCTTGGACTCGAACTTGTTAGCACTAACCTCAAGTATAGCGTTAGTGTCTATTACTATGAGATCCGCGTCCCCGCCTATCCCCAGGCTTCCTTTAGGGATTCCAAGAATACGCGATGGGCCTGCGCTCATCTTTGCGATTGCACCGCCTAAGCTTAGGACACCCCCATCTACCAGCTCGGTAAGGATGAGACCGAGTGTGGTTTCGAGGCCGATCATGCCGAACGGGGCGTAATCGAACTCCATCTCCTTCTCGTGACGGGCATGCGGGGCGTGGTCGCTTGCGATGGCGTCGATGATTCCATCTTTCAAGCCTTTGCGAAGCGCTTCGATATCGGCCGCCGTACGAAGCGGTGGGTTTACCTTAAAGTTGGTATCGTAGCCCTGCAGGTTCTCATCCGTCAGGATAAGGTGGTGCGGCGTGACTTCGCATGTCACGTTAACACCGTGCTCTTTTGCCCGCTTTACAAGGTCAAGGCTTCCCGCAGTGCTTAAGTGGGCTATGTGAAGCTTGCCGCCGGTAAGCTCGGCGAGGATGATATCACGCGCTATGATGACTTCCTCGGCAGCCGATGGAATCCCTTTCAGGCCAAGAACGGTTGACCAGTAGCCTTCGTTGATTTGCCCGTTGCGGGCCAGCAGTTCGTCCTCGGCGTGCGAGATAACCGGCTTGCCCCACATCCTGGTGTATTCAAGGGCGCGGCGCATAAGCTGGCTGTTCATGACGCACTTGCCGTCGTCCGAAAACCCGACTGCGCCCGCTTGTATCAGCTCGCCCATCTCCGAGAGGCGCTCTCCCGCTAAACCGTGGGTGATTGCGCCGATCGGGAAAACGTTTCCAAAGCCGGCATCTTTAGCCTGGCGCTGTATGTACTCAACAACCGAAGCCGAATCGGTGACCGGGTCGGTGTTGGGCATGCAGGCGATGCTTGTAAAGCCGCCCTTTGCCGCGGCCCGAAGGCCGGTCTCGACCGTTTCTTCATCGGTTCGCCCTGGATCGCGCAGGTGGACGTGCATGTCCACAAGGCCCGGAGCGACGATCATCCCCGAAGCGTCGATTACTTCGGCATCCGCTGCGAGGTGTTTGCCTACGGCTTCGATTTTTCCATTTTCTATCAAAACATCCAGCGTATCGTCGATGTTGTTTGCGGGGTCGATCACCCTGCCACCCTGTATCAAGTATCTACTCATCGCTACCAGCACCACCCAGAAGTAAATATAGTACGGCCATGCGAACCGCGACGCCGTTCGTCACCTGCGTGGTGATTACCGACTGCGGCATATCCGCGACTTCGGAGGCTATCTCAACGCCCCTGTTGATCGGGCCGGGATGCATCACAATTAAATCGGGCTTCGCAGCTTGCAGGCGCTTTTTGTTAAGACCGAAAAGCGTCGCGTACTCGCGAAGCGATGGGAACAGCGGCTCTCCCTGCCGCTCGAGTTGTATTCTTAAGAGGTACAGCACGTCGACCTCGGGAAGAACCGTATCGAGATCGTGCGAAACCTTTACGCCAAGCGATTCTACGCCTTTTGGGATGAGCGTCGGGGGACCGACTACGGTAACCTCCGCGCCCATTTTCTTTAACGCAAGGATGTTCGACCCGGCCACGCGGCTGTGCAGGATATCGCCGACGACGGCGACCTTGACGCCGTTAAGCGTGCCGAATGCCTGGCGGATGGTAAAGAGATCGAGAAGCGCCTGTGTGGGATGTTCGTGCGCGCCGTCCCCGGCGTTAACTACACTGCACTGCATATATTTGGCAAGAAGCGCCGCCGAACCGGAGGCCGCGTGACGGATAACCACCAGGTCGGCCGCCATGGCTTGAATGGTCTGGGCGGTATCTTTAATGCTCTCACCCTTAACGACCGCGCTTGTGCTCTTTGAGATATTGACCGTGTCGGCGCTCAGGCGCTTTGCGGCAAGCTCGAATGAGATTCGTGTGCGCGTACTCGGTTCGAAGAAAAGGGTGATGACCGTGCGCCCCCTCAAGGTCGGAACCTTTTTAATCGGCCGCTCGGATACCTCCCGAAAAGACTCAGCCATATCGAGGATGAGGGTTATCTCATCGCTCGTTAACTGGTTTATGCTCACCAAATCTTTGTGTTTTAGTCCCAAATTAGTTACCTCTCGCCTCGTCACCGTTCTCTTCACTTATAATCACTGAGTCTTCACCGTCTATTTCGGAGACGTTCACTTTGACGCGCTCCTTGCGCGATGTCGGGATGTTCTTGCCGACGTAATCCGCCCTGATGGGAAGCTCGCGATGCCCGCGGTCGATAATTACGGCAAGCTGAATGGCCGCTGGTCTGCCGTAATCCATGATCGCATCCAGCGATGCGCGGGTCGTGCGCCCGGTAAACAGGACGTCGTCGACCAGGATTATCGTCTTGTCCGTGACATCGAATGGTATCTCGGTTTTGTAGATTTTGGGTGAGGAATGCGTTTTGACGTCGTCCCTGTAAAATGTGACGTCGAGAGAACCGACGGGAAGCTCGGCATTTTCGATCGCTTTTATCTTTTCCGCAAGCCTGCGGGCAAAAAAAATACCGCGGTTGCGGATGCCTACTATCGCCAGATTATCCGCTCCACGGTTGGTTTCGAGAATCTCATGGGCAATCCGGGTAATCGCCCGTCCCATGGTTTCACTATCCATTACCTTTGCTTTTTCTCTAAAGCTCATACATCGCTCCCTGTTTTAGTGCAAAAAAATACCTTTTCTGCGAGGTGCACGAAAAGGTAGGCATATTAGAGCGAAACGTTATTATTCGATTGCCAACCTTGCTAGCCTCGCAGGACTATTTTTAAAGGCCTCATATATATTAGCAAAAAACTAGTAAGCTTTGCAAGCAGTTTTCACACGCTGCTTCTACATATTGCTCATCGAGAAGAGAACTACGAAAAGCGCCGAAATGAAAACCGAAATAGATGCAAGAACAATGAGCGAGCGATGACGCGTTAAAGCGGCTTCAGCTACTAAGTATAATGGGAGCATAACAAATATGAACGGAAAACCAAATACCTGAAATAAAAGGCTAAATGCTCCAGTTTCGTATTTACCGGCTAGAACCGGACTTATCAGAAACTTAATTGCATTTAGAATAAAGGCAGTGACAGTAAATGCAGCTGTAGCCCACAGCGATTTTCGCTTTATTTTAAGCGCTAAGGTTAATAAGGCGGTGCTGTATAAGAGAAGTAATAATTGTATCATACGGATCTCCTATCAAATCGCCGTTAATCTTTTCTGTTGTTAGCCATTGCGATTAAGCCATTAACAGGCATGGGGCCTCCCGCATATGTCTCCATTTTAAGTGTGGCTAGGATATCCTAGCCACACTTAAAACCTTAATGGCAATGGTGCAGATACGAGTGGCCAATTAATGGTGAACAGTTTTCATTACGACCCAGCCATGCGATGTAATGGACACAACTGTGCCCGGGCATCAGCTCCGACCAGCAGAAACCGTAGCCCATTGCTATGTCTCAGTCGCTTCCGATAAAGTTAATATATTTGCCTGTGCCTGAGTCGTAGTTGACACAGTTGCCATATGAGCCATTATAGTCCCTGCAAGGATAAATAGCTTCTGCGCTCTCCAAACCCAAAAGCCCCTTCACAGATTCAATTGCTTTGGCAACTGTACTCGTAGATTTGGCCTGTGAACTCTCGCAGCCATCTTCGCCACAACAGCCTTTCCCGCCAACATCGTAAACTAGCTTTACGTTCTTTTGCAATGCCTTATCAGCTTCTACTTTAATAGTGCTTTCCAATAATGGCTTTTGCTCAATGTCTAGTACTTTAAACGTATGCGTGCCAGTAGAAACATTTTGCAATTTAAAGAGACCGTTTTCGTCCGTCATTGTCTCGACGCCATCTATGGAAACCATAACTTTATTTAAGCGGACTTTCTTTACATAATAAGCATCCTCTTCAAACCAACCTAGTTTAGCCAGGTAACGACCCTCGATAGCTTTCTTAAGCTCATCTGATTTGGGTACCCTCATCGTGCCAGTTATACTACCTGCAACTACACTCTTACCTGCATCCGCACTGGCAGAGGCAATGCTCAATGAAGCAATTAATGCCAATAGCAAACTCAGAGCAAGTGTCTGGCGAAGTCTAATCACTATCTTCACCTCCCTTCTGTTAACTTTGTAACACTAGAGGTATGCTAACAACCAAACACTAACATAATTACACTAATATTAACAATACCTATGTTTAGTTAATAATAATGTTAAATATTTACTATCAATGTGAGTTTTTTAATATGTTGACAAAACAGAATCAGCTTGGGATACTTCTATTAACTAATGGACAGTAAGCTAGGTATTGGAGGCGCTAGATGAAGGAGAAACGGTTCGTTTATGTCTTTATAGCTTTGGTGATTGCTTCTCTTATAGGCTCAACTATCTATTATTACAACAGAAGTATTGCATTAGCTAAAGAAATTAAGATAGTTGGGAACATGTTGGAAGCAGAGAAAGAACGAGACATCGGAGTCAATGTAGGCACAAAAATCGCTGACCAGGAGATGAAAACTCTAGATGAGAAAAAAATCTCGCTAGTTCCATTAAAAGGCAACGAATCTATCATAATTTTGTTCAAAACAGGCTGCGAACCGTGCATAGAACAGATTGAGAGCATGCAAAAACTTATGAATAATAAGCAACTTAGTCCCAGAGTAAGTGTAGTAGCCGTAACTAAGGAGCAGACCGAGTCTGTTAAAAAGTTTGCGACTAAGCATCATATAACTATGCCTATTGTTGCTAGTGCTAATAAGATAATAAGTGATTTTAATGTAAGCCTCTACCCGTTCACTTACGTGATAAATGAAAAGGGCTTTATTGAATTGCGTCAAGCAGGATTTGAGAAAGGGAGTGCCTCAAATGACGCACTCATGAATCTATTGAAGTCCGGCAAGCTAGAGTAACATGCGCACAGCAGTAAAGCTAATACCCTGTATTATTGCTTTTAGCTTGGGCTTGTTGCTTGGGATCTTGATTTTTGAGAAAGATTCGAGTTTTAGTGGGCAAGCAGTTCTAAAAACAGCTGAGAGCGATTCTAGGGTAAGAGATTTTATCCATAAAACCGCAAAAACTTCTGATGATTTAGAAAAATCCGTTGCGCTTGTTTGGGATCACGATAAAGATATTTATTATTGGAAGGTTACTCTCTTTGAGAGAAAGTGTGGATGCTTAGGACCTGATAAAATCGATATTGCTGAAATTATAGTCAGTCCCCTCTCTGCCTCCGTTTTAAGTTGCCAGTTCAGGTACAGCATGAGTGAGAATGCTTATTCTAAAGAGCAATGCATGAAAGCCTGCCATAAGAACCTAGATTAGCAATCGACATTATCAAATAAGCATTTATTACTACATCGTTTCAAACGAATTTTCATCATCCTCCGGCTCGTCATCGTCCTCCATCTGACGCAAGCGACGGCGTTTTCTGATGGGGGCTATGATCATGGCGAGAATGCCGACGATGATCAATAGATACCAGCCTAAATCCTGGAGGCGGGTGAGCCAGATAGCGATTATCTGGTTGCGGGCGTAGGCGCGCCAGTCGGAGTTGAGCTTGTCTTGACTGCGGCCGAGCACTTGCGTGAGGGCGGCGTTAAAATCCGAGCCGCTTTGCAGGCGTGAAATTATTCCATAAAGCTTGGGTTGGCCGAACTTATCGATGATGAAGTTGATCATCATATAGCCTTCGGCATAGTCCTGGGGTGTCGAAACATCGCTCCGTGGTTGTTTCGAGCCTACCATATCGGGAATATCCCTGACCAAAGCATATCGTTCAAGCTGGGCTGCCTCGATGCCGGGTTGAGACTCATGGATGGCCAGCCCCTCGATAAACCATTGCGGGACGGTGTTTACCCTGGGTACGCTATGAATAAAAATAATATGGTTTATCTCGTGGCCTAAAGTCACGGTCGAGTTTCCGGCATTAAGCAGAATCGCTATTATATTCTGACCTGGGGACGCGTAACCGGCAGCATCGATAGAGGGACTCTCGCTTAAAAAGGCGGGGCGGTCGGTATAGATATACAGTTGTATCTTCTCGTTCTGATGGAAATTATAGCGCTGAGCCATGTTGTCGTAGATGGATTCGGCGGTCTGCCCTATCTGCTGCAGGTCCGAGCGCTTTATGGCATGGATAATAAAATGCGGTGACTCGTAGGTGACCCAATCGCTTTGGGATGTTATGGCATAGGCATTAGATGACGAAATTATCGAAATTACAGGTATGACCGCCAGAAACGTTATTACCAGGGCTATTAGCACATACGCTACCCGCTTATTAGCTGCCCGGCCCGGTATTTTAGCCCCTCTTAATATCCCCATCTATTATAGTCCCTTAACTAGTTCAAGAAGGTCTGTGTTGGTGAGCGTGCTTACCATATGAATATTCCCGTAATAAAACCCGTCGTAAATGGTATCCGGCTTAAGTAATGCGGGGCTCATGGGAATGAAGAACGTCACCTGCTTTAATCCCTTGGCACCTCCCAGGTTTTTGTTCCGCTTGATGCGATCGATTGTTCCAAAAAAGACAAAAACCGGTTCCCGGCGATACGTAAGACGAATCGACCTAAAGGCGACACCCCTCATTTTTAGATAGGAGGCATCGCTTACGGGAGGTTCATTTGCAGAGGCGCCAACCCGCAATACAATGCGCTCGCAAATGCTGGTGATTTTGTCATAGGACTTGTCGCCAGCCTTAAATACCAGCCTCTTGCCTCCACTAAA
>PFFU01000117.1:17076-18635 GCA_002783345.1 Candidatus Aquicultor secundus
TAACCTGCCTCGAACAAGATGCCAGTAGTGCCAGCGCAAATAGCAACGCTAGCAGAACAATCACCCTTTGGCCTTTTATTATATCCAACTCCTTGACCCCCTTCACGTGCTTCGGTAAACTAAGTCAGGTACAGCCTACCAATCCGTCCAGCAGGAGAAACCGTGAGACTTAGTTATTCGGCCATTTCAACATACCAAAAATGCCCCCTCTCCTACAAATTTCTTTACGTCGATAAACTACCAACCAAGCCCTCGCATTATTTAAGTTTCGGCAGCAGTATCCACGCGGCACTCGAGTTCTTCTATCGCGTCGAAGTGCCCGAGCCCTGTGATCTCGAAGAACTCCTGCAAGAGCTGGACAACGTATGGTTGCGCGATGGGTATGAGGGCGAGGCTTTGGAGCAGGAGTATAAAGAAAAGGGCAGGGCTATCCTCACCCAGTTCTACCGGGAAAACGCCCCGTCGTTTGGCGTTCCGGTTGCGGTGGAGAAAAGATTTGCCATAGATATGGATGGAATAACCCTCTCAGGGATTATCGACCGCATCGACCGGCTTGAAGGCGGCGGGCTCGAGATCATCGACTACAAGACAAACGGTAAGCTGCCGCCGAAGACAAAGATAAATACCGACCTGCAGCTCCCCATCTACCACATGGCCGCCGAGCAACTGTACGGGATCGCACCGCAGAAGGTGACCCTGTATTTCCTGGTACCGAACGAACGTGTGAGCGCCCGCAAGACAAAAACCGACATAAAGCGCGCTTTAGCTGCGATTCGTAAGGTGGCGGAGGGTATCGGTGCGCAAAACTTCGATCCCTTTAAAAACCCGCTCTGCCCGTGGTGCGATTTCATAGAATCCTGCCCCCTTCACATGAACGACCCCGTTATGCTGGCTAAAGCCGCCGCCAACGGTAAGGTGTCTAACGTAGTGCCGGGGAATAAGGTCAACGACGCCGACGCAAAAAGCCAGCAAAACAGTGGGTCTGCTGCCACTGCTACTTCAACCGTATCAGCGACAAAAGCAACGGAAGCGATCAAAGAGCTAAAGCAAAGCGCGAGTGCGATTGAAAAAGCAGTCGATGAGTATCTTGATCTGGTAAACCAAATCAGCAATGCGCGCTTAAGGCTGGCAGAGCTGCAAACGATAATCCATAATTACTGCGAATCAAATAGTCTCACCTCGATCAGCGGCACTCATGGGCGTCTCGCACGGCGGGCGCACAAAACCACCCACTATAACGTGGAAAAACTGCGTGATTTACTCGAACCCCGCGGCCTTTGGGATAAGGTCCTCGACGTAAACGGCACCTTCCTCAAACAACTTCTCGACGACGATGGCTCTCAGAGTGAGCTGCGCAAACTCATCGATACCGCAAAAGAAGTCGAGGAAATCAGCTATGCCTTGTATATTAAGGACGGGATAGACGAGCGGAACAAATAAGGAGACTATTAGTAGATGAGATCGATAGCAAGAGATGAAGCAGCAAAAATAGCAACAAAAGCAATACTTATGATCACAGCTTTATTGCTACTGGTCATGGCAACCGCATGCAATAACAC
>PFFU01000174.1 GCA_002783345.1 Candidatus Aquicultor secundus
GAGCGGTTATTATTTGCCAGTTGCGCTTTGTGCTCTTGGGGTTGTAGAGGGCCGTTACAAAATCGGCCGACGCGGCGCATCTCAACCGAGTTTCGATTTTCTCCCATGGGGTCAACAGGTCGCTGAGGCTTATCACCGCAAAGTCGTGCATAAGCGGCGCACCCAGAGCCGACGCAGCGGCGTTTACCGCGCTTACGCCGGGTAGTACCTCGATATCGATATCCTCGGAAGCGGCAAGCTCAAGAACGAGGCCGGCCATCCCGTAGATACCGGGATCGCCGCTGCTTACGAGGGCTACGAGCTTTCCTTCTTTTGCAAGCTCGATTGCCTTAGTACAGCGCTCGACTTCTTTGCGCATTCCGAATTGCAGTATTTCTTTTCCCTGAGCCAGCTCAGAGATAGTCTTTACGTAGCTTTTATATCCAACGACGGTATCGCATACCTGGAGCGCATCTCTTGCCCCAACCGTCATATCGGCCTCGTTGCCGGGGCCGATGCCTACTACTATTATTCCTCCTCTGCCAGAGCCACGGTTACCTTGCCGTAAACCGTTTTCGGAGCTATTAACGCTCCACCCTTCGAGGCCAGAATTGCCGCGGGTTCGCATACTCCTCCAGCACCTACCTTATCCATCACAAAATCTGATCTGCTTGGTGCGACCTCATCAAGCTCCACTGCAGGATACAAGGAAACCCCAACATTAAAATGTTCCGCTGCTTTAAACAGCGCTTCCTCTTCGCTTTTAATATCTATACTCGCTATCCCTTTAAGGTTATGAGCGTGAAGTCCTTCTTTTGCAAGAGATCCTCTGATTGCCTGTTTTATTTTTTCAGGGGTGATTTCCTTTTTGAAGCCGACGCCGGCAAAAACGCGCCGTGTTTTAAGAACGAGCGCCTTTTTGACCGTCTCGACCGGTTTATCCTCTACGACAACCACAATGTGGTCGTAATATTTGCTGTATTTCTTAAGCTGGCTCAGCGGCCGTACGCTGTATGAAGCTTTCGCCCTATCTCCCCAGCGGCCGAGCCCGATATCGGCGAATATGCACGCCGACTCGCCGCGAAGAATGCCTGAGGATACGCGTTTAAGCGCAGCGATATCCGTAGTTTTCAACCCCAAGTCCTTCATAAAGAGGTCGATGGCCGGCTTACCCGCGATGTCGGTCGCCGTCGTGATGACAGGCATCGCGCCGACCGCATCGGCGACTTTCCGCGCGAGATCGTTTGCACCACCGATATGACCCGATACAAGGCTTATCGAGTAAGAGCCGCCATCGTCGACCACAACTACGGCCGGGTCTACTGTTTTGTCCTTTAAGTGAGGGGCAAGCGCCCTTACGGCAATGCCGACAGCCGAGACAAAGACCATTGCGTCATACTTTTGAAAGACGTCTTTAACCAGCTCCATAAGCCAGGGTTTTTGGTCCTCTGCTTTAGGGGGCTCGAATATCTCAACCTCATCCTTCAGCTGTCCTTTTATCCGATCGGCGATTTTAACGCCGTTCTCGGTTACGGTAAGTACCGCAAGCTTCACGTTTCGTACCACCTTTAAGAAGATATTTTCACTTATATTGTTGCCTTATTCGACTATTCCAGAATATCACATATTTACTTGCAGCTGATAGCTTCGTAAATCTATGACTTAGGGTTCGTTAAGTGTCATTCTGAGCACCAGCAATTGTCATTATTAAGGAGCGATTAGCGAATGGTGAACGCCGGCAATTGTCATTCTGAGCAGGTCCTTCGCTATCGCTCAGGATAAACTCCGAATCTAGAGAACACTCA
>PFFU01000199.1 GCA_002783345.1 Candidatus Aquicultor secundus
TCAGCATCGCATCCGTTGTGGATGTTACTCGGTTGAGGTTGTCCCTCCCGATATCCGGGATAACAATCGGTGGATGGGGCATTAAACAACCAATAACAACGGGCATCTTCTCCTCCAGCTTAAGTATCCAGGATTTTCTTCAGTTCACCGGACAACGACCAGGTATGCGCGTCCGTTACGTAGATAAGCGCCTCCGAATGGACGAACTCCTGCGATCCCGGGAAGTTGACGATCTTGTTCGTTCGCGTGCGACCGGTCAGAACACCCCTGTTCTTCTTGCTTACACCTTCTATAAAAACTTCGATATCCCTACCGACCAGCTCTTTATTTTTTTCCAGACTGATCCTGTTTTGCAGTTTAATAAGTCTGTCAAAGCGATCCGCCTTAACATCGGCCGTCACCCGGTTTTCCATGTTCGCCGCCGGAGTTCCCTCACGCGGTGAAAAGATAAACGTAAACGCCGAGTCATAGCGGGCCTTCTCAACAATATCCAGCGTATGCAGGAAATCCTCCTCTGTCTCGCCCGGGTATCCGACCATGATGTCCGTGGTAAGACTTACGCCGGGGATCGCTTCATAAATCTTCTCGACCGTCTCGAGGTATTTCTCCTTGGTGTATTTCCTGTTCATTACCTTAAGAACAGTATTCGAGCCTGCCTGCACCGGAAGATGGATGTGCTCGCATATTTTATCCCCATGTGCGATCGCATCGATGATATCATCCGTCAAATCTTTAGGATGCGATGTCGTAAACCTGATTCGCCTTAAGCCCGCTATCCCGTTCAGATCGGTTAAGAGTCGCGCAAAACTGCTTTCTCCGTAGAGGTCGCGACCATAGGAGTTTACGTTTTGTCCGAGCAAGGTTATCTCGATAACGCCGTCAGATATCAGGCGTTCTACCTCGGCATGGATGTCCTCAAGCGTGCGGCTTGCCTCTCTGCCCCGCGTATACGGCACGATGCAGTAACTGCAGAAGTTGTTGCAGCCTATAATTATGGGAATCCAGGCGTGGTATGCTTCTTCCCGAAGGCTCGGCATAGTAGTCGGCATGATTTCGATTTTATCCGCTATCTCGCAGATCGATTCGCGCCGCCGCTCGACCGATTCTATCATATGCCCCAGGTTGGGCATATTAAGCGTGCCGAAGACTATATCGACGTGTGGCGCTTTTTTAAATATGAGTTCTTTTTCATCCTGCGCCACGCAACCGCCGACGGCGATTATAAGGTCGGGTTCGCTTTTCTTGCGGCTCCTTAGATTGTTGAGGTTACCGAAAAATCTGTCCTCGGCATGTTCTCTTACCGTGCAGGTATTAAAGATCAGAATCTGCGCGTCATCGGCGTTTTCTGCTTGTGCGTAGCCGATATCGGTGAGCAGCCCGGCCATGCGCTCAGAATCGTGTTTATTCATTTGGCAACCAAACGTGGTTATATGGAATTTCTTCATCGAAGATATTGTAACAAATGCGCAGTAAAAAGCCAGTGTTAAGTTGGCGACTGTCAAGTAGACCTACTCCGAAATAACCAGCGCATGCCTCGCATGTAGGGGCTTAAGCTTGTCTCGGCCCTCCCCGACATAGCACACCAATCTTTAGAAGCCAGAAGCCAGAATAAAACCTTTGTCTTAGAAAGGTATGAATTCGCCTAGACGCTAGGTAGTGGCAATCACTGTAAGTGCACTCGAGATTCTTCACAACGCTTCAGAATGACACTTCTTAACTCTTGTGTTTCATGCTACCTACTGTATACTCCCTGCTAAAACCCACACCCTCGGCCTGCAATCGTTCGATATTTGAAAATGACGACAAGCTTTATCGCTACAATCGACGCTTTTTTTCAAGTTGGACGAGGGTCTTGTCGGGGACGTAGATAGTTCCCAGGCGCAGGCCGTGGGTTGAAAGGGGTCCGTGGCAATCGGAGCCGCCGGTTACCACGAGGCCATAATCGTACGCGATTTGCAGGTAGTGTTTTACAACATCGGGTGTGTGCTCGATATGGTAGGCCTCAATCCCATCAAGGCCCATGGCGACAAACTCGGGGATGTGTTCGTCCAGGCCGGCCAACCCGGGATGTGCGAACACCGCAACGCCTCCCACTTCGTGAATAAGGGAGATCGCTTGGCTGGGCGAATACACAAACTTATCGATATAACAGAGAGAACCGCGTTTCAGATATTTAACAAAAGCCTCAGATATCCTAGATACCTGATTGTTCTTAAGGAGCGCTCGCGCGATATGGGGACGGCCAACGGATGCGCCGCCCGCTACCTCAAGCACTTCCTCAAACGTGATGTCCAGGCCTTCGCCTTGTAAACATACAACGATCTTTTCTGCGCGCTCAATGCGCGCTTTTCTTAAGGAACTTAAAGCTTTGTCCAACACGCGGCTTTTGTAATCAATAAAAAAGCCGAGAATATGTATATCTCGGCTATTATATCTTGAGCTCAGTTCAACTGCCGGTATAACCCTGGTATCCAGCCTTTCTGCAAAGGCCAGTGCCTCCTGGATTCCCTCAACGGTATCGTGGTCTGAGATCGCGATCGCATTGAGACCCAAGTTAGCCGCTAGCTCCACAACCTGCCCGGGGCTTAAGCTGCCGTCAGAAGCAGTCGTATGGAGGTGTAGGTCAACCGACATATTGATTGGTGTCCTCTACCTTGGCTCAACGATCAGCTTGATCGCAGTGCGCTCTTCGCCATTGATCTGAATGTCGGTGAACGCCGGGACGCAAACGAGGTCTAAACCGCTCGGTGCAACAAAACCTCTTGCAATAGCTACCGCTTTGATTGCTTGATTTAGGGCTCCTGCGCCAATCACCTGAATTTCCGCCCGCCCGCGTTCCCTTAGAACACCGGCGAGAGCTCCGGCTACAGAATTCGGACTCGACTTTGATGAAACCTTTAGTACTTCCATTTAATCCTCCTTAACGGCGTACGAGTAAGTGCTTGGTATATCTGCAATGTAGTAATTCGACACTACTCGATTAGTTCCTTCATTAATATAGCAAATATTGCCATTAAATGTAATTAATTTCCTTTCGATTGTAACTTAATCGTTACTTTTAGACAATCTTTATCAGCTTGAACATCAGCAGCTTCGTTAATTTCTATGAAATACTTGTCTCCGATCGCCGTAAAACTATCACCGATCAGCTTTGCCAAGTAACTGAGATCTTCCTGCGATATACGCCTCGCGAGAGGCTCTTGTTTTAAAAGATCTATCTTTTGTCTTTCGGGCTCTTCGCGCCCTGCTTGGTTGTTGAGCGCCTCTAGAATGGTGCTTAAAGGATCGACCCTGTTGCTTACAATCCGCTGGGCGTTTCTAACCGAGATCTTGAGACCGAGCCTTCGCTCGGCAACGTCCGATAGCATCGCCGCGGATTTTACTGAGTTCACGCAGCGCCAGATTTTAAAATCCTGCGCTTTGACGCCCTCTGTATCGTCGTTACCCTGTGCGCACAGGTGATACATAGTCGCCAGAATCTCAGTAGGTGAGCCGAGGAATATTGTAAGGTCCTGGTTATCGAGGTTGAACTCGAGAACTGTTCTTATAATATTGTGCGGCCCTCGTATGATTATCGGCTCACCTTTTCTATACTTTATAGTCGGATATGTGGACTGGTCTTTACGCTCGTTGAGGAGGCCGGTGCTGGTTTGTACCCTAAAGACGCTTCCTCTACCAGGGGACGAAAACACAAGCTCGATTTCATCGGCGGCTTGTTTAATGGAAAAAAGCGCCATTCCCCTGCCATGGATACCATAGCGGTCGGTGATAACGTTTTCGAGCTTGGAGGTAACACGAGGTTCAAATACTTTCTCGTGTAGCTCTGTTGGGATGCCGTTACCATCATCAATAATAGTAACCTTGCGAATAAGATTGTCTTCCTTTGTGGAGGCGACAAAAATCGTGGAAGCACCCGCATCACGCGAGTTCCGGAGCATTTCGAGGACGATATCTTCCATCGATTGGATATCGTGTTTGGCCTGACGTCGTTCCGCTTCGCTAACGTTTAAGCGGACAAAGCCCTGCCCAAAATCCTCTTCGATTTTCAGATACTGGTCCCCAGTAAGGTTTGCTACAAAGCTTAGCAAAGAGTTGTTTGTGGTTTCTGACATCTTTAGACCTAGCGCTAGTACAAATAATACTACCTATATTGTTCTATGGAATACCTATTTTGTCAAATCTTAGTATAGATGAGCAGTGAATTTAAATAGGTTAGCCCAACAAATATAACATATTACAACTGTTACATACCGCATAAAAAAGCAAGAGGGGTTTTTATGCCCTCTTGCTTTATCACTTTGTGCTCGTTGAGATGCTTAAATAGCTTATTGACATCTCTAACGGCTTGGCCGGCTATTTAGCGTACTCTATGGCCCTATGCTCTCGAATAACGACCACTTTGATCTGGCCCGGATATTCGAGTTCGCTTTCGATTTGCTTCGCTACATCACGCGCAAGGAGCGCCGCTGAAGCGTCATCCATGTCTTCGGGCTTTACCATGATACGAAGCTCACGGCCCGCCTGCATGGCGTAACACTTCTCAACACCCCGGTAGGACTCGGCGATGGTTTCAAGCTTCTCAAGACGCTTGACATAGCTCTCGAGCGTTTCGCGTCGTGCTCCGGGGCGTGCGCCTGAAATCGCGTCTGCCGCCTGAACGAGAACGGCCTCGACCGATTGTGGCTCGATTTCGCCATGGTGCGCCTCTATCGGGTGCACGACAGCTGCCTGCTCGTGGAATCGCTTTGCAAGTTCCGCACCGATAACGGCGTGCGGTCCCTCGACCTCGTGATCAATGGCTTTGCCGATATCGTGCAGCAGACCAGCTCTTTTGGCCAACCTGATATCGGCGCCAAGCTCTGCTGCCATAATACCAGCCAGGTGCGCCACCTCGATGGAGTGCTGCAGGACGTTCTGTCCGTAGCTGGTGCGGTATTTCAGCCGTCCCAGGACTCTCACAAGCTCCGGATGGAGCCCGTGGATGTCGGTGTCAAACGTGGCCTGTTCGCCCACCTCGCGAATGTGCGCTTCTACCTCATCACGTGCCTTCTCATACATCTGCTCGATTCTCGCCGGATGTATGCGCCCATCTGCAATGAGCCTTTCCAGCGCAAGGCGTGCAATCTCCCTTCTTACCGGGTCGAAGCTCGAGAGAATAACCGCCCCCGGAGTATCATCGATGATGAGGTTGATACCCGAGAGGTTTTCAAAGGCCCTGATGTTTCGGCCTTCCCTCCCGATAATTCTACCCTTCATTTCATCGCTTGGCAGCGGTACCACTGAAACGGTTGTTTCAGCTACGTGGTCGGCCGCGCACCTCTGGATTGCGAGGGCGACCACGTTACGCGCCCTCTTTTCGGCCTCGTCCTTTGCTTTTGCCTCGATGTCGCGGATCATCATTGCGACTTCATGCCTGGTTTCGTCCTCTACCCTCTTAAGGAGCAGTTGACGAGCCTCCCCTGCTGAAAGACCAGCAATTTGTTCCAGGAGTTTTAGTTCTTTTCCATAGATTTCAGAAAGCTCATTTTCAACTCTCGCAATCTCTTTTTCGCGGTCTGAAAATGACCGCTCTTTTCTGTCCAGGTTACTTGATCTTCCATCCAGCGACTCTTCCTTCTGGCTAAGACGTCTCTCCATGCGCTGGATCTCGTTCCGCCGATCGCGCAACTCACGCTCAGCTTCTGAACGCAATGCGTGAATTTCATCCTTAGCATTAATTAAAGCTTCTTTCTTTTTAGATGCTGCTTCCTTTTCTGCTTCAGATAGTATTCGTTTTGCGGCTTCTTCGGCGGAGGCAAATTGTGCTTCTGTAGACGTGCGGCGAATGAAATAGCCGGCCGCGTAACCAGCGGCGGCAGCTATAACAGCTACAATTAAGTATATGATCGCTGTACCCATTGTTGCCCCCTTCCTTTCAATAAAAAAAACCGAGCTATCGCTCGGCAAAAATCCCTACTAAGAATTTGCATACGGTCAACTACCCAGCCTTGATCGCAGGTTAAGACGGCCGAATAATCTCTCATCTTTAGTTGTTTTACAATCTATGTAAAACTAAAAAACGAAGTTCTTAGTAAAGCATTTTCACCAGATACGTCACACCTCTATACTATCTTTACGGATTTTTACTGTCAAGAAATAGAACATCTTTGCACACATCGTAGACGATGGATGCGGTATAGCCGCGGCGCAGCAACAATTGGCTGAGGCGCCGGAAGGAGGCGTTTTTGTCCAGGCCTTTGTACGTGGGCAACTTTGTCTCGGCAAGTCTCTTGGCCAGTTTATATTCCTCATCGGGAGATGTGTTTTCTTCGAGTTTTTCAGCTATTATCTCATCCGGGATGCCCTTCAATCTTAGCTCTTGCTTGATGCGTTTTGGGCCGTATAGCTTGGAATTCATACGGCTTTTCGTCCATGATCGGGCGAAATCCTCATCGTTTAAGTAGCCGAGGCGACGCAGCTCGCTTATCGCCTCCGAGATGATATCCGGATTGAAGCCGGCCGTTTTTAGCCTATCTGATACCTCGTGCTCGCTTCGGGCGCGGTACGAGAGAAGAAGAACGGCGCGGTTTACGGCGCGCCGTTTCTCAAGGGAAAAATCCAGATTTTCAAGTTCACTTGGCGCAAGTTGCCGGCCTTTGAAGAGGCCGGCCTCGACGATTGTTTCAGTATCGTAGGCGCGCCAAAATGTGCCATCTATAAAGATGGAGGTTCGCCAGGGTCTTTTAACTTGCTGCTCGAGTGCTGTAATTGTAACTATCTTCTCAGGTTGCATAATTATAACTATGTCTATAACTATAGCTTACGATTCTACGAGTTCGGTCTCGGTTGCGATTTCTTCGGTCTCGGCGGGTTTTATTAGGCCGACCTTCTCCCTGACCTTGGTTTCTATCTCATGCGAAAGCTCCGAGTTGTCTAAGAGTGTTTGCTTTGCCGACTCGCGGCCTTGGCCGAGGCGTTCCTCATTGTACGTGTACCAGGAGCCGCTCTTTTGGACGATGCCATACTCTACGCCGAGATCAAGCGTGCTCCCCTCTTTTGAGATGCCTTCACCGAACATGATATCGAACTCGGCCTGTCTGAATGGAGGGGCGATCTTGTTTTTAACGACCTTTGCCCTCACTTTGTTGCCCGTAATCTCTGTGCCCTGCTTTATAGAATCCGCTCTGCGGACGTCGATTCTGATTGAAGCGTAAAACTTAAGCGCCCTGCCGCCCGGTGTTACCTCGGGGTTGCCAAACATGACGCCGATCTTCTCTCTCAGCTGATTGATAAAGATGGCGGTGGTATTTGATTTGCTTATCGCGCCGGAGAGCTTTCGTAATGCCTGACTCATAAGCCGGGCCTGCAGGCCAACATGGGAATCGCCCATTTCGCCTTCGATTTCGGCTCGTGGAACGAGGGCCGCAACCGAGTCGATGATGATTACATCTATTGCACCTGACCGGACGAGCATTTCTGCAATTTCAAGGGCCTGTTCGCCGGTGTCCGGCTGGGAGATGAGAAGTTCGTCGGTGTCTACCCCCAGGTTCTTTGCATAGATGGGGTCGAGCGCGTGCTCTGCGTCAATAAAGGCCGCTAAGCCACCGTTTTTCTGGGCCTCAGCGATGACGTGCAGCGCAAGCGTTGTCTTTCCTGAAGATTCGGGACCGTAGATCTCGACCACCCGGCCTCTCGGAACCCCTCCGACACCGAGAGCGATATCGAGCGCAAGCGCCCCTGTTGAGATGACGGCTACATCCATCCGTGATGGATGCTCGCCGAGTTTCATGATTGCGCCTTTGCCATACTTTCTTTCTATCTGTTCTTTGGTTAGTTCAATTACTTTATCCCGGTCCATATCTACTCCTGTGTATTAGTTTAACTGATTATGTGCCGGCCATGTGCCGAATTTATATAGAAGGCTTCTTATTAATGATATTCGAACAAACGTTCGCTGTCAAGCAGCAGCTTACGGGCACAGTTTGATCCTTTTATCCATTATGTGCCACGGCGCAAAAGCACAACTACCTTTAATACT
>PFFU01000070.1 GCA_002783345.1 Candidatus Aquicultor secundus
CACTTACAGCTTTCGGATAACGCCATCCTTCTAGCTAAGACCCTACGCGATGGCCTTACGGGCCTTCATAACCATCGTTATTTTCAGGAAGCCCTCGACAAGGCTATTTCAAAAGCGGATAAAACCAAGAAACCGGTCTCGCTGTTTGTTCTCGACATAGACAACCTCTCCGAAATTAACAATCAATACGGCCATTTCTTTGGGGATAAAGTCCTAACCACAATAGGCGCTGCCATTACATCCAAAACCAGGGAAGACGATGAAGCGTGCCGGCTTAGTGGTGATGAATTTGGTGTTATTCTCCCGAAAACCGGTCAAGACCGAGCTTTAACTATAGCAACACGCATTAAGAACCACATGGAGAAAACCTTAGCCGGAGCTTTCCCGGATAAAGATATCACAGTAACTATCGGACTTAGCACCTACCCAACGCTGGCAAAAGACAAAGACGAGCTGCTCCATACCGCAGATGGCGCGCTCTATTGGGGCAAGTTGCAGGGTAAGAACAATGTCCTCACATACGACCCCCAAGTGGTTGAAGCCCTCAGCGCGGAAGAACGCACAAAAAGAGTTGAAGAAGCCGCTTTATTAGATTTGGTTAAAACGCTTGTAACGGCTGTCGATGCCAAAGATGAATACACCGGGCTTCATTCTAACGGCGTAAGTGATATGGCGGGCAAGCTTGCGAGACAAATAGGCTTAGATGAAGAAGCTATAAATCGCGTTGAAGTCGCCGGCATGTTGCATGATGTGGGTAAAATCGGCATGCCTGACAGCATATTAAACAAACCCAGCAGGCTTACTGATGACGAGATGGCTATCATTAAAACTCATCCCGAGCTTAGCGCTCAGATCATCAATTCTACGAGCCTCAAAGACGTTGTCCCAGCCGTAAGGTCGCACCATGAGCGGTGGGATGGAAACGGATATCCCAATGGGCTTAAGGGTAAGCAGATACCTCTTGAGGCCAGGATACTTGCGATTGCGGATACTTATGATGCTATGATCACCGATAGGCCTTACCGAAAAGGGTTACCGGTTGATGATGCTATAACCGAGATCAAAAGAAGCGCGGGGACACAGCTCGACCCTGAGCTAGTCGGTCATTTCTTAGCGCTGTTCAGCTACAGAAATACAAAGAAACGATCTGCGGCCGCCCGTGAAAAACGACCTGAAGCCAACTGTAAGGTTGTCGCCAATTCTTAATTAACCGGAACCGATTAAAATCAATACCCTGAATACCCCTTATCGATTATCATTTCATGCTGCTTACATTCCTTCGTTTTGGGTATACACGTGGCATCAATAGCAATTCTTGTTGAAGGAGGTACGTTTCATGCAGCAAATGAACGAAGGCCACGTTCTTACGTGTACGGTTACGGAATGCGGCTTTAACAACAACGAGGCCTGCCATGCCCCAAACATCAATGTCGGCGACATCCACCCCACGTGCGATACGTTTACCACTCAAAATGTCCAAGAATCTCCAATGGAGATGCCTGATGTTGCAGTTTGCAACGTGGTGGACTGCAAGTTTAATCAGAGCAACGATTGCGCGGCGCCGGGGATTACAGTCGCCCACCATAGCGGGCATGCCGATTGTTTAACATATCGAGAAAGCGCATAGACGCGACTCGATACTGCAGGCATAAAAGGGGTGGTGAACATCCACCTCTTTTTCGGTTTTCAACGACGCGTTTTCATTCTACAATTAGGTTACTATGTTGGAATTAACGGTTTTTGGGATACTTGCGATTTACCTGGTCTATTGGATTATTAAG
>PFFU01000010.1:0-526 GCA_002783345.1 Candidatus Aquicultor secundus
TCAGAATGACACAATAATTATGGTGTTCTGGCACTAGTATCCCTCTACGTCCCTACATATAGTAATGATTTACTGCGATTATGTCAAACTAGCCCGTTTCCTCCCACTTGTGATGGGGTGCGTCGGACCAGAGGCGCTCCAGGCTGTAGAACTCGCGTTGATCCTGAGTGAAGACATGGATGACGACCCCGCCGTAGTCGAGCAACACCCAATTCCCAAGCCTGTCTCCTTCGATGCCGACTTTGCGTACCTTTTGCTCGCGAAGTTTATCTACAACGCTCTCCGCGATGGTTTGAACCTGGCGGTTGGTCTGCCCGCTGCATATTACAAAATAATCGGCGATTATCAGTATCTTGCTGATATCGATAATTACTATGTCACTTGCCTGCTTATCGGATGCCGCAGCGGCGGCTATCTCTGCAATGTCTTTGGATTCCAGTTTTTATCCCCCTTTAATTTGTACTGTTCGTAGTACCGTTCGTAATACTGTTTGTAGGCTTAAAATCGTGCCCGATAATGATGGCTA
>PFFU01000010.1:567-8447 GCA_002783345.1 Candidatus Aquicultor secundus
GGTCTTCTGGTAATTAAAGCTGCTCGCGTTTTTAATATCTATCACCATAAACCCGTTTGGCGTAAGCTTGTCCGAAATTACCCTGCCCGCGCCCGGCAAACCGGCGCCGTTGAGTATGATCACCCGGGCGTTATCGGTTTTTACTTCTACTTTTATTCCCCATAACGCCGTGAGTAGACGACCCACTTCCTCATTGTTTGGTTGATAATAGGGTTCCCCGTTTATGCTTACGAATTTCACCGGGAGCGGAACTATGTTTATTTTTGCGGGCATAATCCTTGCAACCTGCTTGCTGTATTCCTTCTTCTCGCCCTCGAAAAGATTGGTCTCAACCGCTTTGTCGAATGCCGTTTGGAAGGTGTTCTCGCTTATCATATACTCAAAATCCTCATAGTGCATGGTTATGTAGCTATCGGCCGGAACGTGCAACAGGTCCTCGACCGCCTTTTTTGTTGAATCCATGCCCAGGGAGAACGACGCGCCGATCTGGTCCAGGCCGAGCCCGGTTATATTGAGATACGTTTTTTCCGGGATATTTATCCCCTGGATCGTCCCGCTTAACAGGTCGATCTTCGCAAAGAGGATACCGCGCGCCTGCTTGTGCCCGTTTTGCTCCTGAACGCCGACGATAAGCACATTTGCGACCTGTTTGATCTGCGCGGCCGTGTCGGTGCTATCCTGTCTTTGATCTTCCCGGGCTCCCTGCTGTTGTTTGTCTTCACCGCGCTTCGTCTCTACGGTATTTTGGTGCTTGGCCGTCCGCTCCGGCCCCGCAGTCCTTTTCCCGGCCAATGCCCTGAACGCGAAAAAGCCGCCCACCGCTACGGCAAGTACCAGAAAGACCGAGGTGAGAATTATAGCCAGGCGCCTACGACGCTCGGTTTTTGCTTCACCCAGCGCCTCAAGCCTCGACGTGCGCTCGGTTTCTTCTTCTAACGGTTTAAAGAAATCACCCATAATCAGCTCAATACTACGTTATTCCATACTTCAACCGTTGTTGGATGTATGGGTCTTCTCATTTTCACCAGATACTCGAGAGAACGCACATAGGCCGCCCGGAACACCTCGTCCAGATCATCTAAGGCCATCTTCCTTAAGGGGTCGAGGCCCTCAAACGACCTACCCGGCTCGATCATATCCGCAACGTAAATTATCTTGTCGAGTTTACTCATCACGGATGATCCGGTCGTGTGTTTTCGTATCGATTCGATGATCTCAACATCATTGATGCCGAGCTCCAGCTCGACCAGACACGCACCTATCTTGGCATGCAGCAGATGGGGCACAACGGTATCGATCGGCCCCAGCTCTATCCCGCACTGCTTTGACACCTCAAATAACTGCTCGTTACTCATCGACTTGGCGTAGTCGTGCAACAGGCCCGCCAGGTAGGCCTTCTCAACATCCACACCGAAGGCCCTCGCCATATCCCGAGCGGCCTCGGCGGTGCGCAGGCTATGCTCGTAATGCTGCGGCTCGAGTTTTTCTCTTAGCTTGTCTTTGATTTCTTCTATGCTATAGCTCATAGTAGTCGGCCGCCATCCCATAGTAAAGACTTAAGATCAATCCTTCCAAAAGCCGCATTTCTGTATGTAATTGGCGACCCCCTCCGGTACCAGGTAACTTATCGGACGATTTTCATGGACTCTCATTCGTATATCGGTCGAGGATATCGCAAGCGCCGGTATTTCCATGATGGATACCCTGGGCTTGTTTTTCTCCTGGCCCTCGGGCAGAACGTGAAGTTTTTTGAATTTCTCCAGGCTGTAGCCCGGTCTGGTTGCGGCGATAAACTCGGTAAGCTCAACAAGATTTGCGGCATCTTTCCAGGTCAAGATCTCCCAAACCGCATCGGCCCCCGTAATGAAAAAGATGTCGATATCCGGGCCGTATACCTCATGCAGCTCACGCAACGTATCAATCGTGTAGGATGGGCCCGTCCGCTCGATTTCAAGCCGGGAAACGACGAAGTTGGGGTTGGACGCAGTTGCAATTACAGTAAGCAGGTACCGCTCCTCAGGAGGTAATATTTCTCTATCGGTTTTATGCGGCGGTTGCCCCGAGGGCATAAAGATCACTTTATCCAGCTTAAACTGGAACAGCGCTTCCTCGGCCGTCACCAGGTGCCCGTAGTGAATGGGGTTAAACGTGCCGCCCATAACCCCAAGACGGCTTCTCTTCTTCTCTTCTTGCGACATGGCTCCCTTTCAAACTATTCCGTGCAGGCTAATCACCCTTGATATCGTTATTATATCATCAGGCGAAACGAAGTGAATAATTTAAGGAAGCAAGTTATCCGGCTGCGCCGTATTTTTCTAATGCAAGCGCCTGGACAAGGTCATGCCTGCTTATAATGCCCGCCACATGATCGTCGCTCATCACGGGTACGCGTTTGAACCTGTTTCTGATAAGAATCGAGGCGACCCTGTGCACCGGATCTTTTTCGTTGACCATGATAACGTTTCTCGACATTATCTCGGATACATATTCGCCCGGCTTGGAAAGGATATCATCCTCCGAGACTATGCCGACCAGCTTGCCGTCGGATAGCACGGGGACACCGCTTACGTCATACTTGGCAAGTACCTTGACCAGGTCTTCTCTTGACATATCCGGGCTAGCGGTAATCACATCGGTAGTCATAACATCCTTCGCGATAATCGCTCTCTTAAAGCCGTAGAGCACCGTTTTGTAAGCTTCCTCGTAGCCTTCGACCATCCTCTCAACCGAGAAGTTTTCGGCCACATGCCGGCGACACGCCTCGGGGCTTATCTCGGAGATATGACCGACTGCTTTTATAAGGTCATCAATGGAATCTCCGATAAAACCGGTCACACCGTTTTCGATAACTTCGCTTGCGGCACCCCTCTTCAGCGCCAGAACCGGGGTTCCCGTAGCCATAGATTCGATCATAACCAGGCCGAACGGCTCCTCCCACTGGCTGGTGAAAAGCGTGGCGGCCGCGCTTTTATAAAGGTTGAATTTCTCTTCTACCGTTATGTCTCCGAGAATCTTAACCTCCGCCTGTATAAGCAGGGGTTTTACTATTTTTCTGAAATATTCTTTCTCGTGGGCTTCGGTCATCTTTATCGCCATGACCAGCTTGCGTTTCGTGGCAATGGCCACCCTAAGCGCTATATCCAGGCCTTTTTCCCAGCTGGCCCTGCCGATAAAGAACAAATATTCTTGCTTTTTGTCCGAGAACGGCACATTTTTAAGGTCGATCCCGTTGTAGACCGTGTGCACGAAGTTTATCCCCTCTTCGCCAAAAAGGCGTCGCTGTGTGTTGCTGATGGCGACAAAGTAGTTTTGCTGGGCGAACGAACTCATTCTGCGGGCCAGCTCTGCGCCCCACTCGGCCGGACCGTGCAGGGTATATATCGCCTTCACAGGAAGCCACGTGTTATGATGCATGGTGTGGTCGTGGATAATATCCGCTTTCTCCATAAACGAGCGGACATACGAGTACTCTGAGAACGCATTCTGCAGAGGGGCCCCGTAGCCGGGCCAGTCCTGTCCTAAATGCTTAGGGGATATCGGTACGAGCTGGGCTTTTGTCCGCGAGTCTCCCGAAGCAAAAAGAAGAACCTCATGCCCTCTCTCCACTAATCCGTCCGCAAGCTGGCTTATAACAAGCTCGGCGCCCCCGTAAGCTACGGGCGGCACGGGTAACCAGGGTCCGGCGATCATAGCAATCTTCATAGTCTGCCTCCTAAATATCCATGCTTACTTAATAGGTTGAGGCTTATAGACAACAAAACACCAATCCTCCTGCGTGGCCGGCCTCGACAACCTAACTTTTGCTCTTAGCTACGAGCTAATTTATACCCCGTCCTTGCGCTGCAAAAACCGCCTGTTTATAGCGGTGTGATTTGAGGTATCCACATCTTAATGGCTGAGATTAACAAGTCGGTTGTATTGCAACGAATAATCGAAGATATTAAAAAGTGCGAGCAGTGTCGGACGCTCACGGGTGTCGGAGACAGGCCGGTATTCCCCCGCGGAAATCCGAATGCCCGCTGCATGCTGGTCGGCGAAGGCCCGGGCGAAAAAGAAGAACAGCTGCAGAAGCCCTTTGTAGGCACCGCCGGTAGGCTCCTTGAGCATACCCTGACAAACCTGGGGTTTGATGTAAATCGCGACTTTTACATAACCAATGTCGTGAAGCACCGGTCCTATAAGCCGCTCCCCTCGGGGAAGAAGGAAAACAAGCCGCCGACGGTAAAGCAAATCAACATCGAGCGCGAGTTCCTCGACCGCGAGACCGCGCTGGTCAAGCCAAAGCTGATCGTAACCCTCGGGGCCAAGGCCGGCCAGTGGTTTTTAGGAAAGGATTTTAAGCTTACCGAAAACCACGGGAAGTTTTATAATTGGCATGGGATAGAAATCCTTCCGACCTTCCACCCAGCGGCTGTTCTCAGATCGTACGCGGCCGGAGACGAAGGCGAGAGACAGCATGAGTTTGAACACGACCTGCGAAAGATACGGGATATTATAACCACACTTGAAAGACCCATGGCAGGGTAGAGCCCCGGTTATGCCGGGGCTTGATTGCACTCAGCGTATGGCTCATTATGGGTAAGGATACACGATGGATAAAAACCATAATGAGCTTGGGAACGATAGATTAACAGAGACTGAAGTGCTGGAGACCGAAGCGGCTTCGCCCGAAGCCGCTCTTATAGAAAAAGGTACCAGGCGCTGGAGCCTTTTCTCTTCCCTCAGGTATGCGGAGTACCGTTATTTGTGGTCCGGGGCGCTCCTCTCAAATATCGGCACATGGATTCAATCTGTCGCCCTCGGCTTGTTCGTCTTTCAGCTCACGCACTCCGAATTCACCCTGGGATTAGTTAACTTCTCATCGAGCATCCCGACACTTTTCCTGGCGCTTGTCGGCGGGATCGTTGCGGACCGTTATCAAAGAAGGTCGCTCATTATCGTAACCCAGGTCGTACAGATGCTTCTCGCCCTGACCCTGGGCATACTTATATCGCTGCATACGGCAAATGTTGCCAACATAATTATCATCTCCCTGGTCACCGGGATAGCCTCAAGCTTCGGTTTTCCGGCATGGCTGTCGCTCATCCCCGAACTGGTCCCAAAGAAAGACCTGCTCAATGCGGTGGCCCTTAACTCGGCGCAGTTTAACGTCGCCAGGTTGATAGGCCCGGCAATTGCAGGATTTATCATAAGCTTGCTTGGCGTGGCGGCCTCGTTTTATATTAATTCGCTGAGCTTTCTAGCGGTCATAATCGCGCTCTTGCTGATTAAACCGCCCCCTATAAAAATCCGTAAAAGCGAAGTGAGCGTATGGAAAAACTTCACTGAAGGTATCAACTATGCAAAAGAACATACCTCGGCGGCTGTTTTACTTATCTGCGTGGGTACGCTGACTACCTTCGGGATGTCGCACACAACGCTCATGCCGGTGTATGCCATCGATATCCTTAAAACCGGCGCTCGGGGACTGGGATACTTATTTGCCGCAACCGGCCTTGGGGCGGTTACCGGTGCGCTTATTGTAGCCGGCCTCACCCATATCATCCCGCGAAGGAACCTCATTAAGCTCGGGATATTCAGCTACAGCATCCTGCTTCTAGTCTTCGCGTTCTCGAAAGTGTTTATCATCTCGTTGCTTGCACAAGTCGGTATAGGGATCGCGTTTCTGACGACCACATCTTCAATTAATACATCACTGCAGCTGATGGCGCCAACGCAGATCAGGGGCCGCGTGATGAGCCTCTTTGTCTGGGCGTTTATGGGGCTCTTCCCCATCGGGAGCCTCATCGTCGGCTCGTTGGCCAGGCTTATCGGTAGCCCGCCTACGCTCGCCATCGGCGCCGCCGTCCTTCTTATAACTTCCGCCATCCTTTACTTCCGCCCTCAATTGCTTGAAAACGTGGGATAGGTCGGCATGCCGAGGGACAGATATCGTTAAGGCAGCAGATATCGCACTTGGGCTTCTTGGCGTCGCAGACCGCCCTGCCGTGCTCGATCAACAGATATGTAAGCTTGAACCACTCGTCTTTGGGAACGCTATTCATGAGATCACGCTCTATTTTCTCAGGGTCGGTGTTCGTGCTTAAACCCAGGCGGTTAGAGAGACGCTTAACATGCGTATCGACCGCGATTCCCTCAACGATATTAAACGCGTTGCCAAGCACGATATTCGCCGTTTTTCTCGCAACGCCCGGAAGCTGGATCAGCTCCTGCATGGTCGAAGGCACCTCCCCGCCAAAGCGCTCGATGAGCATGGCGGCGGCCCCTTTTATGTTTTTCGCCTTGTTCCGGTAAAACCCCGCCGGGCGGATATCCTGCTCTAACTCCTCCAGCGGCGCGTTCGCATAATCGTGAACATCCTTGTATTTTTTAAATAAAGTCGCCGTGACCTCGTTTACCTTTTTATCCGTGCACTGGGCCGAAAGGATCACCGATACCAGCAGCTCAAGCGTATTCGAGTAATTCAGAACAATCCTGGCGTCAGGATATTCATCCCTGAGCCGCTTGATTAGCTCGTCCACCTATTTCTTCTCCTCAAACGATATCGGGCACACCATCTCGCAGTTCCCGCATCCAATACATAAGTCGCGATTCACTCTTGCGATCAGCATGAATAACTCCCCTTTAGGCTAAGTGTAGCAGATTCAAGAAGCCGTGGTCACTGCAATCCGCCCGGCCGTACCGCTTATCTAACAAAAATGCGCCGCTACGCTTAAAACGCGTGTAAAACACCTGATTCTGGGTATATCAATCTAGACTAATCAACCATAAACGGTTGAAAAAACCAGGCCGTTCGACCTAGCGCATCGTTTCGATGAGGTTTACAAAAACGTCTTCGAGGCTGGGTTGGACGACCTGAATGGTAAAATCACTCAACCCCGTACTCTTAAGGCTTTTCTCTATGGCCAGGGATTCCCTTGCCGCCGACCCCACCTTGGCGTGAATAGTCGCGCCGTAAAAGTACGCCTCATCAACCCCCGGCGTCTGCCCGACCGCCGTTAAGGCCCGCTGTGACGTATCGATACTTATCTCGACGATATCCCCCGCCATATGATCCTTCTTTAACTGATCGGGGGTCCCGAGCGCTATGATGCTGCCCTGGTAGATAAAGCCGATTCTGTGGCAATGCTCGGCCTCATCCATGTAGTGCGTCGTAACAAAAAGCGTGGTCCCCGCTTCGGCCATGTGATAAAGCATGTCCCAGAAATTTCGTCTGGATACCGGGTCGACGCCGCCGGTCGGTTCATCCAAAAACACCATCCGGGGCTCATGGATAATCGCACATCCGAGAGCGAGGCGTTGCTTCCACCCCGTTGACAGGTTTGCCGCGAGTTCGTGCTCCCTGCCTTTCAAATCCGCCATCTCAAGGACAAAATCCTTACGCTCGGCAAGCTTTGAATTCCCCAGGCCGTAGATGCCGCCGTAGAAGTCGAGGTTCTCCATAACCGTAAGGTCGTCGTAAAGGCTGAATTTCTGCGACATGTAACCTATGTGCTGCTTGATCTGCTCCGATTGATTGACAACATCAAAGCCAAGCACGCTCGCCCGGCCCCCGCTCGGCTCGAGGATCCCGCAGAGCATCCTGATCGTCGTCGATTTGCCCGACCCGTTCGGCCCAAGAAATCCAAATATTTCCCCGCGCCTCACATCGAACGAAACCCCATCAACCGCCGTAAACTCACCAAACTTCCTGGTAAGCCCATCAACCACTATCGATTTTTCATAACCATTACTTGTTGTGCTCAAAACCATCACCAAATTATCCCTGAACTTATAGTCTCATGTCATTCTAAGCGCCGGCAATCGTCATTCTGAGCAGGTCCTTCGCTATCGCTCAGGATAAACTCCGAATCCAGAGAACACTCACAGACTGCTGTTGC
>PFFU01000151.1:0-7928 GCA_002783345.1 Candidatus Aquicultor secundus
CCATTCACCCATTCATCCATTAACCAATTAACCCATTCATCCATTCATCCATTAACCAATTAACCAATTAACCAATTAACCCATTTACCATTACATATTCTTCTTAACCATAACCGTCGACAAATAGCCTACCTCGTCGAGTTCCGCTTCTGAGAGGCCGGAGAGGCCGGTTATGATGCGTTCGCTGCCCTTCTGGGACACTTTTTGGACAAGAACGGCGTTATCTTGCAGGCCCAGCTCGGTAAGCACGTCGATGAGGCCCCGCAGCTTTTCGCCGACTTTAAGAATGATTACGGTATCAAACATCTCGAGATACGGGCGGATTGCGGCGGTGTCGCGCGGCAATGGGATTATCGCCAGTTTCTCGTCACCGATTGCGATCGGGACGCCGGCGGCCGACGCCGATGCGAACGCCGAGCTTATCCCCGGCAGCGTTATGATATCCGCCTCGGGATACTCTTCTTTTAGTTTATTATACAGGTAGATATATGTGCTGTAGAAAAACGGGTCGCCGAGCGTTACGAACGCCGCGTTTTTTCCCTCACGTAAAATACCCGCGACCTCGGCTGCGGCCGTCGACCAGTGCGATTCCAGCTCGCCCTTGTCTTTGGTCATCGGAAAGGTCAATTCTATAATCTGCGCCTTCCCTTTAAGGGCCGGTTCGATAATCTTTCGTGCGATGCTGTTGCGCTTTGGGGCCGAGCGGGGTGTGAATATCACATCGACCGAGTTTAGAACCTCGACCGATTTAAGCGTTAGCAACTGCGTATCCCCGGGACCGATCCCGATCCCATATAATCTTCCCTGTGAAGCCATTTATTACTACTCCGTCCCTTCTAGCGATTGGGAAATCTAATTGTTTTTTAATCGCTATTCGCTAATCGCCAATCGCTGCTTCTATATAAAGAACACACGACTCGAGCCCATCCATTTCTGCAAGCGCCTCGACCGTGGTGTCTATAAGCTCTTGATCGGGGTAGGATAAGTTTTTTCCCACCACCGCGCGCCCGCCAACGCCCCGTTCGCGCAGGTGTCGCGCAATAGCCGGGGCGGTGAGCTTGTCGTCTGTGAGCAGGCAAATCTTTTTATTGTGCCCGGTAACCTTATCAAGCTCATCGAGCGACCGGCCGTGGACGGATGTGAACGCGACATCCTGCCACTCCTGTGCTATCAGGGCGAACAGTACTTGAACCGAGCTGATACCGGGCACCGCGTTAACGGGCAGATGGGGCAGACGGTTACGAATGGTTCGCAGGATGCTGTAGAAGCCCGGGTCACCGCTTACAACTACCACCGTGCTTTTGTCGCTGTTGCGCTCAAGTTCCTTGAGCGCCGAATCGATATGGCCGGTTATATAAAAGATTTCTTTGCCTGCGGTGTCAATCGAGTCCAACAGGCGCTTCCCGCCTATCAAAACATCTGCCGTGCCTATAATTTTTTGTGCCGCCGGGGTTATTAAATCCGGGTGACCTGGCCCTATGCCTACCACTGTTACCATTTTGAATCCCTTATAATATGTTTTGCGCTAGCATCGGTTGCAACGATGTCCCCTGAGAGCACCGTTATCGCCGTGCCTATCTCTATGCGCCCGCCTATGCGCTCGACCGCGCGGGCGGTCACTTCTTCGGCGATTTTATCGAGCAGGCGCGATTGCCCCATCTCAGATAGACCGACCGCAGCTTCCTCCGCCGTGTTTACTCTTAAAAGAAACATCATCGGCGCCGTATCCTTCGTGTATCCCCGTATCAGACGCTTCATTATCTCAACGGGGTCATCGGTTTTGCCGCTGTGCGTATCGAAAAACCCTCCCGCGACCTTTGCCATCTTACCGATGTGCCCGAGCAACAGCACCCTCTCGATTCCCTTTTTGGCGCAGTATTCCAGCATGTCGCCGACAAAGTTGCTCATCTGTATAACCGCGTCCTCGGGGAACTTGAGCTTGTTTTTCGCCACTTTCTCGCCCATATTTCCAGGGACAAGCGCCACCGTTTTATAGCCAAGTGCGCTTGCGATATCGACCTGGGGCAGCAGCGATGCGATAAGGCTTGAGAGCGACATCGGCCTTACTATGCCGGTTGTTCCCAGGATAGATATCCCACCGATAACCCCAAGCTTGGCGTTCATGGTCTTTTTCGCACGCTCGACGCCCTCGGGTGCGTATATCGTTACCTCGACGCCCTCGCCTTCCGGCAACACACCGCTCACGTTTTCCATAATCATTTTTCGCGGTACGGGATTTATCGCGGGCTCGCCTACCTGAACCGAAAGGCCCGGCTTTGTCACCGTTCCGATACCTTCACCGGCCGATATCGTTATGCCGCTCCCCCGTCGCTCGGCCCGAGCGTAGATTACCATGCCGTGCGTTACGTCGGGATCGTCACCCGCATCTTTTACAACGCCACAGCTTGCGGCGCTTACTACATTTATTTTTTTATCTGATTCTTTGGCTGATTCTTTATTTGTAGTTTCATCTTTGTCTCTAGCTATGTCCTGCCCGACCAGCTTAAGCGTTACCGTGCGTCCGCCGGGTAGCGTTACTTCGACTTGTTGTATGATTTCGCCCGTAAACAGCATGCTAACAGCGGCGGTCGATGCCGCCGCCGCACATGTACCGGTTGTGTAGCCTTTTTTGAGCTTTTTATTCAATAAACCGGCCCTGCTTACAGTTCTCATCACACGTAGCCCGCTATTCGCAATCCCCGCCGCATGCGAGCTTAAGAAGCGCGTTTACGGCCGCGGCGGCCATCGCGCTCCCACCCCTCGTCCCGCGAACGGTTATATATTCAAGGCCTGAGTTCATGAGCGCCTCTTTCGACTCGGCGGCCCCTACAAAACCAACCGGCGTGCCGATAACGAGCGCCGGTTTGGCAACGCCTTCTTTAACGATATCCAGTAGCTCGAAGAGGGCCGTAGGTGCGTTTCCGATGGCTACGATTGCGCCGTCGATATGCTCGGCGAGCGATCTCATCGCAACGGCGCTCCGGGTTTTGCCTCGCCTCTTCGCCTCGCTGTCGACCGTGCTATCATCTACTTTGCAGATAACGTTGTTGTCGTGAATCACGCTGATGCGGTCGCTGATACCCGTCGCTACCATGCGCACATCCGTTATGATCGGGCGTGAATCCTTAATTGCCGTTATACCGGCATCTATCGCATCCTCGGATATATCGATCGCGTCGATAAGCGAGAGATCGCCGCTCGCGTGGATAATTCTCTTTATTACCGTCTTTTCGGCTTTGCAGTACCCCCTCAAATTGGTCGAGGTCTCGATGATCCTGAAGCTCTCCGCTTCGATTTCAGACGGCTTTGTGATCATCACACCGTTTGAACTGGGAGTCCCACCGATCATACCTATAATCCTATCCACCAGAATGTCGGTGATCCTCATATCGGCGCCTATGTGGCAGGCCAGTTTTATGGTTACCGAGGGATGTTTCGCGCACTCCTCGTTGATAATGCCGGGGATGTCTTCTCTTACATGGTTTCCATCCGTTAAGAAGAGCGGCAACACAACAATATCGTTTGTTCCGGCTTCAACGAGCATGTTTATTACCTCAGGCAGACCGGGCTCGTTAAACTGCAACGCGGCGTAGTGAATGGCATCCAGCCGCAGCCTTTTCCTCAAGGAATCGGTGATATCCTTGAGAATATCCACCGTCTCCGATACCTTGCTCCCGTGACCCAATACAATAAACCCAGTATTCATTGAATCCCCTTAACTCCCTTTTGTACTCCGACATATCGAGATAAAGCGCTCCGCCGCCCGTAGGTTGCCCGCAAAATGCATATGAACGTACGACGCCAGCGCGTTTTTATACACAAAGCCTTCTTGAAAGCCGTTATCCATCGTATAGGCTTGATCAAGTCGGTTGCCAACCCCGGTTATGGACGAATAATGAAACTCATGCCCCCTGAGAACATCGCCCCGTGATGCGATCACCGAATCCTCGCGTGCGATTACCTCACGGTACCCTAATGTGGGGCGCTTTTGCATTTTACACTTAACAGGCAACGCACCGCTCATATTATATGCGTGACCGTCAAAGTTCTCAATGGCCCGGGATAAATACATCAAGCCACCGCACTCCGCATAGACCGGAACCCCGTCCTCAACCGCCCGCCGTATCTCGGCAGACATTGTACGATTTTGGGATAATTCCCGGGCATACACTTCGGGATAGCCGCCACCCAGATACAAGCCATCCAGCCCGGCCGGAAGATGCTCGTCTTCGAGCGGGCTAAAAAACACAAGCTCCGCCCCATGTGCGGCAAGCAGGTCAAAGTTATCATGGTAATAAAAGCTGAACGCTTTATCCAGCGCAACGCCGATTTTTACGCGCCGCGCACCGGGTGTCCGTATCGCGTGTTCTTTATACTTTGCAAACAGGTTGTCGTAATCAAGCTTAATTTGTCCTGATTCATGCGCCAGGTTAATAAGCGCATCCAGGTTAATATTTTCCTCGGCAAGGTCAACCAGGGCGTCTATGTAATCGGTGGCCGGGTCTGTTTCGGTTTGAGTTACCAGGCCGAGATGCCGCTCGGGGATATTCACTCGCGAGGTTCGCTTCACGCACCCCAGCACCGGCAATCCCGTCGCCCGCTCGACGGATGTTTTCACCATCGACTCGTGACGGTCACTGCCGATGTTGTTGAGGATGAACCCTTTCAGATTGACGGCCTCATCGTACTTCTTAAAACCAACCGCCACAGCCCCCGCGCTTGCCCCTATCTTGGCGCAGTTTACGACTATGACCACCGGGCTTTCAATCAACTTGGCGGCTTCGGCGGTGCTGCCTTCCGACAGGTCTCCGCGCCCGTCATACAACCCCATGACGCCCTCGATAACCGTTATGTCGCTGTCCGATGCCGAGTTTACGAAGCAGGCTCTTGAGGCCTCCTTGCCGATCATCCAGGTATCGATATTGCGCCCGGCCCTGCCTGTGACCATCTGATAATATCCTGGGTCGATGAAATCCGGCCCCACTTTAAACCCCTGAACGGTAAGACCCCGCCTTGTCAGGGCGGCCATAACCGCCAGCGAAATCGTCGTCTTACCAACGCCGCTCGAAGCGCCCGCTATAAGTATTCGTGGAAACGAGCTGTTGTGCCCTACCAAACTGTTTCTCCTCTTAACAACGTCCCCCTGCTTCTTAATGCATCCAAAAGCTTATCGTTATCGTCCGGGCGTTTTACCGCCACCCGGAAGTATTTGTTGTCCATTCCCGTGTACGAACTGCAATCCCGTATAACGTATCCCCTGGTTAGCAACGCTTTTTGAAGGTCGGGTGATGTGATTTGGGCTTCGATTCTTACGAGGATATAGTTTGCGGCGGGCTTGAACGGTGTAAGGTCGTCGATTCCCGAGAGGCCGACATAAAACCGCTGTGCCTCGCCGGCCAGCTTGGTTACGCTGTCCGCTACAAAGCCTTCATCGTTGAGGGCGGCTTTGCCCGCCGCTATCGCCAGGGAGTTGATGCTCCATGGATACTTCTCCTCGCGTATCCTATGCGCAGTCTCCGGGCCGGTCACCAGGTACCCCAGCCTCAGGCCGGCGATGCTGTATATCTTTGTCAGCGAGCGCAGCACTATCAGGTTGTTTCTCCGGGATGCCTCATGGATAAGGGTAGTATCCATCCCATCCGGGACGAAATCTATAAAGGCTTCATCTATCACCCAGGTCGTGTTCGGGTTGCTATCGACCGCATTAAGAAGGTCGTCTTTCTCTATTTTATAACCGCACGGGTTGTTTGGATTGCCGATTATCACGATGTCTACACCGGCCATCGTATTTGATATGGTCTCGACCAACCGGTCCGCCGAAAGCGCACTGTTGTAGAAAACTTTAGCGCCCGCATTTATGAGCGAAAGCTCGTACTCGGTAAAGCTCGGCACCGGCAGGAGCGCTTTTTTAGCGTTAAGGGCGCGCGGGATGAGATAGATAAGCTCGATGGTGCCGTTGCCGACGACAACGTTCTCCGGGCTTATCCCAAATTTCGCGGCTACTTCGGCGGCAAATGTCTCGGCCTCCTGCTCGGGATACTCGCCTATGCTGTCCAGGGTGTTCTTGATCGCGTTGATAATTTCGAGTGGCGGTCCGTACGGATTGATGTTTGAGCTAAAATCGATCAGGTCTATGGCTTCTATCCCCAAACTGCGTGCGAGATGCCTGGCATTGCCCCCATGTTTCTTTAGTTTATCTTTATCTTTTAAACTCACTTGCCCACCTGTATTTACAAACGTTTAACCGACTTATTACTATTGACCAACGTCTAAACTTTTAACCGACTTCTTAACATCTTTGCGATCCTTTCACAGTATCGCTAAGGAGCGCGGGATTATGTGTTTACAAATGCCTCATATGCCGCAACATCCGTCGCCTTGCGCGGCGGATACCGCGTATCCGCCGGGTCACTCCGTATGCCGCCGTTGATCACTTCCACAACGTAAGCATCCCATGAGCGCGGGATATAGTGCGATACTTTGTTAAAGAGGCGATGCCCAAAACCCTTCTCTACCAGCATACCCATAACCGTTCCGCTATGGGCGACGTTTACCCCGAGACCGCCCTTGGTTCTGCACACGGCCATCACATCATCGAGTTCCGGCTTATAGAGAAGCTTTTGGTTAAGGATGGAGCTTAACGAAGCGGCGCTTCCGATGAGCCGCAGGTTATTGCTTGCAAGGCCTTCAACCGCCATGTCGAAGGCCTCCTTAACAAAAAGCTTATCTGTATCTTTTAGCCGCGCTTTATCTTTATTAAAACGTATAGTATCCAGGTCTTTCGGGGGCTCGAGAGCAAGAATCTCTAAGGGCGGCGCCTCGCCCAGGGCCTGAAGCATGCGCCCTTTAAGATGATCGAAGGCAACAATACCGTCGAAGATTATCCCATCGGTCGGCTCTACCGAAAGCGCGATTTCTGCGATCTCATGGGGGTCTATGGGACGCCCGTGCACCTCAAATACCGCCGCCACTGCCGCAGCGATATCGGCCGTGCTACTCGCCATACCTTTACCCCTGGGAAGGCCACTTTGCACCAACACCTCGGCACCATACCCGGTTCCTATCCGCTCGAGGGCTTTTCGCAGAGCCGACGTGGTTTTATCATACTTAACATCATCGTTAGCGTAATTAGCGTCATTAGAGTTATAAGCAGTACCAGCATAATCGGCTACCCTGACCACGCCTTCTTTCAGTCCTGATACCCTCACATCCGAGTACCTGTTTATTGGGCACGTTATATGGAAATCAATCTCGCCGAGGGCACCCTGGACGAGTTCGCCGCAGCTCCCCGGCATCCTTACCCGGGTCTTCATCAATATTCTATCCCCTGCCTTGCCATAATACCCTGCTTAAACGGGTGTTTTATAAGCTTAAACTCGGTTGCGTAATCGGCGATATCCAGCAACTCTTTGGGAGCGTTTCTACCTGTCATTACCAGCTCGATTTTGCCCTTACATAAGCGCGCTACCTCTAGCACCTCTCCCAGGTCTGCCAGCCCCATGGAAACGGCGACGTTTATCTCATCCATGATAAGCATATCGCAGGAGTCGCTTTCAACCATCCTTCGCGCCTCATTTAGACCCTCGGCTATCTCGCCTTTTATCTCTTCAGCCGGCGGATGCGATTCCCCCAGCAAATTACCCCCAAAACGCTTTACTGTCACGTTCTTAAATTGCTTAATCTCGCGTATCTCGCCCGACTCCTCGGTAAGCGCCTTCATGAACTGGATAATACAAACCCGCAACCCACTCGCAACCGCCCTCAACGACAGCCCGATCGCCGCCGTAGTCTTGCCCTTGCTATCCCCCGTATAAATATGGATTAATCCAAGTTCCGTATTCCCGTTCAATCTGCACCCTTAATTACCCTATAAACTACCGGCAAGCATCACTTGTCATTCTGAACGCCAGCAATTGTCATTCTAAACG
>PFFU01000151.1:7992-8371 GCA_002783345.1 Candidatus Aquicultor secundus
TGAACGAAGTGAAGAATCTAGCGGGCACTCACGTACTTCTGTCACTGAGCTTGTCTAAGCTTTGATCTACCTTCCTAAGAAGAATCTATCAAGCATCTATCAAATCTATCAACCGCCCATAAACCATCTATCTCAGTCTGGTTCTCTAAGCTTAGACCCTCCTGCATAAGAAGAGGGTTTCTGCACCCAAGATTCTTCACTTCGTTCAGAATGACAATTAATCGCTATTCGCTCCTTCAGAATGACAACTAATCGCCGTTCACCATTTACTATTAGCTCCTTCAGAATGACAACTAATCGCCGTTCACCATTTACTATTAGCTCCTTCAGAATGACATCCTAAAGGACCCTCTTGCCTATATCACCTGACAACCCCAAA
>PFFU01000151.1:8432-11065 GCA_002783345.1 Candidatus Aquicultor secundus
AATGAGCCAGATTACCTCGTTTATGTTTTTTTCTGTTATTGCGCCTTTGCCGTCACCGATAAAGCCGCTTTCCCTCGGAACGCCATCGTAATAGTTGGTGCCGCCAAGCTTAAGGCCAAATGCGCCGGCAACGGTGGCTTCCGGCAAACCGCTGTTCGGGCTCGCATGGTTGCGTCCGTCGCGTATCGCCGTCCTTATCGCCTTGAGGGCGTCCTTACGTACCAAAAGCGCCGCTATCGCAAGGATGAGCACAGATATCCTTGCCGGGATATAGTTTACCATGTCGTCGAACTTCGCCGCAGCCCAGCCGAAGTCGATATAACGCTCGTTCTTGTATCCTATCATCGAATCCAGGGTATTTACCGCCTTATATGCCATCGCCAGCGGTGCCCCGCCGATGAGCGCATAGATAATCGGCGCTATTACTCCATCAACCGAGTTCTCCGCGACCGACTCTATCGTAGCCCGCACCACGTCACGCCGCTTCATATTCTCGGTATCCCTGCCGACGATGCGCCCGACCTTCTCGCGGGCCTCCGCAAGGTCGTTCTTCGCGAGGGACATCGCCACATCTCTGGCGCTATCCATCAGGCCCCTTGTCGCTATCGTGGTGGATATTAATAGTATAGATACCACAAATCCCGCGATGCCGTTAAGAAGCGTGGCAAGGTAGACTATGCCCCAGGTTACCGAGGCGGATATACCGACCACGAATGTGACGACCACCACGCCCATATATCGTTTTTGAGCCCACCCGAGGTTCTCATCAAAGACCTGTTTGTCGAGATATGCTATAAGGCGCCCGATCAAGACGACGGGATGGGGAGCCCATCCGGGTTCGCCAAAGGCCAGGTCGACTACGTAGGCTAACGCCACCTGGGGCCACAACATATCAAACACCTATTATTTCTGAAATCGCGTCGATATCGAGACTTTCCGATACCGTCTTTGCCAACAGGTCGATCTGCGTCTGCCTGAACACGTCGTGGTCTATGCCGAGGCTGTCCTGCGCCAGGCCCTTTTTCGCTTTAAGGAAATCAAGGAGCGACTTGCGTAACTTTCCGTTATCAAATATCCCGTGGATATACGTGCCGAAGACCATTCCGTCTGCGGATACGCATCCATCGCTTATGTCTGTGGGCGCTGTGCCGCGCTTCGTTATCCTAAACGCCTCCCGGGTATCCCCGTTTAGCCTGGTTATGCCCATGTGTATCTCGTAGCCGGTCACACTGCTGCCGAGAACCGGCTCCAAGACAGCACCGCCGCCCGACACCATCGCCTCGACCTGCATTGTGACTTTTGCGGGACTAATGCTGGTTACGCAATCAAGTAAGCCGATACCGTCGATTACACGCTCGTCCGATTCAATACCGTGCTCGTCCTCTATCGTCGTTCCGAGCATCTGGTAGCCGCCGCAAATCCCGACAACAGGAACGCCCTTCTCGCGCCGCTTTCTAATCTCGGCGACCGTGCCTTTTTCGTGAAGCACCTGCATGTCGCCCATGGTGTTCTTTGTTCCGGGGACGATTATGAGATCGGCCTCCCCGATGGGAGCGCCGGGCGTCACATAGCGAAGGTTGACTCTGGGCTCGTAAGCGAACGTATCGATATCCGTAAAGTTGGATATATGCGGAAGCCTGATTACGGCGATGTCCACCGCCCGGCCGTTGGATGCGGCTTTGTTTACATTATCCAGCGCAAGCGAATCCTCGCTATCGAGCTTGAGGTCGCTCATATAAGGGATAATTCCGAGCACGTTCTTGCCTGTCTTTGTTTCAAGAAAATCGATTCCCGGATCAAGCAGCGTCACGTCTCCCCTGAACTTGTTAATGACAAGGCCCTTGACCAGGTCACACTCATCGTCGTCGAGCAGTTCAAGCGTGCCGACGAGCTGGGCGAAAACGCCGCCGCGGTCGATATCGCCGACCAGCAAAACCGGCGCCTCGGCCATCTTTGCGATGCGCATGTTGACGATATCTTCTTTCTTTAGGTTGATCTCTGCCGGGCTTCCGGCGCCTTCGATAAAGACCAGGTCGTATTCATTCCGTAACGCATCGAGTGATTCCTCGACCTTGTGTACGAGGTCGGTCTTCTCGAAGTGATATTCGCGGGCGGAAAGGTTTCTGTACACCTGTCCCCGCACGATCACCTGGGCGCGGCTGTTATCTGTGGGTTTTAAGAGAATCGGGTTCATGTGCACGGTCGGTTTGATGCGCGCGGCCGCCGCTTGAAGCGCCTGGGCGCGCCCGATTTCATGCCCCTCTTCGGTCGCAAACGAGTTAAGGGCCATGTTCTGGCTCTTAAACGGCGCGACTTTAAATCCCTTATCGACAAATATCCTGCACAGGGCCGCCACCAGCAGGCTCTTGCCCGCATCCGACGTCGTGCCCTGCACCATTAGCGTTCTTGCTTTCATTCTTTATAGCGCTCCCTAATTAGCCGCTAGCTAGAACCAAATAATGAATGGTTGTTGTCATTCTGAAGCGTTGTGAAGAATCTAGCAATTGTCATTCTAAACGCCGGCAATTGTCATTCTGAGCAGGTCCTTCGCTATCGCTCAGGATAAACTCCGAATCTAGCGGGCACTCACAGACTGCTGTTGCCTGTCATTCTGAACGAAGTGAAGAATCTAG
>PFFU01000200.1:0-7888 GCA_002783345.1 Candidatus Aquicultor secundus
CAAGTCCAATTTGGCAAAAGTGCTTCAAAACAAATTCTACATCGGCATAGTCGAATGGAAGAGCATTATAGCCAAGGGCAACCATGAGCCCATCATTTCTCAGGATATTTTTGAGAAAGCAAAAGAGATATTAAAAATTAACAACACGGCCGGTGAACGTAAAAGAAAGCACCCGCATTACTTAAAGGGCACCATCTACTGCGGTGAATGCGGCTCTCGCATGTCAATTACAATAGCCAAAGGCCAGTACCCTTACTTTTATTGTCTCGGGCAAAAGCGCAATGATGGCTGTAACCAAGAGTATGTTTTGGTTGATACGATTGAAAAAGAGATTGAAGAGCTTTACCTTCAAATCGAGATCCCCAAAGCTAAGTCAAACAAACTTAAGGATAAGTTCAGAAAAGAATTTGCCCAGCAAGGGATTCTGTTTACGAAAGAAAAGGAGTTCCACAACAAAAGAATTGCCAAACTTTTAAAACAGCAGGAAAAACTTCTCTATTCCTACTACGAAGAAGCCACGCCTTTTGCACTTTACAGAAAAGAGCAGGAACGAATTGCCAAAGAGCTAGCTGACGCTGAAGACAAATTATCAAGACTCGACGCAAAGGATTCTAGGGCCGAGAAAGTTTTTGAACTGATTCTTGCCATCGCTTCGAACTGTCATGAGGGCTATAGAATGGCTCTGCCCCAGACAAGAAGAATGTTTAATCAAGCTTTCGTCAAAAAGGCTTATATTAAAGGCAAAAAAATCAGCAAACATGAGTTCACTGATTCTTATACCGATGTTATTTTTTCTCCGAGTTCGAATAAGAACTACTTGGCTGGGGGAGAAGGATTCGAACCCTCACATACGGAGCCAGAGTCCGTTGTCCTACCGTTAGACGATCCCCCATTATGAAGTTTTAGCTCGATTCGGCGGATCGAACAGATGAAATACTATCACGAATTGCCGGCCATTTCAAGTAAACGGATTGCTTCGCCGAGGCGCTCGAGCGTAGCCTCGCGACCTAAGAGTTCGATCGTTTCAAACAGCGGTGGGCTTATGTTGCGACCGGTGACGGCAACTCTGATCGGCTGGAACACGAATTTCGCTTTAAGACCGGTTTCCTCAACAAGAGCGCGGAGACGCTTTTCGATAGGTTCGGAGTAAAACTCGAACGACGTATCCGAGAGCGCCTCTAGAGTTTTGCGTAAGATATCAGGCACGCCTTCTTTTTTAAGGACTTTCTCGACCGCCTCGGGCCGGTACTCGACACGGTGGAAGAAAAAGCTGCTTAGTTCCGCAATATCGCCGAGTTTTTCGAGCCGCTCCCGTGTAATCTCAGCAAGCCGGTTGTACCAGGTATCATCGTACATCTCGACGGCAAGGCCCGCCCTTTGCAGAAACGGCTTCATCATTCCGGCCAGCTCGTGAACGGATAACTCGCGGATATAGACACCGTTCATCCACGCAAGCTTTGTGGAATCGAATACCGCCGGGGACTTACCGACGCCTTCGAGGCCGAATTTTTGGATCAGTTCTTGCCGGTCGAAAATGGTCTGATCTTCAAAGCCCCACCCAAGAAGCGCAAGGTAGTTGATGAGCGCTGCGGGCAGGTATCCTTCATCACGGTATGCCTCGACAGCGGTAGCGCCATGGCGCTTGCTAAGCCTGGTTTTATCCGGGCCGAGTATCATCGAAAGATGCCCGAATTCGGGGATTTTATATCCTAGTGCCTGGTAAACAAGGATTTGCCGCGGGGTATTGGAGAGATGATCGTCTCCCCTGATCACGTGGGTTATATCCATATCATGATCGTCGACAACCACCGCATAATTGTAGGTCGGGATGCCGTCGGCACGCACCATGATGAAATCGTCGAGGTTGGCGTTTTCAAAGCTTACCTCACCTTTCACCAGGTCGTTTATTATTGTAGTGCCCTCATCCGGGCAAAGAAAGCGAATGACCGGTTTTAGCCCTTTCTTCTCGCAGGCCAGGCGCTCGGCCTCGCTTAAGGAGGCGCAGCGGCGGTCGTATTTGGGTGTTTCCTTGCGTGCGAGCGCGGCTTTTCTTCGCTCTTCAAGCTCTTCCGGCGTGCAGTAGCACTTGTATGCTTTGCCCGTTTCAAGAAGCCTTCGCGCTTCTTCTTCGTAGCGCGGAAGCCTGCCCATCTGCCTGAACGGCCCCTCATCCCAGTCAAGCCCCAACCAACGCATAGCCGTTATGATAACGTTGATCGCTTCTTCAGTTGAGCGCTCGCGGTCGGTATCCTCGATTCGTAAAATAAAAACACCACCGTGGTGGCGGGCGTAAAGCCAATTAAAAAGCGCCGTCCTCGCCCCTCCGATATGCAGATATCCGGTCGGGCTTGGCGCGAATCTAACCCTTACTATGCCGTCCATATATCCTCCAGGCCTATCAAGTTGAGCCAACTTTTATATAGTAGCAGATATTCGGGCGTTGTGTTTCTATTAGATTTCTCAATATACTAAAAATTAACGCGTAAAAGCTCCGATCGGTGCCGGAGCTTTAGGTTTTTATGCTTTTTACAACGCACCGTTCTGTTAGATATCCAGTTCGCGCCCGTAGTCATCGGCCAGGCGATGGTTGTCGTCTTCGTTGTTATAGCCAAAGGCTATCTCGAGAACCCGCGATGGCACTTCGTTCGTGGATATCAGCCTGTGCACTGTTCCGGATGGGATAAAGAACTCCTCGCCCACCTTAGCGTCGTGTAGCTCTTCGCCTATCTGAACCCTAACACCCTCATCTAAAACAACCCAGGCATCACTTCTAAGGTTATGCCAGTGGATGCTGGTCTCCTGGCGCGGATGCAATGTTAGAAGCTTTACAGAACAGGTTTTGTTGTGTGCGTATTGCTTGTAAAAACCCCAGGGTTTTTCTACTTTCATAAACTATCACCAGTTACCATCTAATCACTTATAAAGTCATAGCACAAGCGTAGCTTGATAAATAAAAAGATATTTTTTCCTTTAAATTACCTTTACAAGGTTGGCCATCTCTATTGCCGATACTGCGGCCTGCCAACCCTTATTGCCCTGCTTGGCACCGGCCCGCTCGATCGCCTGCTCGATGCTGTCGGTAGTCACTACACCGAAGATAATCGGGACGCCCGAGTCGAGATTTACCCTTGCGATGCCTTTTGCAACTTCGCCTGCAACGTAATCAAAGTGCGGGGTGGAACCCCTGATGACGGCACCAAGGCAGATGATGGCGTTGTAGCGACCGCTCTCCGCAAGCTTTTTTGCTACCAACGGGATTTCAAATGCGCCCGGTGTCCAGGCGACGTGCACATCCTCATCCGCTGCGCCGTGGCGCTTCAGGGCATCCATCGCCCCATCGAGAAGTCGTGTTCCGATAAACTCGTTAAACCTGCCAACGACTACGGCGAACTTCAAATCCTTCGCAATTAAATTGCCTTCATAAGTCTGCATTATATCAACCTCCTATTTACTGCTTTTTTCCGGCGCACGATCGACGTTTTCAAGTATGTGGTGCATTTTTTCTTTCTTGGTTTGGAGATAATGGATGTTGTAATCGGTCGGTTTTACCTGCAGGGGCACCCTCTCCACAACATTCAAACCGTAGCCCTCAAGGCCCACGATTTTCTTGGGATTATTGGTCATAAGGCGTATTGAGCTTAAGCCGAGATCCGCGAGAATCTGCGCACCCATGCCGTAGTCTCGCAGGTCGGTAGGAAAGCCAAGGTCGTTGTTCGCCTGTACGGTATCGCGACCGTGGTCCTGAAGCTCGTAGGCACGCAGCTTGTTAAGAAGGCCGATTCCCCGTCCCTCGTGTCCAAGGATGTAAAGGATAACGCCTTTCCCCTCTGCATTGATAATTCTAAGGGCGGCTTCGAGTTGGTCGCCGCAATCACAGCGAAGCGAGTGGAAGATGTCGCCCGTCAGGCACTCGGAGTGCACTCTGACAAGGACGTTCTCTTGTCCGTTAACCTCACCCTTGACTAGGGCAAAATATTCCTTACCATCGAGCTTGCACCGATAGCCGATCGCCTTAAAATCACCGAAGTTGGTTGGCAGGCTGACTTCCGCGACACGCTCGACGAGCTTCTCCGTCTTGCGCCTGTACCTGATCAGGTCCTCGACGCTTACCAGTTTGAGGCCGAATTTATCGGCGACTTTGCGAAGCTGCGGCAGGCGGGCCATGGTGCCGTCTTCGTTCATGATCTCGCAGATAACCCCGGCCGGGAAGAGCCCGGCGAGCTTGGCGAGGTCAACGGCGGTCTCGGTATGGCCGGCACGCTCCAGAACCCCACCCTTTTTGCCTCTTAGCGGGAAGACATGGCCCGGCATCGAGATATCCTCGGGCTTGCTGTTCGGGTCGACTACGGTCTGCACCGTTACCGCACGGTCTTTTGCAGAAATACCGGTCGTGATCTTGCCTTTGGCGCCAATCGAAACGGTGAACGCCGTCCCCTGTTCGGAGGTGTTATTCTGCACCATCGCCGGGATACCCAGCTCATCAAGCCTCCAGCCCACGCACGGCATGCAGATAAGACCACGCCCGTTTGTAGCCATGAAGTTGATGGTCTCTGAGGTGACCTTCTCGGCGGCCATCATGAGATCGCCTTCATTTTCCCTATCCTCATCATCGACTACGATGATGATCTTTCCGTCTTTTATGTCTTGTATGGCTTCCTCGATACTGTCTAACATACGCCTTCACCTTTCCTTATCTATCTAAGCAAAGCCCATATCGCGGAGCTTATCAATAGTAAGCCCGGGGCTTTTTTCGCCATCCTGCTTCTTATTGATAAACTTCTCGACATACTTGCCTATGAGATCGGCCTCGAGGTTCACCCGGTCGCCGGGGCTTTTAAAGCCAAGCGTCGTCATCTTTGCCGTATGCGGAATGATGGAGACGGTGATATACCCAACACCGTAATCCATTACGGTAAGGCTGATCCCGTCAACGGCGATCGACCCCCGTTCGATTAAGTAGCGGGTGACAGAGGCGGGGGCTTCTATCTTTATTAGAAGGGCATTTTGTTGAACCGCTTTGGATGTTATGATCCCCACGCCATCCACATGCCCCGAGACCATATGCCCTCCCAGGCGGTTTGAGAGCGTCATCGCCCGCTCAAGATTCACCGTTTCTCCTCGCGTTAGCTCCTCGAGGTCGGTTTTCACAACCGTTTCGGGCATAACGTCTACCGTGAAACCGTTGGCCGATTTTGTGGTCGCGGTAAGGCACACACCGTTGACCGCAACGGAATCGCCTATTTGGATTTCGGGCGTGAGCCTGGGCGCCTCTATTTCGATGACGAATTCCTTCGCCCCACGCTTTATCGCTTTTACTCTGCCGAGTTCTTCGATTATTCCTGTGAACATATATCTACCCTCACTATCCTAAGATACTGCTGCTAAACTTTCGCTCATTGCAGCTTAAACCCTTCACTCTCAAGAAAAGCCTCTTGCGCCCTAGATTCTTCGCTATTGCTCAGAATGACATCTAGTGAACCCTTCTTTTTTGGATATGCTTCAACTAATATATCTTCAATACCATCTTTAATGTCTTTAACCGTATCTTCGGCTTTGCCTTTACCTAATTGCTCGATGCTTTCGATCCTTAGTTCTTTCATAACATCCAGCCTGCCGCCGATCAGGTCGACGCCCTGTTTGCCGATAAATTTTGGCGCGATAAAAATCATGTACTTGTCAACCAGGCCGGCTTTAACAAACGATGCGGCGAGCTTGCCTCCGCCCTCGACCAGGATGCTTGAGATTTCGCGGGACCCCAACTCTTCGAGTAAAAGCTCAACATCGACCGTACCATCCCAGGTCTCGAGCTTGATTATCTCGAGGCCCCTTACTTTTAGGTCCTCAATGTTCGCCAATGAAGCAAAGGATGTCGTTGCTATGATTGTCCTAACATCGTGCGCCGTACTCACGATTTTGCTGCTTAAGGGAATTCTGGCTTTCGAGTCGACGATGATACGTACAGGATTTCTTGTATTCTCACGCTCAAGCCTTGTGGTGAGCTGGGGGTTATCTACAGTAACCGTGCCGATGCCGACCATGATGGCGTCATATTGGTTCCTCAGCTCATGCGCCCTTTTTCTTGCCGCCTCACCCGTAATCGCGGTCGCCCTTTCGGGTGATTGCGCGATTTTGCCGTCGAGGCTTACCGCTGCTTTAAGTACCACGAATGGGCGCCCTGTCGTAATATATTTGATAAAGACTTCGTTTTGCTTTGCGACTACGTCGGAAAGTACGCCGTACTCGATTTCGATTCCCGCATCGCGGAGGCGTTTTATGCCGCCACCCGCACATTTGGGGTTGGGGTCGATCATGCCGACAATTACTTTCTTTATGCCTGCGTTAATGATCGCTTCGGAACACGGGGGGGTTCTTCCGTGATGGTTGCACGGCTCAAGGGAGACAACCATCGTCGCACCCTCAACGTCTTCGGTCGCATTATTAAACGCATTTATCTCCGCATGGGGTTCGCCCGCTTTTTGATGATAACCTTCAGCGATTACCCTGCCATCTTTAAGAATAAGAGCCCCTACCATGGGATTGGGACTGGTCGTCCCGCGGCCCATCTCTGCAAGTTCAACCGCCCGTTTCATATACTGTTTGAAATCTACCGCCGTGTTCTCCATCATTTCCTTAACAACCTACCGGTTAATCATTTATTATTTGGCTATGTTGCGCTAGTTATTTCTTTATATTTAGCCATTAATCAGCTATTAATCAGCCAGTGCTCAGTTGTCACTTTTGTAACTCACTTGTTGCTTAGTCGGCTTATAAATTACTCGGCTTACAATAGTCTAACCCTAAACTTAGAATCTAGAATAGAGCCCGGGGAAAACAAAAAGCGCCTCGGAGAAAGCCAGGCGCAGTGCAAATGCATACATAAATGTATACTTTAGCCTTAACCTTCTCCCATCCAGACTATACTGTCGGCTCCGGAATCTCACCGGATCTGCCCTGGCTGGTGTACAACCAATCCAAAGCTCGCGGGCTTACCTAAAACTGCTTTTCAAAAGCCTGTTTAAGGCTTACCGCCGGTCGGGAATTTCACCCTGCCCCGAAGGTCTGTATTCAATTATTGCTAATTGTAGCAATTGTAGCAGAATTAGTTTGTGTTTTGCAAGCTAAATAGGTGCGGCCTTCCGTATACCCCTTACCGCCTGGGGTATATCTTCCGCACCGAATATCGCCGATCCGGCCACCAATATCTCGGCTCCTTTTAGGACAACCCTATCCGCGTTAGCCGCCGAGATACCCCCATCGACCTGTATCTTTACATCCAGGCCTTTACTGTCGATCATATGCCGAACGACCTCGATTTTCTCCAGGGCGTTTGGAATAAACTTTTGTCCCCCGAAACCGGGGTTAACCGACATGATCAGCACGAAATCGAGGTCTTCCAGTATATGGTGAAGATAGGTTACCGGGGTAGCGGGATTTAACGCAACCCCAGCTTTCACACCCGGATACTCCTTGATCCTCTGGATTACCCGGTGCGAGTGGTTGGTAGCCTCAACGTGAAATGAAATCCACGAGGCTCCCGCCTCGATGAACTGGTCCAGATACCTCTCGGGGTTGTCTATCATAAGATGAACGTCAATCGGCAGGATCGTGCTGCGCTTCAAGGACTCAACGACCAGCGGTCCAATCGTTATGTTGGGAACGAAATGCCCGTCCATCACATCAACATGTAAAAGATCCGCTCCACCCTCGGCTGCTTTTGCAACCTGTTCTGCCAGACATGAAAAATCGGCAGAAAGAATCGACGGTGCGATCAGTAATTCGCGTTCCATTCAAACCCCCATGGAATTTCGAATTGCGAATGCCGAATTTCAAATGAAAGGCAATCACAAAGTAACGTAGCTGCTAGTGTTAGCATACCTGCACTGTTAGC
>PFFU01000200.1:7901-12370 GCA_002783345.1 Candidatus Aquicultor secundus
GGGTGAGGCCGGGCTCTTTAGCACCCACCGAAGCCCTACTCCATCCTCCGCAGCCTTGCGATAAATAATCCGTCGATGCCGTGTCTGCTCGGCAGCAGCTGTATCATCCCATCGCGCACATCCGCACGCAGCGGTTCAGGTAGATAAGGCGCGACGTCACCCACATAAAAATCTTCTCTGATCCGCAAAAAACGCTCAACTACCAACTTGGTCTCCTGCCTGGTCACCGTGCATACCGAATAAACCAGGACGCCGCCTGGTCTTACAAAGTCAGCCACCGAGGTAAGGATGTCTGTTTGCAGGTGGGAAAGTTCTTCGATTTGCTCGGGCTTTTTGGTCCACCTGGCATCGGGCCGGCGCGCCAAAACTCCAAGACCGGAGCACGGGGCATCGCACAGAATCCTGTCGACCGGCTTTTTAACAACCGATTTGAGCTTGGTTGCATCCGCCTTTATCGCCTGGGCGATGGTGGCGCCCATCCTTTGGATATTTTGCTTGAGCAGGTTGACGCGATTCGGATTAACATCGACCGACAAAATCTGGCCCTTATTATGCATGAGCTGGGCCATGTGGGTCGTTTTTCCGCCGGGGGCAGCCGCCACATCGAGGATCGTCTCGCCGGGCTGGGGGTCGACCACGTGGGCGATTATCATCGAGCTTTCGTCCTGGGCATAAAACTGGCCTTCTTTAAATTGCGGCACGCGTGTGATATCCCCAGCATCCTTCGCTACCAGGGCTTCCGGCATATACATGCCAGGCTCCACCTGCCAGCCCGCCTCCTTGAGTTCATCGGTTAGCTTCTCGGGGGTTATCTTGAGCGTATTCACCCTGATCACAAGCTTGGGCGGGCGGTTATCCGCCTCGCAGAGGGCTTCGGTCTGCTCGATGCCGAATTCTTCAATCCACATCTTAACAATCCAAGGGGGATGAAAATATTTAAGCGATATATACCTGGCCGGGTCTTTTTCCTTATCCGGCCAGGGTAGATTATCTTTTTCACGCGCTATTGTACGTAAGAGACCGTTGACGAATTTGGATATGCCCGGATGGAAATTCTTCTTTGCGATAAGAACCGCCTCGTTGACCGATGCATGGTCGGGTACATCCATATACATGATCTGGTAGACGGACATTCGGGTAAGATCGAGCACAAGATCGGGGATTTTATCCGGCTTCTGTTTTGAGAACTGCTGTATGATCCAGTCGAGCGTCCCTTTTGCCCTCAAGGTACCGTAGGTAAGCTCGGTGGTAAAGGCTTTATCCCGCCTGTCGAGGTCGCTTTCTCGTAGCTTTTTTGGGAGAAGAAGGTTGGCATAGCTGCCCGTTTTATGGACGCGATGGATGACTTCAAGTGCGATTTCGCGCGCCGTCTTCGCCATTGGCTAATCCCCGAGCCCTTGGCTGCGAACCACTGTTCCCAACCTGTCGCCGACTTTGAGACGATAGCCGCGCATAAATTCCGCACCGCTTATCTTCTTCTTATTGGCGGGCTGGACCTCGACGAGGAGTAACGGCTCGGTTCCGGTGGCGACGTAGGGACCGGTATGTTTATCGATATGGATAATCGTGCCGGGCTCCGCCTGGGCGGTGTCCGGGATAACCTGCGGGGCTTTTGCCGCCCACCAGACCTTAAGCAACGTGTCGTCGAAATGGGTGTGGGCGCCGGGCTTTGGGTTGAGACCTCTTATCTGGTTGAAAATTGCCTCGGCCGGTTTTGCCCAGCTTATCTCGAGGTCTTCATCATCTATTTTACCGGCATAGGTAATTTCCGCCGGGTTCTGCTTTGTGGGTTGGATGGTGCCGCTTTCTATCCTGGCAAGCGCTTTGATTATAAGATTAGCGCCGACGGTAGACATCCGCAAAGCCAGAGTTTCCGCGGTATCCTGCGGCTCGATTTCGATTTCCTGCTGCAGGAGGATATCGCCCGCGTCGAGTTCCCGGACAAGCTGCATTATGGTGACACCGGTCACCGTATCGCCTTCCATTATCGCGCGCTGGATCGGGGCGGCGCCGCGCCATCTGGGAAGCAGCGATGCGTGCACGTTGATAACCCCGTATTTCGGAATATCGATAAGCCATTGGGGAATGATTTTGCCGTAAGCGAACACCACACCGATATCCGGCTGTAGCTCTTCCATCTGTATCCTGAACCGGTCGTCTTTTAAGGTTACGGGTTGGACGAGGGGAATGCCCTCTTCAAGCGCTAGAAGCTTAATGGGGGGAGCGCCGATTTTCTGCCGGCGGCCGGAGCGTTTATCGGGTTGGCTCACAACGAGAACCACCTCATGCTCTGAATCGACAATCCTCTTTAAAACCGGGACCGCAAGCTGCGGTGTACCCATGAAAAATGCGCGCATCGTTACCTTTCGTACTTTATACCAGCGTCTTCCCCGCCAGATCCTTTAAGGCCCGGCGGCGTTCCTCCGGGCTCGTCCTATCCAGGATGAGGATACCATGTATGTGGTCCACCTCATGCTGGAGCGCACGTGCAAGAAGCCCTTCGGCTTCGAACTCGACCGGCTCGCCTTTTTCATTCTTGGCCTTAAATCGTATCTTTGTCGACCGCGGGATCATTACCTGAATCTCCTGGGGATAAACGCTGAGGCATCCTTCTTCCCCCTCCTCGGTCTCATTACCATACCAGGTAATTTCGGGGTTCAGGAATACCATCAGGCCCTCATCGATATCGACGACGACTACGCTCTTTAGAATTCCGACCTGGTTTGCGGCAAGCCCGACCCCCGGCGCGGCGTACATCGTGTCGGCCATGTTCTTTATTAATTTATGCAGCTCATCATCTATTTTCTCTACCGGCAACGTCTTCTCTCTCAGCACCGGATCGGGAAATTTCCTAATCGGCAAAACCGCCATGTCTAAATTTCACCCTTCTTTATGTATAGCTTTCAGCACTCAACTGTCAGCTAAACCTTCTTCTTTTATAGCTATCAGCATTCAGCATGATCCAGACTTCAGCTAAAACCATTATACATAAGGATGCTTTATCTAAGCTTAGACTCTTTTGCTTATTAACAAAGAGACTGCATCCAAGATTCTTCAGTCGCTTCGCTCCTTCAGAATGACACCTAGGAGTACTTTTATAAACCCACAGGCTCAACCCTTATACTGCTTAGTGCTTACTGCTTACTTACTGCCTCTCCGGTTTCCAGCAGTACCATGGTCCCGATGCGCACTATCTGTGCTTACTGCCTACTGCTTACTGCCTACTCTAAACCCGCATCTAGACTCACTGCTCTAGTTGATAACTGAATGCTGAACGCTTCTTTTAGAGTACCCAAACGGGGTCTACATCTATAGATAAGATTACTACGTTTTGATACTTTTCAGGAACGAATCGACGAAAATTATCTTCCAAAAAGCTTTTTATTGTCAAGTCGTCACGGACCTTCAGTAATATGTGCCAGCGATAGTCGCCCTTGACCTTAAGGAGCGGGGCCGGCGATGGCCCCACGATATCGGCGGCCTCATCAAGGCCCGCCGCGGCTATGATCTTGGCGGCCCGTTTGGCAAGGCCTACTACCGGTTCGGGCTCGGCGCCCGAAAAGAGCATTCTGACGATGGTTGAAAACGGGGGATAATTGAGTTCCCGGCGGAACTCGATTTCCGTCTGGTAGAACTCGTCGTATCCTGCTGTTAACACGGCCTGGAGAGGATAGCTTTCGGGCGTATGTGTCTGGATTACGACGCGGCCCGGTTGCTCGCCACGCCCGGCGCGACCGGCTACCTGCATGAGAAGCTGAAACGTGTGCTCGGCGGCGCGAAAATCCGGCAAGTGGATGGATGTGTCGGCGTTGATAACCCCGACCAGGGTGACCTCGGGAAAATCCAGTCCTTTGGCGATCATCTGCGTTCCGAGAAGAATCGCCGACTTCTCGTTTTGAAACATCGCCAGGCGCTTCTGGTGGGCGCCTTTACGGGACGTGGTGTCGGCGTCCATCCTGATAACCGGCACACCCGGGTACAGACGGTCGAGTTCGCCCTCGACGCGCTGGGTCCCGACTCCCGGATAATTAATTTCACTGCCCCCGCATTTCGGGCACGTATCCGGCGCCCTTGTCGCAAAGTTACAGTGATGGCAGCGCAGGCTGTGATTAACGGAGTGGTAGGTAAGCGAAACAGAACAGTTACGGCACTTTGGCACAAACCCGCAATCCTGGCAAATTATGAAATTAGAGAATCCCCTGCGGTTCAGGAAAAGAATCGCTTTGCCGCCGGCACCCAGGGTTGCGTTGAGTCTATTTACTAAAAGCCCGCTAAAGATAGGGCGTATTTTTTGGAACGGCTCGTCGCGCATATCGACGATCTCGATGCGCGGCAGTTGCCGTTTTTGGATGCGCCTTCGCAAAAAAAGCGGCCGGTAGATGTCATTCTCCGAGCGCCATTTGGATTCTAGGGACGGGGTAGCGCTTCCAAGGATGGCGCAGGCGCCTTCAACCTCGGCCCGCTTTATC
>PFFU01000208.1:0-1608 GCA_002783345.1 Candidatus Aquicultor secundus
TGAAGCGGATAATTCGCGACAAAAAGAGCGTCGAGCTTTACAGCCACGCTACGGGAAAGACCTATTATGAATCGTATGACCGGTTGGTATTGTCGCCGGGGGCGGCGCCGTTCAGGCCCGATATCCCCGGATTGGACCACCCCCACGTGTTTACCATCAGGAATATCCCCGATACGGATGCGATCAAGGAATTCGTCGACCAGGTAAAACCCGAGCGCGTTGTCGTTGTAGGGGCCGGGTTTATCGGGCTTGAGATGGCCGAGAATTTAAAAAGGCGCGGCGTGAGCGTTATCGTGGTTGAGTTGGCCGACCGCATCCTGACCCCGCTTGATTTCGAGATGTCGGCACTCGTTCACCGGCACATCATGGAAAAGGGAGTAAATATCATTCGGGGTAAGGGCGTTCGGGAGTTGCACCATGAGGATGATTGGATAGTGGCCGAGTTGACCGATGGCACCAGGCTTAACGCCGACATGGTGATCCTGGGCCTTGGTGTGCGCCCCGAGGTAGGGCTGGCGCGGGATGCGGGACTCGAACTCGGGGCGACCGGCGGCATCGCCGTGGACGAGTACCTTAGAACATCCGACCCCGATATCTATGCCGTTGGCGATGTGATTGAGGTTAAGGATTTCGTGACCGGCAACCCGGTATTAATACCGCTTGCCGGACCGGCGAATAAACAGGGCAGGATCGTCGCGAATAATATTTGCGGCCGGGAGGAGAAGTACACCGCGACGCAAGGAACCGCGATTATCAAGATTTTCGATCTTGCGGTCGCCGTAACGGGGCTCAACGAGGTCGCGCTGAAGCGATACGGTATTACCTACGCAAAATCGGTTACGCATTCGACATCGCACGCTACGTATTATCCGGGGGCGAGCGGGCTATCGATAAAGATATTGTTCGATCCCGATAGCGGAAAACTGCTCGGCGCCCAGGTTGTCGGCGGCGCTAACATTGATAAAACGATCGATGCGTTCTCAATCGCGATGCGAGCGGGGATGACCGTCTTTGACCTTGAGAAGTTAGAGCTTTCGTACGCCCCTCCGTTCTCCAATGCGAAAACACCGGTAAATATAGCGGGATATGTTGCCGCGAACATGTTGCGGGGCGATGTTGCTATGTATTATTGGGACGAGGTTGAGGCAATCGATAAAGATACAAGCGTGCTGATCGACGTTCGTACCCCGCTTGAGTACAAGATGACGGGGACGATAGGCGGGGCCGTCAATATACCTGTTGACTACCTGCGGCAGCGGCTTGATGAGATCCCCAAAGACAAGGATATTTATGTCTTTTGTGAAATCGGCCTGCGGGCGTATGTCGCCTGCAGGATATTGATGCAGAAAGGCTATAAAGTTAAAAACCTGAGCGGCGGCTATAAGACCTACGGCGCCGCGTACAAGATGCTTAATAATATAGTTTAGTAAGTAAGAGCAGCGATTAGCGATTAGGGAACGTCATAACGAGTACCCCATACAGCTATGCTCATCGTTATCTAAACATACTAGTACCGCGACACCCTACTTTCTGTGCATGTCATTCTGAAGGAGCGAATGCGACTGAAGAATCTTGGGTGCAGAAACCTTCTGCATATGCAGGAGGGTC
>PFFU01000208.1:1625-9378 GCA_002783345.1 Candidatus Aquicultor secundus
ATCTTAATTGTTATACAAGTTAAAGACCTTCTTTGCCAATAGCCTTTCTAAAACCCACGCTCTCGACCCACACCCAATCGCTAATCGCTGTTCTTCTCTGATGCTGATATTTGCTATAGAATAAAGGTAATCAACGCCGGCAAATGAGGCATTATGATTAAAGGGATTGGCATCGATATTGTCGAAGTAAACCGCATAGAACAGGCAATAAGCCGGCGCAAAAAATTTACGGAGCGCATATTTACCCAGGTGGAGCGCGAGTACTGCCTGAGCAAGCGCCGCCCGCATTTGCATTTTGCGGTGCGGTTCGCTGCAAAAGAAGCCGCTCTCAAGGCGCTTGGGACGGGTATGCGCGGAGTGAAATGGACCGATTTTGAGGTTCGTCGAGATAAGTGGGGCAAGCCGTATCTTTACTTAAACGGTAATGCGGCTGCCGTAGCTCGTGAGAGGGGCATCTGCGATATATTTATAAGCCTATCATTTAGCCGTGAATCGGCGGTGGCCTCGGCGATAGCTGTGGGAACGGAGTAAATATTTGCGTGTAGTTACGAGCCGTGAGATGCTCATAATAGAAGAGCAAGCTGAAGCGTTATTCGGCCTCAGCACCGGATTGCTCATGGAACGGGCCGGCCAGGCGGTTGCCGAAGAGGCGGAGCGGATGCTGCCACGCCTCGGAAACATCTTGATCGTATGCGGAAAAGGCAACAACGGCGGTGACGGATTTGTCGCCGCAAGACTTTTGAAAGCGTCAGGATACACCATCACCGTTTTTTCACTTGCACACAGAGATGCTTTTCCGCCGGCGGCGCAACAAGCTTTCGATAATCTTCCCAAAGAAATCAACCTTATCACCGAACCCGACCTTGGTCTGCTTGATGAGGGGTTGATAGAGGCAGACCTCGTCGTCGACGCGATCTTCGGGTTCAGCCTTAAAGGCGCGGTGCGCGGGGTGGCGTCTGAGGTTATCGACCGCATTAACGCATCCCGGAAGATGGTCCTTTCAGTTGACATGCCCTCGGGCCTGGAGGCCGACACCGGTAAAGTGTATGGTAGCGGGATATGGGCGGATATTACAGTTACATTTACCGCGCCGAAAGTCGGGATGCTCCTGCACCCGGGCATTGAACGTACCGGTGAGTACTTAGTCGCCGACATCGGTATTCCGCAAAGTTTGGTCGACGAGTATAGTGGGTTCAGGGCGCTGGACAGGCTGGATGTGTTTGACCTGTTCCCGGCGAGAAGCGTTGACGCGTACAAAAATACAGTCGGGCGGATACTGGTAATTGCGGGCTCGAGGGATATGGCCGGAGCGGCCGTTCTCGTAGCGCGGGGAGCATATAAAATCGGGGCGGGGCTGGTTGTTTTCGCCCCTCCGGCGAGTATCGCACCGGTGCTCCATAGCGCCTTAATCGAGGCAATCGTGCGGCCGCAGGCCGAAACAGAGGCCGGCACCCTCTGCATGGATGCTTATGATTCGTTGATCGAGCTTGCGGCGCAGTATGATGTCATCGCACTAGGGCCGGGCCTTACGGCCAATCCGCAAACGGTTGAGCTGGTGCGCAAACTTATCGTGGATATAGAAAAGCCGATGGTAATCGATGCAGATGGTCTTAATGCCGTCGCCGATCACGTAGAGATACTGAGCGTCAGGAAAGCAGAGACCGTTATAACGCCCCATCCGGGTGAGATGGCCCGGCTCTTTAAGGTGTCGACGCAAGAGGTTCTCGACGACCCCATCGGCTTTTCAAAACGGGCTGCTATAGAGTTTGGGGTCATAGCGGTTCTTAAGGGTGCGGTTACTATTATCAGCATCAACGATGAATCGACACTCAACACGACAGGTAACCCCGGCCTTGCAACCGCCGGGACCGGAGACGTGCTTACCGGTTTTATAGCCGGATTCATGGGCCAGGGATTAAACGCATACGATGCGGCGTCCGTCGGCGTGTATCTACACGGTTTATCCGCGGATATCGCCGTTGAAGATATAAGTGAGTATTGCCTGATGGCATCGGATGTTATCGACTACTTGCCCGAGGCGATTCTCTATATTTTAGGCTAGTAAAAGGGTCCAGAGGCCGGACCCCGGACCCTTGACCCTATAAAGAGAGGTAATAAAGATGGCTGAAGTGCGGCAAAAAGCGAAGGATATAATGACCGGGGGGTTGGTTACTTTTACCAAGGATACGCCGGTAAAGGAAGCTACCGAGGTGCTGGTTAAGAGAAACATCGGCGGCGCGCCGGTCGTTGATGATGAAGGCGGGCTTATCGGGATCGTATCCGAGAGCGATTTGATCATGCAGGATGTTCGTTTTCATTTCCCCACATATATCCAGCTTCTTGATGGATATATCTACCTGCCGCGCAGTCTTGAGCGGTTTGAGGAAGAATTTAAGAAAGCGGTGGGTGCCAAGGTGGGTGATGTTATGACCACCGAGGTTATTACCACCAATGAGGATGCAAGCCTGGAGGATATCGCTACCCTGATGGTCGACAAAGGCATAAGCAGGGTTCCGGTTATGTCCGACGGCAAGGTTGTCGGCATCATAACGAAGGGCGATATCGTTAAGGCAATAAGTAAGGGTTACTGGTAGGAACGATATCTATAAGGTATGGAAATGAGACCTTTATGGGCCGAGATAGATCTCTCGGCCATCAAGCACAATGTAAAAGAGGCCCGGAATGTTGTCGGGGGCAATGTCGAGATAATGGCGGTTGTTAAAGCGAACGCCTACGGCCACGGCGCGGATCGGGTTGCAAAGGCAGCCTGTGATGCCGGTGCGTCGTGCCTTGGTGTGGCGATCCCCGACGAAGGCGCTCGTTTGCGCGAAACCGGCATTACCCAGCCCATCCATGTGTTGTCGGAGGCGGCGGCTGAGGCGGCTCCGGTAATCCTTAAGCACGGTTTAACGGCAACAGTGTATACCTTGAAGTCGGCCCAGGTTCTGGCGGAAGAAGCCGGACATCGCGGCACGACGGTAAAAGTACACGTAAAGGTTGATACCGGCATGAATCGGGTCGGTCTTTTGCCCGAGAGAACCGCCGAGTTCTTGCGGGAAATAAACCGTTTAAAAGAGCTTGAAGTCGAAGGAATATTCACGCATTTTTCTGAGGCCGACAATCCCGAAAGCGACTACACGAATTATCAAATAAGAAGGTTTAAAGATCTTCTTGAAGAATTAGAATCCCAAGGGATATGCCCGCCGGTAAAGCATGCGGCAAATAGCGCGGCGGTATATCTGCATCCGGATTCACATTTTGACATGGTGAGAATCGGAATATCGTTATACGGCCTTCATCCATCCGAGGCGACGAAGGGACGCATCGATTTAAAACCCGCGTTTTCGTTGAAAGCCAGGCTCTCCTACGTAAAAGAGCTTGCGGGCGGTGAAGGCATAAGTTACGGCAGGACCTATACGACAGCGCAAGCTACTATAGTCGGGACGGTGCCCGCCGGTTATGGAGATGGATACTCGAGGCTTTTATCCAACAAGGCGCAGGTCTTGATTGGGGGCCGCAGGTATCCGGCCGTCGGCAATATCTGTATGGACCAGTTTATGGTCGATTTGGGCGCAGGCTCCACTGCCGGGGCCGATGATGAAGTGGTGTTGATCGGCAGGCAGGGTGGCGAGGAAATCAGCGCCGATGAGCTTGCCTCGATTTTGGGCACAATTAATTATGAGATTGTGTGCATGATAAACGCGCGCGTTCCACGGGTATATAAGGAGTAGCACATGTCCGCATCGCGGATAGTCGTTTTAGTTGTTGCAGCATTTTTAATCGGCGTGCTGGCATACGCCGTTGCGTTTAGAAGCGAAAGAACCTTTAGCTTGGCGCCGGGCAAGCAAACGTCTGGTGATAAGGAGGCGCGTGTCGTAGCAAGTGACACCAAGGCCGAAAAGGTAATAGACTATCTGAAAATCTCCGTTGAAATCCCATCGAATTCGATAAAGCTGGGAGAATTACTACATTTTAACATCTCTGTTGAAAATGTAGGTTCCAAGCCCCGTGAGCTTGTGTTTAATAGCAGCCAAAAGTTCGACATCCGCATTGAAGACAAGACAGGTGCAACGGTGTGGACTTGGTCCGATGGGCGAATGTTCGCGCAGATGATCGAAGAAGTAACGCTAGAGCCCCATGAAACGACGTCATTTACAGCGATGTGGCCGATGCAGGATAAGCAAGGAAACACCGTTCAGCCCGGAAACTATAAAGCCTTCGCAAAGGTCGTAGCCAACGGCGTTAAGGATAAAGATGTTGAGCTTGGGTTTACACTAAAAGCGGATGACTAGCAGGCGTTGGAATAAGAACCGGCGGACGTATGCCGGGCCAAAGATGACACGCTGAAATGTAGAGAAAGGGGTGGGTTACAGCAAAACGTAAACGGTACGACAACAGCATAGAGAGTGCTTAAGAATTGTTCAAAAAAGGCTACTTTGGATGTGTAAGCGCGGGTGACCGCGTACATAAGGAGGTAGAAGCATGAGTGCAAAAATTTGCTCAAGATGTATGGCAGTCAGTGATGGAACCAAGTGGTTATATAACGAAGGGGAACACACACGGCTCATGCGAACAAGACGGGCGGAGGTAACCCTCTGCCCGGGGCATCAAAGAATCGAGAAGAGAAGAATCGATGGTGTTGTGACGCTTAAGGGTGATTTTTTGAAATGTCACTTCGATGAAGCGATCAACCTTATTAACAATATCGCCGACAGGCAACTACAGCGAAACGTCGCGGCCAGGGTCTACAATATGGAAGAAAACGGCCATGGCCTTGTAGTAGAGACAACCGATGTCTCGCTGGCCGAGCGCATCGGCAGGGAATTTGAAAAAGCGTTCCATGGCAATCTCATGATCCAGTGGCTGCAAGATGCCGAGTTCGTGCGGGTGAACTGGCAGCGAGACTAGGATAATAATTGATAGAATCTATATGGTTATATGCTATTTTGGTTTTAGGTGATGTAAGTGCCTATTTATGAGTTTAGATGTAATAAGTGCGGGACGAAGTTCGAGAAATTAATGTCCGCTTCTAACGGCAGAACTCCGGAGTGTCCGGGCTGTGGGTGCGCCGATGTGAAGAAACTCTTTTCTTCATTCGGCTTTTCGTCCGGCTCAAAGACGAGTTTCGGCGACGGATGCGGCAGTTGCTCGAGCAGCAATTGCAGCACATGTGGTAAGTAGGGTAAGTAGGGGATAGAACATTGGACCTTCTTAGCTTAGAAGAACAATCAAAGGGATGCGAGTCGTGTCCTCTGGCAAAGCAGGGACGGACGCAGGTTGTCTTTGGCGATGGCAATCCGGATGCCGACATCATGTTTATCGGCGAGGGCCCGGGCTTCTACGAAGACAAGAACGGAAAGCCGTTTGTCGGTGCGGCGGGTAAGCTTTTAACACAGCTTTTGGAGTCCATCGGGCTCAAGCGGGAGGATGTCTACATAACCAACGTCGTAAAATGCAGGCCCCCGCAGAACCGCGACCCCAAACCGGATGAGATCGATATTTGCACGAACCGCTATCTTTTTTCGCAGATTAAACTGATAAACCCCAAGGTAATCGCTACGCTTGGGCGGTTTGCTTCATCTGTTATCCTCGATATGAAGGATGTTTCGATGGGGCGCGTTCATGGGCAGAAATTCATCAAAGACGGCTCGTTGGTGGTGCCGATTTACCACCCGGCGGCGGCGCTTCACTCGCGTGCGAACCTGGTTCCGTTAACTGAAGATTTCAAGAAACTTAAGGCATATGTCGGGGAAAACGTAAAACTACAAGAGAAAGCCCAAGATACAACCGGAGATATAACAAAGGATAACCTGGCGCAGGAGCAACAGATCGGCATGGAGCCACAAGTAGAGCAAATGGGGTTGTTCTAGCGTAAGTTTAATGCAGTGAATTAATGTAATGACATAAATGATTAATATCATGATATTAATAATATTATAGATAACGATTTATATGTCGACCTATATAACGACTTTGTGAGTAACGATGTTTAGTGTGATTACGCATTCACCTGAGGAGACTTGGGAGCTGGCGCGAAAGCTGGCTCCCATATTATCTAGCGGCGATGTTATAAATTTAAGTGGAGACCTTGGGGCCGGTAAAACGGTTTTCTCCAAGGGTCTTGCCGTTGGCCTGGGGATTGATGAGCCGGTTACCAGCCCGACCTTTACCTTGATCAAGGAATACATGGGTCGTTTGCCGCTTTATCACTTTGACGTATACCGGTTGTCATCACCGGAGGAGATGGAGGAGCTTGGATTTGACGAATACTTCTACGGCGATGGCGTTTCGGTTGTTGAGTGGGGCGATAAAATCGAAGAGCTTCTCCCCGATGTTCGCCTTGATATAAGGCTATTGCGCCTGGTAGATGACGAATTTCGGCGAATTGAAGTAACCCCGCAGGGTGATGTCTGGCAAGAAAAAGTCGATCAATGGTTGGTGAGAGAGTAAGTTGTTAACGCTGGCGTTTGATACTTCAAGCCCCGTCCTGACTGTGGCGATAGGCGATGGCGAGAGAATAATAACAGAGACGACGACTTGGCTTCCGAGGGGGCATATGGCAAAGCTGCTGCCCGCAATAGACGGTCTTCTAAAGGATGCCGGATTAACCGTTCAAGACGTGGAAGCGGTCATAATAGGCAGCGGTCCGGGCTCGTACACGGGCCTAAGGATTGGAATGGTGATAGCCCGTACGCTGGCCCAGCTTTTAAAAGTACCCATACTCGGCATATCCAGCCTGGACGCGATTGCACAGCGCAACATAAAAGAAGGAGCCCTGATTTGTCCGGTAGTAGATGCCAAACGGGGCGAGGTGTATGCGGCGTTTTACCGGTCGGCCGGGGATACGGTCAACCGCTTCACCAACTTTAAGGCGATCGCTCCGGATGCGCTGGCCGAACTACTGCAGCTTGAGGGGTACGAGCGTGTCATCTTTGCCGGCGATGGGTTGAAGCTCTACTCAGACGTATTAGTGCAGGTGTTAGGGGATAAAGCCAAACTTGCCCCGGAGGACGATTGGTGGCCCCTGGCTTCGGATTTGATTAATGTGGCGCGCCCGCGCATAAGGGCGCGCGATTTTGACGAACTCTACCAGCTGGCGCCGATTTACGTCAGGCTGTCTCAAGCCGAAGAAATATGGGAAAAACGTCATCGGGGGTGAATTTTATAATGCTTGTAATGAAACCTGAAGTCCGCCGCATGACGATGAACGATGTCGATCAGGTGCACGACATCGAAAGAAGGGCGCACTCGAATCCCTGGAGCAAACTGACGTTTCAGCGTGAAGTAATAGGCAGTCACCACAACACGTGCCTGGTTGCCGAGATAGGGGAGCGTATTATCGGCTTTACCTGTATGTACCATATTCTGGAAGAGGGCCATATAACCAATGTTGCCGTTGATGCCTCCCACCAGAACCGGGGAATCGCAACCTGCCTTCTACTCGCGGCAATCGATTACGCGTGCGGGAGGGGCGTCAAATATATGACTCTTGAGGTGCGCAAATCCAATACCAAGGCGCAGCACCTCTATATAAAATTCGGCTTTCGCATGAAGGGTATCCGTAAGGGATATTATACGGATAACTACGAGGACGCCCTGATATTCTGGACAGGCGATATCACGAGCGAATACTATACGGACCTCTTCGACGAGATTCGAAGAGACCTGGAGAATAAATAAGAGGCCGGTGAATACTGCATGTGACTAAATATGTGACTAAATAAGGGTCCGCTAGATGTCATTCTGAAGTGAC
>PFFU01000208.1:9460-15315 GCA_002783345.1 Candidatus Aquicultor secundus
GCTTCTTAGAAAGGTATATCAAAGCTTAGACGCACTTAAGTGACAGAAGTGCGTGAGTGCCCGCTAGATTCTTCACTTCGTTCAGAATGACATGCAAGGATCCTAAATTCGATTAAGAACGGCTAGACGGGTGAATGGATTGGCATTGAAAGATATAAAAAATATAAAAGATATATATGTTTTAGGGATTGAGAGTTCGTGTGATGAGACCGGGGCGGCGATTGTGAGAAACGGGACCGATGTGGTTGCGAGTGTCGTCGCGTCGCAGATCGAGTTTCATCAAAAATTCGGCGGGGTGGTACCCGAGATCGCATCGCGCAAGCACCTTGAGATGCTCAATCCGGTGCTTGATGATGTGCTCGAAAAGGCGCAGTTAACATATGAGGATTTAGATGCGGTGGCCGTTACCATCGGCCCCGGGCTTGTCGGAGCGTTGCTTATGGGACTGGGGGCCGCCAAGGTTATATCCTACGTCAAAGGCTTGCCGCTTGTCGGGGTGAATCATATCGAAGGGCATATCTACGCCAACCTCATCGACCATCCGGATTTAAAACCGCCGCTTATCTCTCTGGTTGTCTCGGGCGGGCATACCATGCTCGTCTATATGGAGGACTTCGGTATATACGAGCCGCTTGGCCAGACGCTGGATGATGCCGTGGGTGAGGCATACGACAAAGTCGCTTCATTTTTAGGGCTGGGGTACCCCGGCGGTCCGATTATCGATGAGATGGCCAAAAAAGGCGACCCGACAGCGATACAATTCCCGAGGGCGATGCTAAAAAAAGGCGAGTTAAACTTTAGCTTAAGCGGCCTAAAGACGGCGGTGTTAAACTACGTATCACACCTTAACCTCGATGCGCACGAGCTTCCCTTGCATGACCTAACCGCTAGTTTCCAAGCCGCCGTTGTCGATGTGCTGGTCGTTAAGACGATCCGGGCGGCACGGGAAAAGGGAGTTGATAAGATTGTTCTGGCCGGAGGCGTCGCCGCTAACAGCTATCTTAGAGAGCGCATGATTGCAGAGACGAAGCGCGAGGGGCTGCTGCTTTACTATCCGCATATATTCCTTTGCACCGATAACGCCATAATGATTGCGGTTGCCGGTTATTATAGATACCTGGCCGGTGATAGAATAACTCTTGAGGCCAACCCGATTCCGAATTTGAGGCTCGGGCAAAAGATCGAGGCCTAAGTGTTGATAGTAAGCCCACGTGCAAAGGCCGGGTTGAGAATTTGAAACACTTCTCAAAAGACACGCTTATTAACTTTCTTCTGGCAATCGTTTCGGGATCGCTGCTGGCGCTTGCCTTTCCATCCCCATCGATCGGCAGTTTCGCGCTCGTCGGGCTTATTCCGCTGCTCTTCGCGCTGCAGAGAAGCAACGCCAAGGGCGCTGCACTCCTCGGGTTTATCTTTGGCCTATCGTTCTTTCTTACTGTTCTTTACTGGATTCAGGTCTTCGGCTTTATCGCATGGATAGCGCTGGCGAGCATGCTTTCGCTCTGGATGGTTCTTTTTGCGCTCGGCGTCTGGATTGTTATGCGCACATTTAAAGGGACCGCGCAGTTTGTCATCATTCCTGCACTCTGGGCGCTTTGTGAGTTGGGGCGCGCGCTGGGACCGTGGGGTTTTGCGTGGGCGAATCTCGGCTCAACCGCCAATAATCCCTATCTGCTTCAGCTTGTCTCATATATCGGGGAGTACGGCCTCGGGTTTGTTTTTGTTATGGTCAACCTGATCGGCCTCAGGGCTATCGAGGCGGTCATCGCATGGGTTGAAAGCCGTGATCGACAATGGATTGCCGCACGGACAAGGCTTGCTGCTTTAGGCCTTGTAACACTAATCGCATCGGTTTCGATCTGGCCCGCAGCCGGCGCAATTATGGTCGAGGCCACCGGCCCAAATGGGGCAGGGGCGCAAACGCAAACTACTGAATCGCTTAAAGAGCCATCTACGATTAAGGTTGCCATCATTCAGGCAAACGTCCCCCAGAGCCTTAAGGCCGATACCGGAAACGACGACGCGATCAAGGCGCGGTATCTTGCCATGACCAAAGAGGCGCTCAAGTCAAAGCCCGACCTCATCATCTGGCCGGAGAGCGCACTGGTATCATCTATAAGCAACGAGCAGGACTTTTTAGAAGAGGTAAACAAGCTTCTCATCCCGAAAAAGACATCGCTCATCTTTGGTTGTTTTGAAGACGAAGCGGATCTCATCCATAACGATGCTTTTTATTTCGATCGTTTTGGAAGGCGACAGGCATATCGTAAGATTCACCTGGTTCCGTTCGGCGAGTATATCCCCATGCGAAGCCTCGTCGAGCGGATAAACAACCTGGCCACACTTGTTCGTAATATCACCCCGGGAACCGATTGCAAGGTTTTTGAATTTCCCGGACAGATACAGAGAGGGCAAGAAGGCTCTGCGCGCACCGATGCGGCCATACGCAGCATCGGCAGATTTTCGACGGTTATCTGCTTTGAATCATGCGATTCGCCGCTCGTTGGCAAGATGGTAAACGCCGGGGCACAGGCCCTTGTCGTTATTACCAACGACGGCTGGTTCGGCAAAACCGCCGCCCTCGAGCAGCATTTCCGCATAACGCAGATGCGGGCCGCCGAGTACGGCATCCCGGTTATCCAGATGGCAAACACGGGCATCTCCGGCATCATCAACAGTAATGGCCGGATAACCGCTAAGTCGGGTGCTGAACAACAACAGATACTCTCGGGTACCCTCGAATTTTCACCGGGAACGAGCTTTTTTGCAAGATACGGCCGCCTGATGCCGTACCTTTACCTGGCGATCGTACTGGCTGGGGCTTTATACGGGCTTGCGGTTAAGCTGAAAGCAGCCCCAAGTTTATACAAAAACTAATGTTTAACTATGCAGAAAATTGGCAAAAATTTATGATGGCGTGTTGATTTAGCAAAGGCTGTATTGTAATATTGTTTTGGCACTCTACAAGATAGAGTGCTAAAAATACTGTTGGGAGGGTTGTATTTCATGAACCTAAAACCATTGCGTGATCGCGTAGTGATCAAACCGATTGAGGCGGAGGAAACTACGAAAAGCGGGATTGTTATCCCGGATACCGCCAGGAAGGAAAGGCCTCAGGAGGGGGAGGTTGTTGCTGTCGGGGGTGGCAAGCTCGACGACAAAGGCAAGGCAGTGCCAATGGAAGTTAAAGTCGGCGACAAGGTAATCTACTCAAAATACGGCGGCAGCGAGATCAAAATAGAAGATCAGGATTATCTTATTATGAGAGAAGAAGATATTCTGGCTGTTGTTAGCCAATAACATGTTCGTCAAGACTATTTCTGTTTATGCATAGTTTAAAGAATTATTAAGCATTTTGAGGAGGGAAACCAGTATATGCCGAAAATCATTGAATTCAATGAAGAGGCACGGCGTAGACTTGAGGCGGGCGTTAACAAACTCGCCGATACCGTAAAAGTTACGCTAGGTCCAAAAGGAAGAAATGTCGTAATCGACAAGAAGTTCGGTGCGCCGACGATCACCCACGACGGCGTGACCGTAGCAAAAGAGATCGAGCTTGAAGATCCGTATGAGAATATGGGCGCGCAGCTCGCAAAAGAGATCGCGACTCAAACTAACGACGTTGCCGGTGACGGAACAACCACCGCGACAATTCTCGGTCAGGCAATCGTGCGTGAGGGCATGAAGAATGTGGCCGCAGGTTCCAACCCGATGTTCCTGAAAAGAGGTATCGACAAGGCCGTTCAGGCCGCTGTTGACGAGATTAAAAGCATTGCCAAGAGTATTGATACCAAGGAAGAGATCGCATCCGTTGCGACAATTTCCGCCGCCGACCCTGAGATCGGTAACTTAATCGCAGATGCAATGGATAAGGTGGGGAAAGACGGCGTCATTACTGTTGAGGAATCACAGACGATAGGAACCCAACTTGAGGTCGTCGAGGGTCTGCAGTTTGACAAGGGCTATATCTCACCATACATGGTCACAGATACGGAGAGAATGGAAGCCGTTCTAGACGAGCCGCTCATCCTCATCGTCAACATGAAGATTGCCGCAATCGCTGATCTTCTTCCCATTCTTGAGAAAGTAATGCAGGCAGGCAAGCCGCTCTTTATTATCGCCGAGGATGTCGAGGGAGAAGCTCTCGCGACACTTGTCGTCAATAAGATCCGTGGCACGTTCACCGGTATTGCTGTAAAGGCCCCGGGATTTGGCGAGCGCCGCAAGGCAATGCTGCAGGACATCGCAATCGTTACCGGCGGCCAGGTTGTAACCGAGGAGCTTGGCATCAAGCTCGACACAGTAACCGTCGATATGCTCGGTCGCGCAGGCCGTGTTCGCATAACCAAGGACGAGACGGTTATCGTTGACGGCGCGGGCAAGGCCAAGGATATCCAGAGCCGCATCGCACAGATCAAGAAAGAGATCGACATGAGTGACTCCGAGTTTGACCGTGAAAAACTCCAGGAGCGCCTTGCTAAACTATCCGGCGGCGTTGCCGTTATCCGCGTGGGTGCGGCGACCGAGACCGAGATGAAAGAAAAGAAACACCGCATTGAAGACGCACTCTCCGCAACTAAAGCTGCTGTTGAAGAGGGCATAGTCCCCGGCGGCGAGGTAACTCTCATCAATATAATCCCAGCTCTTGCTAATCTCGACAACGTGCTCGAAGGCGACGAGAAAGTCGGCGCTCAGATTATCTCGCGTGCGCTCGAAGCCCCACTTCGCCAGCTTGCGGCAAACGCGGGCTATGAGGGCTCGGTTATCGTCGAGAAGATCAAAGGTATGGACAAAGGCCAGGGTCTTAATGTCGTAACCGGCAAGTTCGGCGACATGATGAAGGATGGTGTTATCGACCCGGCGAAAGTCACGCGCTCGGCGCTCCAGAACGCGGCTTCGATCGCAAGCCTCATTCTTACCACCGAGGCTGCGATTGCCGATAAGCCCGAGGAAGCAGGTGCCGGTGGCGGAATGCCCGGCATGGGCGGTATGGGCGGCATGATGTAGAACCTGCTGCTACCAGGCGTTTAGGCGCCAATGCAGGAAGCAATATAGGGGCGGGGTCTAATGACCCCGCCCTTTTGTAACAACAAAGTCACATATTTACCTAGCTTATTTTCCGCTATCGTTGTATCATTAATACAGTGATAATCGCCCGAGTATCTTCAACGAGGAAGCACTTCTCATGTTGATTTTGAACTCCGCCGGTACGAAGCTCTTGTCGTTTTGCTGAACTAGAACCTACAACACACTTCGGCGATTCTGCCGTGATTTTTACGTCTCGGGATAATTACAACTTTCAAAGGTATTTATCAGGTTCTCAGGGTATCTTTAGCAGCTAAGAATTCTTATCGGTCAATTGATGTGTGATCGAGTGCTAGGAGGCAGTTATGCAAAACGTTAAATGCACCTCAAACGATCATGAATGCCCGGAAAATCTGGATATCTGCTGCCAGTTCTGCCTACGCAATTATTCACCATGTGCCGGAAAATGCTCCGGGTGTTGGGACGAGGCGAAAGAGAACGGATATATAGTTGAGCCGCGCGTCGCCGTGAAGCCGGTCGCAAGGGCAGTAAGGAAACCGGATTTGCCGACCCCGGTTGTATAAGTACCACCGGCACATCTTACGTAGTCCACGGCATTTATCCCACCCAAGGTTGGTGGGATTTTATTGTTGGATGTGAACTTTTCTTGACACAAGCAATCTGCGGGTGTAAGATAATCAAAATTTTACCCATGGAATTGAGCAATAAAATAACTAGTCGACAGCTACATGCGTGGCGACGAGGCCCAGGATGCTTAACCCGATAGGGATAGAAAGCGCTGGGTTTTTTATAAAAGCCGTGGAGTTGCC
>PFFU01000167.1 GCA_002783345.1 Candidatus Aquicultor secundus
AACTGGTCCTCACTTCGCTCGATTCGAGCGTAAGCAGCCGATATGTTTTTGAGGATCGTGTTCCCAAGCATTGTATTTGTTACTCTCACCTAGATCACCTCCTACCTAACCATCCTGTTAATTAACGTATCGAGCATGTCGTCAAGCATCGTGATAACCCGTGCCGCCGCTTCATATGCCCTCTGGTACTTGATCATATTCGTCGCTTCTTCATCCAGAGAAACACCGGAGACCGATTGGCGGTGATTTTCTATCAAGTCGTAATAGAGCTTACTGTTGGTAATCATCCTGCCTGATTCCTGGGATTCGATACCGAGATTTGTGACCGTTGATCGATAAAAATCATTCATCGTGACGTTGTTGCCGTCGATCGTCAGCAGTGTATCTTTGAGCTTACCGATAGCCAGGGCGTTCGAATTATCCCCAGGTATAGCAGCAGCATCCGTTGCCGCCGCCACGTGTGTTGGGTCATCGATATCAGCGCTTAAGGCGATATCCGCGGCCCCTGTCCCTGTGAAAAAGTTCCAACCGGTAGTGCCATCTAAACCAACACCCGCCGCATGGAGGTTATTAATCTCGGTTATTAGGGTGGATGCTAGCGTATCGAGATCGCCTCGGTAGTTTTGGATAGTCACGTCTCGCGAATCGACCAACGATTTGATCTCACCGCCGTACAATGTGACCGCCGAGCCGTCCGATTCCCACGTCACGTCGTAGTAGCCGCTATTAAGACCGTTGGGTGTAGTCTGTATGTGGTTTGCCGAATACTCGCTTACCAGCTGCCGGCCGTTTAAAAATATTAGTGTGGCTCCCGAATCCTGTTCGCCTACCGTGATATCGGCTATCTTCGAGAGATCATCGATAAGCTTGTCCCGCTCGTCTTTTAAATCATTCGGCTCTACACCAAACGTCTGTATCCTGATGATTTCATTATTGAGCGCATAGATCCTGTCAGCGATGTTGTTGACCTCATCGACCTTAACCGCCGCCTGGTCGTTCAAGTTATCGCGCAGACGGCTTAGCTTTGCATCCAACTGGTTAAAAGTGGATGTAAGCGTGCGCCCCATCTCTATTACCGAGGTCCTCACCGAGAGGCTCTCCGGATTCTTACTCAACTGCTGCCAGGCATTCCAGAACTCACCCATGATGTTCTGAAGTCCGGCCTCTGATGGCTCGTTAAATATCGCCTCGAGCTGTTTGAGGGCATCGTCTTTTACTTCCCAGCCACCTAGGGCCTGGTTTTCTTTCCTGATTTGACTGTCGAAATAGCTACTGCGCACCCGCTCAACTGATTTCACCTCAACGCCGGTACCAAGCTGGGCCTGAAGCATAGGCCTGTTGTAGCCTGGATAGGGAAACGAGGGGGTCGCTGCAAGAATCGCCCGCTGCCTCGAATAACCCGGCGTATTGGCATTGGCTATATTATGCGCCGTTACATCCATCCCATATTGACTTGCCTCTAGGGCTCTTCTGGCAATGCTGATGCCGAAAAATCCATCCATCCTATAACACCTCT
>PFFU01000007.1 GCA_002783345.1 Candidatus Aquicultor secundus
TGAGGAAAGCCCGGTGTACGGTCAAAAGCCCAATCCCCAAGGTGTAAATCCCAAGTTGTTTGACGGAAGGGCATAAAGAGGTGTTATAGGATGGATGGATTTTTTGGCATAGGGATTGCAAGAAAAGCCCTAGATGCAAGTCAATACGGGATGGATGTTACGGCGCATAATATAGCCAACGCCAATACGCCGGGCTATTCGAGACAGCGGGCGATTCTTGCGGCGGCCCCCTCGTTTCCCTATCCCGGCTATAATAGGCCGATGCTTCAGGCCCAGCTTGGTACCGGTGTCGAGGTGAAATCAGTCGAGCGGGTGCGAAGCAGCTACTTCGACGACCAGATTAGAAAAGAGAATCAGTCCTTGGGCGGCTGGGGCGTGAAAGACGATGCGCTCAAGCAGGTGGAATCGATACTCAATGAGCCTTCAGATACCGGCCTTCAGAATATGATGGGCGAGTTTTGGGATTCCTGGCAAGAGCTAAGCAAAAACCCCGAGAGCCTCTCTGCCAGGTCCTCGGTAATTGAGATGGGGCGCACGCTTGCATCGACATTTAACCAGCTGGATGCAAAGCTAAGCCGCCTTCGCGATAACCTGAATGATCAGGTATCGGTAAAAGTTGATGAGGTCAACAATATCGCGGATAGGATATATGCGCTCAACAAAGATATCGTTAGAATACAGACGACCGGCGTCGCGCCAAATGACCTTAGGGATGAGCGAGATAAGCTGGTCGATGATCTCTCGAAGATTGCCGACATTACGGTGGCCGAGCAAGATTCGGGCACCGAATTGATATTCTTAAATGGCAGGCAGTTGGTAAGCGAATACTCGGCAAACCACATACAGGCCACACCAAACGGGCTCAATAGCGGCTACGGAGATGTGACCTGGGCGGTGGATGGATCGCCGGTCACATCATACGGCGGAGAGCTAAAATCGCTGACCGATACGCGAGATACCACGATTCAGAAATATCGCGGCGATCTCGATACGCTGGCATCCACCTTGGTAACTGAGGTAAACAACCTTCATGCGGCTGGTGTTGGCTTAGACGGCACCACCGGTTGGAACTTCTTTGCCGGGACGGGGGCGGGGGATATCGCCTTAAGCCCTGACGTTGACGATCCGAAGCACGTTGCGGCCGCAACGAATCCGGCAGGTATACCGGGTGACAACTCAAACGCTCTGGCCATCGCCAAATTAAAGGACACGCTTCTTACAATAAACGGCGATAACGTTACAATGAACGATTATTACCGCTCGACCATTACGAACCTCGGCATAGAATCCCAGGATTCGTCGACAATGGTTACCAACGGGAAGCTATATACCGACCTGCTCGAGAATCATCGCCAATCGGTATCCGGTGTTTCGCTGGATGAAGAGGCGACGAATATGATCAAGTATCAGAGGGCATATGAAGCGGCAGCACGGGTTATCACGATGCTTGACGACATGCTTGACACCTTAATCAATAGGATGATCAGGTAGGAGGTGATCTAGGTGAGAGTAACTAATACGATGCTTGGAAACACGATCCTTAAAAACATATCGGCTGCTTACGCTCGAATCGAGCGAAGTGAGGACCAGTTATCATCCGGTAAGCTTTACAGGCAGCCATCGGATAACCCTGTC
>PFFU01000091.1 GCA_002783345.1 Candidatus Aquicultor secundus
TAAACGATAAGGATGAGCTGGAGCGCTCGATCAAAGAGCTTTCGAGCGACTATCCAAACGTAGGTTCAGTCGGCCTTGTGCCGGTCGGCTTGACCGGATATAGGGACGGCTTATACCCTTTGCGTTCGTTTGAAAAACAAGAGATAATGGAGCTTATTGAGCAGGTCGAGCGGTGGCAGGAAAAGCTCGAGAGGCAGAAGGGCGAGCCGTGGGTCTATATTGCCGACGAGTTTTACATCGCCGCAGGCCGTAAGCTTCCAACCATTGCGCATTACGGGGAGTTTCCACAGATAGAGAACGGCATCGGCTTATCGAGCCTCTTCATCGACGAGGCGGAGCACGGCATCGAGCAGTTGAAGGCCGTTGCGAGCAAGAATAAGCACGAACAACGAACAACAAAAGCGGTAAAACAAGCACAAACAGCGCAAGGTCAGAAAACAGGGCAAGTAGGGCATACAGGGAAAGCACTACCGAGAATTGCGCTGGTAACAGGCGAGTTGTTTGCGGGTATACTCGAAGTCATTGCCCATGACATACATCAAATCACGGGGATCGCTATCGATGTGATCCCCGTTGAAAATAAGTATTTCGGTGGAAAAGTAAACGTAACCGGTTTATTAACCGGAACGGATATCGTTTCAAGCGCACGCCGGATGTTTTTGGAACACGGCGTGCCGGATATATTAGTCGTACCCGATGTGGTACTGAACGCGGACGGCCTTATGCTCGATGGCTACTCGCCCGAACGGGCGGCGTATGAGCTGGGTGTAGAGGTAAGAGTTTTCGGAAGCTCGGGCGAAGGATTTATCGAAGGGTTTATGGAGGTTATAGAAAACTAGATGTCATATCCTTTAGTTGCGGTCGTCGGAAGGCCGAATGTCGGAAAATCGATGTTGGTAAATAGAATGGTAGCGACCCAGCAGGCGATTGTGCATGAAACCGCCGGGGTTACGCGCGATCGAAACTACGTCGATACCGAATGGAACGGCAAGACCTTTACAATTATCGACACCGGCGGCATTGATTTCGGGGTCGATAAATCGATGGGCAAGCAGATTACCGAGCAGGCGCTTCTCGCCATTGAGGAGGCGGATGTAATCCTTTTCGTCGTTGATGGAATGGTCGGCCAGATGCCCGAGGATGACCTTGTAGTAAAGCACCTCAGGGGTTCGACGAAGCCCGTTATCCTAGCGGTAAACAAGATTGACGATATCGTTCATGAGGCGGCGATCTACCAGTTCTACAACCTGGGGTTGGGCGAGCCGTATCCGGTATCCGGAATGCACGGGCTTGGCGTCGGCGACCTTTTGGATGCGATAACGGCGCTGTTGCCATCCGTCGAGAGAATCGAAAATGCGGATGAGGTAAAGGTTGCCCTGGTCGGCAAGCCGAATGTCGGGAAATCCTCGATACTCAACAGGCTTCTCGGCGAGGAGCGGGTGATCGTAAGCGAAGTCCCCGGTACCACGCGGGACGCCATCGATACCGTATTCGAAAAAGACGGCGTGACGTACCGCTTCATTGATACCGCCGGCTTGCGGAGGGCGCCCAGGGTAAAAGAAGATATCGAATATTACAGTTTTTTAAGGTCGCTCCGGGCGCTCGACCGGGCGGACATTGCGGTTATCGTGATGGATTCCGAGGAAGGCCCGACAACCCAGGACCAAAAAATAGCAAGTCTTGTAGAAGAGCGGGGATGCGCCAGCATTCTCGTTTTAAACAAATGGGACTTAGTCGAAACCCGCGAGAAGGCGGATAAAGTGGAGGACGTTCTCGAGACCAAATTGCGGTTCCTTGATTATTCACCCAGGTTGAAAGTCTCGGCTAAAACAGGCAGCGGCGTAGTCAAATTATTTACGCTGTTCGACCAGGTAATGGCCGAATACGACAAACGGGTTTCTACCGCATCCATAAACGGCCTGATAATGAAGATTAAAGCGGAAGGCCTTCAACCCGCAAAAGGTGGGCGCACGCTCAAGATGTCGTACGCGTCGCAGACCGGAACCAGGCCCCCGACATTCGTGTTTTTCGTAAACCACCCACAACTTGTAACGCCATCCTATGAACGCTATATTGGAAACCAGATCAGAAAGACCTACGGTTTTATCGGTTGCCCGATCAATATACATTTTAGGAGCAAATATAGATAGGGACCAGGGAAGATCGGTGAATGGTGAATGGGTTAATTGGTGAATGGGGCGCGGGTCTAGAGAGCGATCTATTAAGGTGTTTATAGGGATGTCATTCTGAAGCGTTGTGAAGAGTAAGAAGAAGGTTTTCCCTGGCCCCTGGCCCCTAATATAACAGGAGATACTGTTGCTAGTTCTATCCATAGCACTACTCATAGCATTTGCGTACATACTAGGCTCGGTACCGTTCGGTCTTGTTATCGCCAAGGTGTTTTATCGCGTTGACATCAGGCAGCATGGGAGTGGCAATATCGGGGCGACAAATTGCCTCAGAACGCTCGGTCCAATCGCGGGATTTTTGGTGCTCACCGCAGATGTCTTGAAGGCGATGATCCCCATATTGATAGCGCAAGCGGTGTTATCGGATAGCCCGGATATCGTGCCGCTAATGAGCGTAATTGTAGGATTATCGGCGGTTATCGGCCATAGTTATTCAATATTCTTGGGGTTCTCCGGCGGAAAAGGTATGGCCACCGCATCGGGTATTATATTGGCCCTCTGGCCATGGGCGGCGCCTATTCTGGTCGGCATCTGGCTATTGGTGATAGCGCTAACGCGATACGTATCGCTCGCTTCGATAATCGTGGCTCTAACGCTACCGGTATTGGTGGCGATATTATATCCATCAACGGTATATATAGCGTTCTCTCTACTTGTTGGACTGGTAGTCGTTTATAGGCACAGGTCGAATATATCCAGGTTACTGGCGGGTACCGAGCTAAAGATGGGGGAAAAGAGCATGGAGGCAGATTAAACTGAACGATATAGCGGTAATAGGAGCCGGTAGCTGGGGGACGGCGGTCGCAAACCTCCTGGCCAATAAGGGATATAGCGTGCATCTCTGGGCGCGAGATACATCTGTTGTCGAAGCGATTCGTGAGACCGGTCGCCATCCCAAATACCTGAAAGACATAGATGTACACGAAAATATAGCGCCGACAGTCGATCTCGAAGAGGCGATTGGGCCGGCGCATGTCGTGGTTATGGCTACTCCGTCGCATGCCATGCGAGACATAGCCATCAAGGCAAAAGGTCTCATTTTGGGAAATAAAAAAGTTGTAAGCCTTGCAAAAGGTGTCGAGCAGAATTCATTAAAGCGGATGTCGCAGGTCTTGGAGGAGATGCTTGCCCCCGAGATGCAAAACAAGATCGCCGTTTTGTCCGGGCCGAACCACGCTGAGGAGGTAAGCAAATATATTCCTTCTGCGACGGTGATATCGAGCAGGAGCAAAAGCGTTGCCGAAGAACTGCAAAATGTTTTTATGACGCCCTTTTTCAGGGTCTATACAAACCCCGATCTTGTAGGGGTCGAGCTGGGCGGAGCGACTAAAAACGTGATCGCGATAGCCGCCGGTATCTCGGACGGCCTGGGATACGGCGATAACACTAAGGCGTCCTTGATTACAAGGGGCCTCGCCGAAATGATTCGCCTCGGGCTCGCGATGGGCGCGGATGTCCGCACGTTCGCCGGTCTCGCCGGTATGGGTGACCTGGTAGTAACGTGTATGAGTAAACATAGCCGTAACCGAGGGGTCGGCGAGATGCTTGGAAAAGGTATGACGCTCGATCAGATTACCGGCGAGATGAGCATGGTGGCGGAGGGCATAAAAACCGCGGGCGCCATACGTGATATGGCCAAAGAGCACAACGTGTATATGCCGATAACCGAGCTTGTTACCGAGGTCTTACACGAAGGCAAGAACCCGTTCGCTTGCGTATCCGAGCTGATGATGAGGGGCGCCGTAGAAGAAATTCGCGGCCTCTCCTGGGAAACCGAGTAGGATTAGCGACTGCGAACCATACAGACAAGGAGAGAACTTATAGATGAAGATACTGCTGATTTCCCCACCGTGGATCAAAGTCCCACCGAGCGGTTATGGCGGCATCGAGTGGGTGGTTGCACTTCTCGCGGATGAGCTGGTAAAGAGAGGGAATGAGGTTGTTTTATTCGCAACAGGTGATTCCGATACGCTGGCCGACGTAAAATACTTCTATGAAGAGGGCCAAACTTCAAAGCTCGGAACGCTCAACATGACGATTTACGACTCGATCCAAGTAAGCGAGGCCTATAAAATCGCGGAAGAGTTTGAGATAGTCCACGACCATAGCGGCTTCCTAGGGGTTGCGTTTTCTCACAAAATCAAGCGGCCGATGCTTCACACGCTTCACGGGCCGTTTACCGCTGATACCTCGATGTTTTACACGCACTTTAAAGATGCGGCCTACTATAACGCGATAAGCGACTACCAGCGAAGTTGCCTGCCTATTCTGAATTATGTCGACACGGTGTATAATGCGATCGATATCCATAATTACCCATTCTCAAAAGTAAAGGATGACTATCTTATCATGGTCAGCAGAATCAGCGAGGCCAAGGGGACGCACCTCGCGATTGAAGTTGCAAAAGAGCGGGGAGAAAAGCTTATCCTGGTGGGAAAAATCGACCCGATCGATATGGAGTATTTCGATGCCAAAGTAAAGCCGCACATCGACGGCAAGCAAATAGTCTACACCGGCGAGATCGATGAGGCCGAGAAACGGCAGCTTTTAAAGATGGCGAAGTGTTTTGTGTTCCCGATACAGTGGCCCGAGCCGTTTGGCCTGGTTATGGCCGAGGCAATGGCCTGCGGAACCCCGGTTGTGGCGATTAGAAACGGCTCGTCCCCCGAAGTCGTTGCCGATGGGAAGGTCGGCTATATCGTCGAGACCGTAGACGAGATGCCCGCCGCGATCGACAATGCGCTTAAGATAGACCCCCAGGTTTGCAGGGATTATGTGCTCGCCAACTTCAGTCCCGAAACAATGGCGGATAAATACGAGCAGAACTACAGGAAGATACTAGAGAAGCAATGACAGATATAGATAAAGCGCTAGATAAAGTACTAGATAAAGCGATAGATGATGTGCTAGCTGACGTGCTATATGAAGCGCTTACTAATTGGAAAGAGCATCCGGAAAAATCCGGCATATTCAGCGACCTTGATGGAACCCTAAGCAAGATAGCCCCTACGCCGGCAGAGGCGATCGTTACGCCCGAAATGAGAAAAGTATTGCAAGACATTAATAAGAAATACGCGGTCGTAGGGATAGTGAGCGGGAGGGACTCAACCGAGGCCCGCAGGATGGTAGCGCTTGAAAACCTCGTTTACATAGGCAACCACGGTCTTGAGTGGCTGGAAGACGGCAAACAATTCTATGTACCCGAGGCATTCAACTTTTTCGGCCTGGCAGGAAACCTTGCATCTGAACTATCTGATATATTCAACGCTACGGGCTACTTCGTGGAGAGAAAGAAGCTCGGAGTGGCCGTGCATTATAGGCAGGTTGAGGACAAAGAGCAGGCAAAAGCGCGGATAGAAGAGGTATTAAAACCTATGCTTGCAAAATACCCTTTAAAACAAGCCGAAGGCCGGTATGTTATCGAGCTAAAGCCGGACCTGCCGGTAAATAAAGGTGACGCGGTAACGGTTATTGCGCTGCGTGCAGGCATCGAGAGGGCCATGTATCTGGGCGACGACGTGACGGATATCGACGCATTCCAAGCGCTTCGGCAATTAAGGGATGAGGGACGGTTGCAAACAGTATCGATCGCAATAGCCTCAGATGAGAGTGCACCCGCCGTCATGCAGGAGGCCGACTATGTGGTCCAGAGCGTCGATGCGGCGGAGGCCCTGTTGCGGTGGATGTCTTCTATCCCAAGGGTGAGATAAATGAAAGACCTTTTGGTGCATACGTGTTGCGGGCCGTGTTTTGTGTATCCGCACAGCATACTTAAAGACACATATAGAATAACGAGCTATTACTTCAACCCGAATATCCACCCGTCCATGGAATACATGAGGCGGCTCGAAACGCTGGCCGGGTTCTGCTCTTCTGCTGGGGTCGATTTGCGCGTCGGCGAGTACGACCCGCAGGTGTACCTGCGCGCGGTCGCAGGCAACGAAAACGACAGGTGCCGCACGTGCTATAGCATTCGCTTGAACGAGGCGGCCCGGTTTGCCGCAGAAAAGGGATACGATGCGTTCACGACGACTCTTCTGATAAGCCCTTACCAGAAGCACGAGCTGCTTAACCAGCTCGGAGTAGAAATCGGGAGCCATTACGGTATCGAGTTTAAGTACTGGGATTTCAGGCCAGGGTTTAGAGCGGGGCAGGAGAGGGCTAAAGAATTAGATATGTACCGGCAACCGTATTGCGGATGCATTTACAGCGAACTCGAACGGTACGCGAAGAAACTCAATACAACCATGGATGCTGTAAGGGGAAACAATCGTGAATCTCGAACAACTGGGTAGGGTTTTAACTATAGTGTGGTGTTACGGTTGCTCAGGCGGTAGGTGAAACGTTGAAAACGGCGGAATTTGACTACGAGCTGCCTAAAGAATTTATAGCTCAGGATCCGGTCGAGCCGCGAGATTCCTCGCGGCTTATGATTGTCCACAGAAACACGGGCGAAATCGAGCACCGTATATTTAGGGATATCGAATCCTACCTTATCCCCGGGGATTGCCTAGTAATTAACGATACCAAGGTTATTCCCGCACGCCTTAAGGGGCGAAAAGCGCATACAGGCGGAAGCGTCGAGATATTTCTCTTAAGCGAAGTCGAGCATAATCTCTGGGAAGCCCTGGTCAGACCCGGCAGAAGATTGAGCCCCGGCACTGAAGTCGTGTTCGGGGATGGCCGGCTGGTTGCCAGGATAGAAAAGCGCCTGGCAGGAGGGGAACGGCTCGTTGCCTTCCACTATGAAGGCGACTTTAACCAAGTACTCGAGGAACTGGGTGAGGTCCCGCTGCCCCCGTATATAACAAAACCGCTGGATACGCGGGACAGATATCAGACCATATATGCCCGCGAGCGCGGGTCGGTTGCGGCGCCAACCGCAGGTCTTCACTTTACACCCGAGCTTATGCGGAGCCTTGAGAAAAAAGGCGTCACCATTGTGGCGGTCAACCTTCGCGTGGGCCTGGATACATTTAGGCCGGTCAGAGAAGAAGTCGTCGAAGACCACAAGATGCACAGCGAGCCGTATAGCGTATCATCTGATGTCGCGGCTGTGATAAACGAAGCAAAGGGGCACGGCAACCGGGTTATCGCCGTCGGCACGACTTCGGTACGGGTTCTTGAAACCGCAGGCAAGGCGGGCAGGGTAGCGGCCGGAACGGATTCTACAAAATTGTTTATTTATCCGGGCTACGATTTTAAAATAATCGACGCCATGATAACCAACTTCCACCTGCCGAACTCGACGCTTCTAATGATGGTTGCCGCATTCGGCGGTCAAGGGCTTATAATGAAAGCATATCAAGAAGCGATCGCCGAGCACTACAGGTTCTACAGCTTCGGCGACGCGATGTTTATCGTGTAGAACAAGTAGAACAAGGGGACGTTGTTTCCTGTGGGTCCTTATTGCTGCGCAACATAAGTTAGGAAACACAGTAAACAACGTCCCCTATAATAAGTTAGGAAACATA
>PFFU01000123.1 GCA_002783345.1 Candidatus Aquicultor secundus
AGGCAAGCCTGTATTTCGTAGCGCCAAAGCAAGCGCTAATCCCAAAAAACCATAGAGCACCATATGCGCCCCCTTGCGTATAAAAAAATGAATGAAATCCACTGGATCAGTGCGGTTGTCCGCCGGTTTATTGTCACCGCCATAGTTAAACTTTACTTCAGGAAGATGCCGCACTACATCTACGGCTGTTTTATGTTCTCGGATTCCCGGTCGTAGATCTTGCTCGTGGAAGGTTTGATTTGAGAAGTAAAAAATAGCTACCAGGCACGCGAGAACAAGAAGCCAACTCCATGTATCGTGAATACGCATAATCTTTTACCTTCGCCCAGTGCTTGATTAATTACCGTGACGCCTTCGCTACTACCTTCTCGACGGCCAGGCAAGTGTCCTCCATATCGGCATCGGTCAGCGTTGGATGAACCAGAAACATGAGGCTTGTCTCGCCCAATTCTTTCGCTATTTTTAGACGCTTTGCCGGGCGCAACCCATCACCATCAAAGGCCTTCTCAAGATATATCTCACTGCAGCTTCCTGTCGAGCAAGGGATGCCCTCGGTGGTAATCGCAAGCATAATCCTATCACGATCCCACCCTTTTTTTAAGGCCTCAGGGCGAATAAACGTGTAGTATTTGTAGTAGGAGTGGTAATAACCCTCGTGAGGTGTGGTTATCCTAAGTGCCGGTAGCCGGGATAAGCGCGAATTTAGTATATCGGCATGCCTGCGACGAGCCTCAACCCAATCCGGTAATTTCTTGAGTGCTACCCGCCCAATTGCCGATTGCATCTCGGTCATGCGCCAGTTCGTCCCAAAGGATTCATGAAGCCAACGGAAACCTTGAGGATGTTCGCGGTTGTATACTGCGTCGTAACTTTTGCCGTGGTCCTTGTAGCTCCAGGCTTTCTGCCATAGTTCCTTATTATTGGTGGTAAGCATTCCGCCTTCTCCACCGGTAGTGATAATCTTATCCTGACAGAACGAGAAGGCGGCTACATCACCCATCGAGCCGACAGGCCGCCCTTTATAGACTGCTCCGTGCGCTTGCGCGCAGTCCTCGATAACTTTGAGACCATGCTTTTTGGCCAGCTTTAGGATTGGATCCATGTCGCACGGCCAACCGGCCAAATGCACGGCGATTATCGCCTTCGTTTTCGGGGTTATAGCGGCCTTGATGGTCTCTGCGGTAATATTCTGGCTCACAGGATCGATGTCGGCCATTACCGGTGTCGCCCCCCTCATAATCACGCAACTGGCAGACGCTATGAAGGTGCGACTGGTGACGATGACTTCATCGCCTGGTCCAATGCCCAGGGCATAAAGTGCCAGCTCAAGAGCAACCGTACCGTTTGCAAGTGCGACCGCATGGTTGCAGCCTGCAAAAGCCGCAAACTCCTTTTCAAAGAGACGGCCTTCATCACCCGTCCAATAATTCACCTTGCCGGATTTCAGAACGGCGACCACTGCATTGATCTCATCCCGTTCGAAATAAGGCCAGGGGGCAAGAGCCTTAGCGCGGATCGGAGTTCCGCCATCAATGGCGAGCTTATCTAATAGTCTCATTCAACTCATTCCTTCGTATCACGAGACGGTCACATTTTGAGGCCATCAC
>PFFU01000112.1:0-4204 GCA_002783345.1 Candidatus Aquicultor secundus
CATGCTGCTTACTGCATACTCCCCACTGCCTACTAAAACCCACTCTCTTAAGCTGATAGCTGATAGCTATTTACGTGATTACGAGCCAGAAGTAGTATCCGACTATTGCTGTAAATATAACACTGTCAAATCTATCCAGGAAGCCACCGTGGCCGGGGATTATAGTGCCGGTATCTTTTACGCGCATTTCTCGCTTTATCCTCGACTCCACAAGGTCGCCTATCGGCGCCGCAAAACCGATGACAAGACCCATACCGATGCCCTCGATGAGCGTTAGCGGTATGCCCTGCTTTGCAACAAACGGCAACCACGGCAGCAGGAATAACCCGCCCAAAACTATCGCCGGCGTCACTAATCCGGCGATGCCTCCTTCAACTGTCTTATTGGCGCTTATTGTCGGCGCTAGTTTGCGTTTACCGATCGCCCTGCCTATTGAATAGGCGGCGATATCGCTTGCCCAGGTGCCGACAAACACAAGGAGCACGCCGATACGTCCATCATTGAGGTCGTATTGTAAAACCATGTGGCTAAGCGAAAACGCGATATATACCAGGCCGATAAAGGTGAGTCCTGTATTAACCACGCTCCCCTGCGTTAATATCTGCCATACCAGCGTTACGATAACCGCCAGCGATAGCGCCAGTACCAGGCCGGTGGCGCTCCCTAAGAGCGCCCCCGCGACTATTGCAATCCCTCCCGCGACCCCGATTATCACATTTGGTTTGAGGTCTCTAAGCAGGAACATCGAGTAGAGTTCGTCAATGCTTACCACAACGATGGCCGCTACAAGAAAGGCAAAAAAGTATCTCCCCAACAACAAAAATAAAACGATGACCGGAACGCCGACCAGTGCGCTAATAACACGTTCTCTAAGCATTTGCAGCTCCTGTATGTGCTCTATTATGCTCTGTTATGCTGTTACTAATCCTCGTCTAATCCGCCAAATCTTCTTCTACGTGTTTGAAAATCTGCAATCGCTTGGATAAAATCTTTCTTGCTAAAATCAGGCCACAGCTTGTCCGTTATCCATATCTCAGCATACGCGATTTGCCAGAGGAGGAAGTTGCTGATTCGCATTTCGCCGCTCGTTCGGATAAGTAGCTCGGGGTCTGGTATATTAGAAGTATACATGTAACGGGAGAAGATTTCCTCATCGAAATCGCTTGTTTCTTTTCCTTCTTTTACGGCGGCGCAAAGTGCCTTCGCGGTATCCAGAATTTCGGCGCGGCCGCTGTAGTTAAGGGCTATTATTAGGTTGAGCTTTGAGTTGTCTTTAGTACGCTCGACCGCACGAAGAAAGGCGTTGCGCGTGCTCTCGCGCACTTCATCCAGCCTGCCGATTACGCGTATCTTAACCCCTTGCCGATCGAGTTCGTCGAGGTCCTTTTCAAGTTGTTCCTCGAACAGCTGCATCAGCCCTAGGACTTCCTCCTGGGGTCTACGCCAGTTCTCGGTTGAAAACGTATAGAGGGTAAGGTATTCAACGCCGACTTCCGTTGCAATTTCGACGATGCCGCGTATCGCTTTAGCGCCGGCCCTGTGACCGGCAAGCCTCGGCTGCCTTCTCTTTTTTGCCCATCTTCCGTTACCGTCCATGATGACGGCGACGTGTTGCGGTATAATGCCCTTTTTTACTTCTTCCATAGAAAGGTCTCCGCCCGATTTATGTACCTTTCCGCGAAGACCCAACCCTATTTTTGCCAAACGTCTTTACCTTCTTTTAGCCCGATTATCGGGGTACTGCTTTATAGTTTTAAAACCATCCATCTTACAATGGTAAACTACGCCTAGATGTTAGTAAGTGACAATCACGGTATGTGCACCCGAGATTCTTCGCATTCGCTCAGAATGACATCTAGCCACTAGCTCCGCTAACAACCCTCAAGCTAGACCCGCCTACCAAGACCCACTATCTCAACCCACAATCCATTAACCTATTATCTATAAACCCATTAATCTATTATCTATAAACCCATTAATCTATTATCTATAAACCCATTAACCGGTCTTCTAGACTTCCATTATCTCCTTCTCTTTGTGGTGCAGGAGGGCGTCGATTTCTTTTACGTATTTTTCAGTGAGTTCGTCGACTTTTTTCTCGGCGCGTTTCCTGTCGTCCTCAGAGATCATTTTCTCGTCTTCGAGATCCTTAAGGTCGTCACGTGCCTCATGGCGAACGTTTCGGACGCCGACCTTGCCTTCTTCGGCCATCTTTTTGACCAGTTTTACGAAGTCTTTTCTTCTCTCCTCGCTAAGCGGCGGGAAGGGTACCCTGACCACATTTCCGTCATTCGAGGGATTAACGCCGAGGTCGGACATCATAATTGCCTTTTCAATCGCACCTATCGCGGATTTATCCCATGGCTGGATGATCGCAAGCTGCGCCTCGGGCGTGCTGATGCTTGCCATCTGCTTCAGCAGTGTTTTCGTGCCATAATAGTCAACGTTTATCCTGTCGAATAAAAACGCCGAGGCGCGGCCGGTCCGCACCCCTGCAAACTCGCTCTTTATCGCCGCAACAGCCTTTTTCATCTTTTCTTCAGATTGAGAAAGCACATCTTGCACCATCTTATTTCCCTCCTTGAACTATGGTACCTATATCTTCTCCTTCGAGAACCCGTTGGATGTTATTCGGCTTGGTTATATTAAACACAATGATAGGTATGTTGTTGTCCATGCAGAGAGAAATAGCCGTGGTATCCATGACGCGCAGCCCCTTGTTGAGGACCTCGATATATGTCAACTGCGAAAAGCGCTTTGCATTCGGGTTTTTCTCCGGGTCAGAGTCGTAGACGCCGTCGACCCGCGTGGCTTTAAGAATGGCGTCTGCGCCTATCTCAAGCGCCCTGAGCGCGGCCGCCGTATCTGTGCTGAAGAACGGGTTGCCCGTCCCTGCGGCAAAGATTACCACGCGACCCTTTTCAAGGTGGCGCATGGCGCGGCGCCGAATGTAGGGCTCGGCCACTTCCTGCATGGTTATAGCCGATTGAACCCTTGTGTTTACGCCTTCCCTCTCCATGGCCTCCTGCAGCGCCATCGCGTTCATAACGGTTGCGAGCATGCCGATATAGTCCGCGGTCGTTCTATCCATACCGCGGGCGCTGGCTTCAAATCCACGAAATATATTTCCCCCGCCTACTACGATTGCCAGTTCGATGTGGTCGTCGTAAAGCTCTTTGATTTGCTGTGCGATAGAGCGCATTACTTCGGGATCGATGCCATAGCCGCCCGTTCCGGCAAGCGCCTGCCCGCTGAGTTTAAGAAGCACCCTTTTATACTTGTATTGAGTCATCTCTCACGCTCTCTTCCAATGTGGTAAGGTAAATCCACATAACCGTGATGCTATAGTTATAATACCAGAACACCCGTGTGACGTGGGCTCACGGCTATGGCTTTTTAATCAACAGTTTATGAAACGAGCGGTACTACAATGCACAGCAGCACGAAACTAAATAGTTTCGCCCAGCTCGTAGCGCACAAAACGCCTTACGCCGATGTTCTCACCGAGTTTGGCTGCGATTTCACCGAGGTAGTCATTCATCGTTAGGTCCGGATTCTTAACAAATACCTGTTCCATCAGCACTACCTGTGTATAGTATTTCTCGAGCCTACCCGTGGCGATTTTATCGAGAACGTTGTCCGGTTTGCCTTCTTCGACGCCCTGTGCGCGGTAGATCTCCGCCTCCTTCGCAATGACATCGTCCGGGACGTCTTCTCTTGTTACATATAATGGATTGCCTGCTGCGATCTGCAGCGCGATATCATGTACGAACTGCTTGAAGTCATCGCTTCTCGCCACGAAATCGGTTTCGCTGTTAACTTCTACTAGGACGCCGATTTTTCCTCCCGCATGAATATATGAATCGACAACACCCTCTTTTGCCTCGCGACCCGCCCTTTTGGCAAGGGATGCCAGGCCTTTTTTCCTTAAGATATCGGTCGCGCCAACGATATCGCCGTTTGCTTCCTGGAGTGCTTTCTTGCAATCCATCATGCCGGCCCCGGTTATCTTTCTCAACTCATTAACAGCAGCCGCTGTTATCTTCATTTCCAAACCCCCTTATAAAATCCACTTAAGCTATCTATTAATAATCACTTTTCTAAGCCTAGGCCCTCTCACTTCAAACGAGGTATCTGCGCCCGAGATTCTTCAGTCGCTATTCGCTCCCTCAGAATGACATAACCCATTCACCTTTTTCGTACT
>PFFU01000112.1:4242-7148 GCA_002783345.1 Candidatus Aquicultor secundus
AATACAATCAGCAGTAGTCAATCTATTCAACTATATTCAACTACGCTTTTTATTTCTTAGCTTCCGCGTTAATTGCTGCTTCTTCAGTCGCTGCAGCCGGTTGTGGGACATCCTTTACGTGGAGCGCCGGTGTCTCTTCGGGGGCTTTCACTTCCTTAGAGGCAACTTCGGCGGCTTGCTCGCGACCTAGTGCGGCATAGTATGTCTCGCGACCCTCAAGAGCCGCATCGGCGATTACCCGTGTCATCAATGTGACCGCGCGGATCGCATCGTCGTTGCCCGGGATTACGTAATCGATTTCGTCCGGGTCGCAGTTCGTATCGACGATTGCGACGATCGGGATCTCTAGACGCCTCGCCTCCTGGACGGCGATCCGCTCCTTCCTTGGGTCGATGATAAACACCGCTCCCGGAAGCCTGTTCATCGTCCTGATGCCGCCAAGGTTGCGCTCGAGTTTAACCTTCTCGACGCCTACCTTGAGAAGTTCTTTCTTGGACATATGCGACGGCGCTTCCTCGCCTATTTTCTCGAGGTTCTCAAGCCTTTTTACACGGCCGTGGATCGTCTTGAAGTTGGTAAGCATACCACCCAGCCAGCGATAGTTGACAAACGGCATGGCCGCCTTTGTAGCCTCCTCGCGCACGGCCTCCTGGGCCTGCTTCTTCGTCCCCACAAAGAGGATTTGCTCGCCGTTACCGGCTATTTCTTTGATGAATGCGTGGGCTTTCTCAAGAAGTGCGAGGGTCTGCTGGAGGTCGATAATGTAGATACCGTTTCTCTCCGTGAAGATGTACGTCTTCATTTTTGGGTTCCAGCGTCGGGTCTGGTGCCCGAAGTGGACTCCCGCCTCTAAAAGGTGCTTCATGGAAACAACTGCCATAGTTGCACCTCCTTTCTATGGTTTTTTATCCTCCGCCGGCTTCAGCTCCTGTTCGACCCGAAGGCACCGGAACAGAATCCACCAGCGTGTGTAATCTTTGGTAGTGTAGCATAAAGGCAGGTATGCGGGCAAGTGCGATTTGCAATCATGCCGGGCATTGCGGTTTGTTAGCCCTGCAGCATACGCGACACCCGGAGTGCATTGCTGCCCTAAGTGGACGGTATTCAAACAGTTAATAAATCTTATTGTGCTAACCTTAAGCCCTGACCAAGTTTTTTCAAGAAATAAAGTGGGTTCGAATCCCCCTTGCCCCCTCCAATCTAAGCATCATGCGGTTCGTGATGATCGTGTGTCAGGTGGCGATGGGCGTGGGCGTGGGTTAGCAAGCCGTGCCTGTGGACGTGATAGTGCGCAAGGTTTCCTCTGATTAAAAGCTCTTCATCTTGTAAAAGCCCGGCTGGGTTTCCTTCGGCAATGACTTTATGCTCCTCGCCCAAGATATAAATGCGATCGGCGGTTTCCCGGACTGTGCTTAAATCGTGCGTTGCCGTTATGATGGTCTTTCCCGCCCGGTTAAGCCCAACGATGCAATCAACAACCCAAGCCTGAGTTTTTGGATCAAGCCCGGCAGTTGGCTCATCTAACAGCAATACATCCGGGTTGCATGCAAGCACAGAGGCGATTGCAACCTTCTTTTTCTCTCCACCGCTTAAGTTGTATGGGTGTCGGTTTGCTACCTTCTTAAGATTGAGCATTTCAAGCACATCGTTTACCCGCCGGCTGACCTCACTATCCGTTAAGCCGAGTTGCAGTGGGCCAAAGGCAACCTCATCCCAAACGGTTGATGAGAAAAGCTGAACATCCGGGTTTTGAAATACAAAACCCACACGGCGCCGAAACTCTTTTGCAAGGCTCATATCATGCAAGCTTTCTTCGGTTAGAGGCCGGCCAAATGCATGGACGCTACCTGAGACCGGAAAATACAGGCCATCGAGGATGTGAAGCAGCGTTGATTTGCCGCTCCCGTTTGCGCCCAGTATGGCCACCTTTTCCCCGGCTTTAGCCCTAAAGCTCACACCGTCTAAAGCCGGTGAATCATCGGCGTACTTATATACTACGTCTTTAACCTCAAATACCATTACCATAATCCTCTGATTACTGCTTAACCCAAGCGGTAATTTAGTAGAATAACAAGGGCCAATATGCCGGCTGAAGCAAAAAGCCAGGCATAATCAACATGCCTCGCCCTACCCGGTTTTACTGCTTTGGGGTCTCCGGTATAGCCTCGTGAGAGCATCGCTAAGTACACCTGCTCGCTAAAAAGCTGGGACTTTTTAAAGAGCACGCCCATCCTTGACGTTATCCAGCGTCTGTTTTCACTGCCTGATAACGTTTGAATGGTTCTACTTTTTCTTGCAAGATGCATATCGCTTAGGATCTTTAGAAAGAAAAATATGTACCGGTAGGTCATCTCCAAAACCAGGATAAATGTTTGTGGGATATAGAGCACGTGAAGAGCGCGCATGAGTTTCTCCCACCTTGTTGTTAAAACCAGTAAAACGGCTATGGAGACGGATGCCCCGACACGGGTTATGAGCGTAATTGCCGACGTAACTCCTTGCTCGGTTATAGCGACTGAGCCAAGCGCTAGAATTGGCTTCCCCGGTGTTATGAAGCTAAAAATAGCCGGGAAGACGACAATACCCGTGTAGAGCGGAATAAACAGCCACACGCGCCCGATAAAGAATCCTAACGGGATGCGTGAAAAATAGGCCAGTACTAAAGTTAAGCAATAGATCGAAACAATAACCGATATATTGTGCGCTAAACTAGCCGCTAAGAGTAACAGTATAAATGAGACCACTTTAAAGCGAGCATCTATGCGCTGCAAAAAACCCGAAAGGCCGGCATATCGCTCGGAAAAAATAGCTTCTTTTATCGCTGAGGATATGCCGACAAGCGTCTTTTCAAGAAAGTTATGTCGCTTGTTAGACTTTAATTCCTCCTCAGCCGTATTGAATTGTTC
>PFFU01000112.1:7172-8378 GCA_002783345.1 Candidatus Aquicultor secundus
TTTCTTTCTTAGCAAGTAGCTTACCCAACAAATAGGCTAAGGCCACAACAATGGCAACGCCGACTGCAGCAGAGACGATGTAGGCAAAGGCGCTATGCAAAAACGGCGCTTCTTCCCAGCCCTTAAATGTATAATCCGGTAAGGGGGCGTGCCAGAAATCCGAAAAATGTTCTAACCCCTTAGGTACGTAACCGATAAGTCCTTTTACCCCATCAGCGCCCCATTCGCCCCACGCTGTTCCAGATGCCAACAGTCCTAGGGGGGTAAGAATTATCATAACAACAAGACCAATCCAGAGCTTTGCTTTACTTTTTGTAGTATCACCGCACATAGTTTTTCCTCCTTATGCTTTAACTACGGTTGGGCAATAAGCTCGGGTGAGCCATTTGATTTTGCTTTTATCTGCTCTGCGTTCAACAGGGATTCATCCGATCGCTGCAAGTAAGCAACCACACCAGCGGTCGCAATAGCCTCAACAACACCTGCCACGAGCAGATGCGGAATTACCATTGCCGGAATGGCTATCGACAGTGGGTACGGCGCATAAAGAGCTGCGCCGCTTGCTGTGTGAAAAAGTGATGGCTGTACACCAAATTCAATTGCTGCTGCCAAAGCCGCTACATTGATACCGACGTAAGAGCCGATGGCGGCCGCGAGTACCTGTAGGCGGGAGTTATCTTTTACCCTGCTGCTTATCGCCCGGTATACATAATAGCCTACAAAGGGCAGCACAAAGGCCATGTTAAAGCAATTGGCGCCAATAGCGAGTATGCCTCCGTCTCCAAAGAAGATAGCTTGGACAACAAGCGCAATCGTAACCGCAATTGTAGCCGCCCATGGTCCGAGGACAATCGCTACAAGCGTACCTCCCACCGCATGCCCCGTCGTACCTCCGGGCAGCGGTACGTTAAACATCATAATGGTGAATGCAAAGGCAGCGCCAATCGCTAAAAGCGGTACCTGTTTTGCCTTAAGCGTCTTTTTTACTTTTTGCGAGGCCTTAATCCAAATAGGAGTCATAGCTGCCAGCAACACGCCACTTGTTTGCGGACTTAAATAACCATCTGGTATATGCATCTTTTCTTCCTTTCTAAAACTAGTACCGCGACATCCTACTTTCTGTGCATGTCATTCTGAAGGAGCGAATGCGACTGAAGAATCTTGGGCGCAGAAACCTTCTGCTTATGCAGGAGGGTCTAAGCTTAG
>PFFU01000112.1:8404-15636 GCA_002783345.1 Candidatus Aquicultor secundus
CGGAGTTTATCCTGAGCGATAGCGAAGGACCTGCTCAGAATGACACGATAATTATGGTGTTCTGGCACTAGTTTCTTATTCACGAGTATAAATAAAAACCACGCTAGCTTTTCGCCTACTTTCGAGTGAGCGATAAGCCTACGTGGCTCGTTTAAAATCGTGTTCGGTTGTCTTTAGTTTCTTTATCCAGCCGTCCTCTGTCTTCATGGCAGAGTATTTAGTGATCATCTTAGCATTCACATATATGCTAGTCAATTTCTTTTTCACTTCTTTTTCCAAAAAAACAAAAGCCGACAAATTAAGCCTAAAAGCTCGCGAAGCGATAAGAGATGGAAATTTCGAAATTGACACAACTTCTCTAAAGAGGTATGTTTTTAAACTAAACAAATAAATATTTGCAAAGCTCCAGGTGCCTCGGTTTGAAAAACTGAGGATAATAGGGAATCAGGTGTAAGTCCTGAGCGGTGGGGCCACTGTAAATGGTTAGCTATTCCAAAGACCACTGGATGGTAGCATCCGGGAAGGTGGAATCCAGTAACGAGCCATGAGCCAGTAGACCTGCCTGGAGTTTCAACTTGAGCGCCTCCCATCCAGAGGACCGTGTTGACTTTTAGCTTGATCTTAACGCGATCCCGGCCATGAGGCCGGGATTATTTTTTGCTTGAGAGCGTCTTAAATTCAGATGCTTTATGAACGCCAAAGAAGAAGGGTGTGATCGATGTATAGTTGATGTAGCCATACCTGGTTTGCTATGAAAGCTATTAACTGACTTTTGCTGAAAGGAGATGGGCGACTTTTATGATGCTGAGAGTATTTAAAGATGCAAACAACCGGAAGTACTTTAAGGTTCTAATGTTATTCAGTATATTCACCGTTTTTTTCAACTACCCGAACGACGCTTATGCCATGCATATCATGGAAGGCTTCCTGCCAATTAAATGGTGTATCTTCTGGGGGGTTATGACACTTCCCTTTTTGATTATAGGTATGCGCTCCATCGGCAACACAGTGAAGAAGCACCCGGAAACTAAAATGCTGCTGGGTTTAGCCGGGGCCTTTACCTTCGTCCTTTCCGCCCTGAAAATGCCTTCGGTTACAGGCAGTTGCTCGCACCCCACCGGGGTTGGTCTGGGGACGGTGCTGTTCGGACCGACAGCCATGTCTGTTTTGGGGTTTATCGTGCTGATTTTTCAAGCCCTGCTGCTGGCTCACGGAGGTCTTACCACGCTGGGGGCAAACACCTTCTCCATGGCTGTAGTGGGGCCGCTTGTGGCTTGGGGCCTCTACAGACTTTGCGTTAAGCTAAAGACGCCGCTCCGGGTGGGTGTCTTTCTGGGGGCAGTGTTCGGAGATCTTTTCACGTACGTGACCACTGCCGCTCAATTGGCGTTGGCATTTCCCGCACAAATTGGGGGCTTTGCGGCTTCATTTGAAAAATTCTTAGGGATTTTTGCCGTTACCCAGATTCCACTTGCAATCAGCGAAGGCTTATTGACCGTTGTTGTATTCAACCTGCTGACAGCTCACAATAAAAAAGAACTGGAGGATTTGACCGTGCTGACAGCCGGTAACAGTGCATTAGAAGGGGTGGACGGCAGATGAGAAAGACCAACACCATACTCATCCTCATAGTAATATTGTTAGTGGCCTCGCCTCTGTTTCTAGTTGGTCATAAGGCTGAGTTCAGCGGTGCTGACGACCAGGGCACCACGGCCATCGCGCAAGTACATCCCGGCTATAAACAGTGGTTCAAACCCATATGGGAGCCACCCAGCGGTGAAATTGAATCCTTTTTCTTCGCCCTGCAGGCGGCCATCGGGGCCGGCTTTATCGGCTATTTTTTAGGTTCCTCGAAGTCTAAAAAAGAGGCCGACGCCAGCGAGGAAGCCTGATAGAAAGCCAGATAGGGGTAGAGTTTTGCTGAAAATAGACCAGTACGCATATATCAACAGGATAGCCGACATGCATCCGATAGAGAAGAGCATTCTAGCACTCGCAACGATGGTCATATGCCTGGCTTTTTCCGCACCTCTTACCTCTGTGCTGGTGATTTTGTTTATGGCAGTGCTGTCAATTCTGGTAGCCGGGATACCTGCCCGCTTTTACCTTAAGCTGATGTCGTTGCCGCTATTTTTCTTGGTAACAGGAGTCTTGACAGTGGCTCTCAACTTTACCACCACCTCGCCGGATTCCTTCTTGTGGGGATTTAGAATAGGACGGTATTGGTTTGGTGCGACCGGTGTGAGTCTTGCCCTGGCCGGTAACCTGTTTCTCAAAGCTCTGGGTGCGGTCTCTTGCCTCTATTTTCTTTCCCTCACAACCTCGATGTTGGAGATATTTGCCATGCTGAAGAAACTGCGGCTGCCTCCCCTCTTCATCGAGTTGATGTCCCTGGTCTACCGGTTTATCTTTGTGCTCCTGGAAACCACTGATAGAATTTACATCTCACAGGCATCACGCTGGGGTTATGCTAATATTAAGAACACTTATCGTTCTCTTGGACAACTGGTGACCAACTTGTTTACGAAATCCCATCACAACTCACAAATGCTTTTCACAACGCTAATGTCCAGGTGCTACCAGGGCGAATTGAACGTGTTGGAGAACTCTTATACGCTATCCAAACGCAATCTGCTGATGATCACCTTTGTTGAAACCGCCTTGCTGGTAACCGGTCTCTGGTCTTGCGGTTATATAAGATTTCTTTAGGGGGTCTATTTTGTCTATTGAGCCGATCATAGAGACAAGGGGGTTAGGGTTCAGTTACGTTGATGGTACCCAAGCTCTTGTTGATGTCACCATATCTATTCCTAAAGGTAAAAGAATCGCTTTTTTAGGTCCTAACGGTTCGGGTAAGACAACGTTGTTTTTACACTTCAACGGACTGATGAGGCCGGACCGGGGAAAAATATTCTTTGATGGCCGGGAAGTAAGCTATAAGCATCATCGGCTACTGGAATTGCGCAAGCAGGTGGGGATTATCTTTCAGGACCCTGAAACCCAGCTGTTTTCCTCAAGCGTTAAGCAGGAAATCTCATTTGGGCCAATCAACCTGGGATTATCCAGAAATGACGTTGAGGAACGGGTTAAAAAAGCCATGGACGACACAGGAATTGCCGACCTTAAGAATAAGCCGACCCATTTCTTGAGCTACGGTCAGAAAAAACGGGTGGCTATTGCGGACATTCTAGCCATGGAGCCAAGGGTTTTGGTCTGTGACGAACCCACCGCTTGGCTTGATAAAAAACATGAAGGACAGATAATGCGCCTGCTAGATGAAATAAATAGCGACGGTATTACAGTCATTATGTCTACCCATGATGTGGATATCGCCTACTCCTGGGCCGATTATATTTTTGTTATGAATAAAGGCTCAGTGATCGGAGAAGGTACTCCGGAGCAAATCTTCTATGACCTCAAGCTCCTTGAAGAGGCGGAATTGGAAAGACCTTGGTTGCTGGATATTTATGATGATTTAAGTAATAAGGGGTTTCTGAACCGTGACAACCCGCCTAAAACGAAAGATGAGCTGTTGTTAAATTTGGCTAATTGCGTTAGGGGTACTTAGATTGTACGAAAGTTTTAGTCTTCTAGTTGCCGGGACTACGCTTCGCGCTGAATAATCTGGGCGCTGCGCATTTTTGCCTTGAGTCTTAAGACCGCTTTGGTGTGGAGTTGCGATACCCTGGATTCGGTAACGCCCAAGATCTCGCCGATCTCTCGAAGGGTCAGGTTATCGTAGTAATAGAGCACGATGACCGTTTTTTCGCGCTCGGGGAGTTTTGTTACGGCATCTGCCAGGATGTCTTTTATTTCTTCCATTTCAAACGACATGGAGGGGTCGGGGCTGGAGGTGTCTTCGATGCTATCGATGAGACTTACCTTGTCGTCTTTCTCGCCGACGCTCCAGAGCTCTTCAAGCGCCAGCACTGACGTATAGCTGAGCCGACTTAACAGTTCGTTGTGGTCCTCAATGGTCATGCCCATGGCTTCTGCGACCTCTGCGTCGGTCGGCACCCGCCTGAGTTTGTTTTCCAGTTCGTAGTAGACGCGTTCGAGTTCTCGCGCGCGGTATCTGACGGAGCGGGGTACCCAGTCGAGGGCTCTGAGTTCATCGATGATGGCGCCTTTTATCCTGGTGATCGCATAGGTCTCGAACTTTATCTCGCGGGTGGTGTCGTATTTTTCTATTGCGTCTATTAGCCCGAATATTCCATAGCTTACCAGGTCGGCCTGGTCTACGCTCTGCGGAAGATTGGCGGATATACGGCTGGCGATATACTTGACCAGCGGTGAGTAGCTAATGATGAGCTGATCGCGGCAATCCTGACGGTTTGTGGCTTTATACTCTTGCCAAAGATGGCTTACATCTGGTGCCACTTTCTTTGCTTTTTTTTTCGTTTCCACTTGGGCCTCCGTCGAGCGAATGTTTGCCGGTTATATATTGGATTATAAAGCGAATCTTGTAATATCTATTTGTACAACTGCCTGCTTTGCTTGTTATTATCGGCTAAGGCCTTCTATTTCAGCAGTACTTTTAGCAGTACTATTAACAATACTATTAAAAGAGCTTGCCCCGCTTTTTCACGCTAAGCTCTCGGGTGAGAGCGCATGTAAATATCCCTAAGCCGAGCCTTGCTTAAATGAGTATAAACTTGTGTTGACGATAAATCAACGTGCCCTAAAAGCTCCTGTACGTACCGCAAATCGGCGCCCGCCTCAAGCAGGTGCGTCGCGAATGAGTGCCTTATCGCATGAGGCGTAATTCCCCTGCTCAAGCCCACCTCTCGGACATATTTGTTCATGATTAGCCGCACGCCGTGGGTTGTCAATCGCTCACCCCGGTAGTTTACGAAAAGGGCGGTCGTCGCTCCCTTTTTGGGGTCTCGCTTTTTTACCAGCGCCTTGCGTGCGTCTTTAATGTAGGTGCGTACCATCTCGGCCGCAGCGCTATGCACCGGAACTATTCGCTCCTTGCGGCCTTTTCCGAATACCCGCACCTCCAGTGCGCCGTAATCGATGCTATCCAGGCCGAGCCCCACCAGTTCGCTTACGCGGATACCGGTTGCATACAGCATCTCAAGCATGGCCTTATCGCGCACTCCATACGGTGTCGATTGGTCGGGGGCTTCGAGGAGTAAATCTACGGCGTCTTCTTGTAAGAAATTTGGTAGTTTCTTCTCAAGCTTCGGGGCCGATATTATCTCGGTTGGATTTTTTTCGATTCCCTTATGGTGCTGCCGGAAACTAAAGAATGCGCGAACCGATGAAAGTTTTCGGGCCGTGCTCCTGCGGGAATAGTTCTGCTTTTGCAGAAAGCCCAAGTAGGTTCGGATCGTACGGTGGTCGACATCCTGAATGCGCTTGCCGGTTGCTTCGATGAATTTCAAAAACTGGCGGACATCGCGCGTGTAACCATCCACGGAATTCGGCGAGAGGTTGCGCTCGGCAGACAGGTATTTCACGAACTGATCCAGTTCATTAATCGGTTCTTGTTTTAGTTCTTTTATTAGTTCTGCATTCTGTGCTTCGTTTACTACTTCATCCATCGCCATACCGTTCGACCGCGAGTGACGCAATGCCTGCTGGGTATAATAAGTGCTATTACTATTCTATATTCTAGATTCTTACAGTATTTCCTTCTTTTGCTAGATTATTGGTTACGCGGCTTTCTCACGCTCAAGCTGCTGCCGCTGCTGCCCGGTTATATTAACGGCAACGGCATCCTTTGTCATTGTGGCGGTTGCATTGTCGTCGATTTGCAGCGTAAATGTATCCTCTCCTATGCTCTTTATGGTCCCGATGATGCCGCTAACGGTGATTATTTCATCGTTTACTTTTAAACTGTCGATTAGCCTCTGCCGCTCTTGTGCGCGTCTTCGTTGAGGTAAAACTAAAAGAAAATAGTACAGAGCGGCGAATATAACAATGTAGATGATGATGGTGAGCTGGGTTCCCCCGATTTGGCTTTTTAACATGGCGCCCTCCCGTGGCTGATTACCGGTTGTTGAATTTAATTACTTACTATACTTATCTTCCATTCTTTTGCCGGTTCTAGTCCTTCTGTGGGCGAGTGGTGCCGAAGGCTTGATTACACTACTCCGAATTCCTTCTCGTGCTTGATCTGGTAATCCGCCCTGAACTCGGCGAACCGGTCTTCAAGAATGGCCGTTCTTACCTCACCCATTACATCTATGAGGTACGAGAGGTTGTGCCAGGTTAAAAGCACCGCCCCCAGGATCTCATCGGATTTAATGAGGTGGCGCAAATACGCCCTGCTGAAGTTATTGCATGTGTAGCAATCGTGGTTTGGGTCCAGTTTATCAAAATCGCGCGCATATTTTGCGTTTCTGATATTTACCTTGCCGACCGATGTCAAAGCCAGGCCGTTTCTGGCAATCCGTGTGGGGAGAACGCAATCGAACATATCCACGCCAAGCGCAACGGATTCGACAAGGCTTGTTGGATTGCCCAAGCCCATGACGTAACGCGGTCGGTCTTTGGGCAGCAACGGGACGGTGTAATCGAGGACTTCGAACATAAGGGTATGCGGCTCGCCGACGCTTAAGCCCCCGATCGCATATCCGGGGAAATCAAGCTCGGCGGTCAGCTCGGCGCTCATCTTTCTTAAATCCTCGTATGTGCCGCCCTGCACTATCCCAAACAGCGCCTGGTCGGTAACGTGGGCCGCCTTACAGCGCTTGGCCCACTCATAGGTTCGCCTGACCGCACCCTCCACATATTGCTTTTCGGATGGATAGGTCGTGCATTCATCGAGAACCATGATTATATCGGCCCCGATCCATTCTTCGATCTCCATAACCTTCTCTGGGGTAAAGAAATGTGTCGAGCCATCGATTATTGAGCGGAACTCGACGCCTTCCTCGGTTACTTTTCGCATCTCGCTCAAACTGAATACCTGAAAACCGCCGCTATCGGTAAGAATCGGCTTGTCCCAGTTCATAAATTTATGCAACCCACCGGCCTCTTTTACAAGGTCATGGCCGGGTCTTAAGTACAAATGGTACGCATTTGAGAGGATGATTTGCGCGCCGATCGTTTTAAGCGCCTCCGGCGTCATCGCTTTTACGGTCGCCCGCGTCCCAACCGGCATAAACACCGGCGTCTCGATATCGCCGTGCGGCGTATGTATTATACCCGCCCTGGCCTTTGTTTTTTTATCTTCATGGATGAGTTGGAATTTTATCATATTCTTATTTTATTATAGTTAT
>PFFU01000159.1:0-1597 GCA_002783345.1 Candidatus Aquicultor secundus
ATGTTCTCTTTTCCTCTCATACACCCGCCGAAACTTTTCCTGCGCCCGTGCCAGCGTTTTGCCGACGGATTTTTTATTGATACCGGTTATCCCGGCGATCTCATCGTAGCTGAAACCGGAAAACTTAAGGATAAGGCAGGTTCTGTGTTTCTCGTCGAGAAGTTCGAGCGCCCTGCGTGCTTCAAGTGCTTCGCTCGAACGCAAGAAATCTTCCTCGAAAGACTCCCCCGTCGGCTCACCTACGGATTCCCTCTTTTTGCGGTTTTTCTCTCCGCGCAGGTAGTTATACGCAAGGTTCGTCGAAACCCTGATCAACCAACCTGTAAGATTAGTGAATTCCTTAGGCGGCTTTTCGTAGAGCTTTATAAACGTCTCCTGTGCGAGGTCCTCGGCGGCCGCACGCTCACCCATAATGAGCATGAGGTGACGAAAGACCATCGGATAATTCGCATCAAAAAGCTCTTTGAAGTCGAAATTATCCGTTGAAATTACTACTTCAGGATGCTTTTTAAATACCACAGCCGCTCCTACGTTTCAATTTCATCTATACAACACCGTGGGAGGCAATATTGTGACAAGAGTGGTGAGTTTTTATTACGGGATGTAGTTATTTAAGGCGACGAAGACGGGCGGCGTCCTCGGCCTTTCTGTTTTGCCGGCGCTCGATTTCCGCCCGAATGGCCCGGTCATAGACCCATATGCTGAGGCCGATGAGGGGTGATGCGATAACCAGTATGGCGCCAAAAAGGGCCACCCACCCGAACGGAGAGGCGGTAAACGAGTTCACAAATCCCTTGCCCTGTGAGAACACCCGGGCCGGTAATCCGAACGCAATAAAAATCGCAAGTCCGATAGCAAGACTTACCGCAAACACAATAAGACCGGTTTTCGCTGGAGAAAATCTCATGCTGAACATCCTAAATAATCATACCACTCTCTCCTGTTTTCAATACAATCCAATCCTACCCCATAGTAACAAAAAAGGTGAGAGCTTTTTATCTCTCACCTTTTTATCTCTTTCTCTAATAATTCAACGTGACCCGCGCGGTTCTTTAGCTACCTGACGTCGATTTGTTAAGCATACAGCCGCCTTTGTCAACTGCCTTACGCGATCTTGTAGCTTTCCAGTAAACTATTAAGCTCTTCGGCAACGGCCGCTAACTCTTGTATGGAGGCCGTGACCTCCTCTATTGTTGCACCTTGCTCTTGAGCGGAGGCCGAGACCTGCTCGGCTGAGGCCGCCGATTCTTGCGAGGTTGCCGCAATGGAATCCACCGCCGCAACCAGCTCGGATGTTGCAGACGCCACCTCTTTGGTCTTCGCAGTATTGGTTTCGGTAATCCCGCCGATTTTGTCTTGAATCTCCTGGATTAAGTTGCCGATCTCTCCTGTTGCTTTGGCGCTTCTCTCGGCTAACTTTCTGACCTCGTCCGCAACCACCGCAAAGCCTTTGCCGTGCTCTCCTGCCCTGGCCGCCTCGATTGCCGCGTTTAAAGCAAGTAAGTTTGTCTGGCTTGCTATGTCGTCGATGACTTCGATGATATCGTTAATACCGTTGGTTAAGTCTGCAATGCTTTTGGTCTGGTCTTCCGCGCTT
>PFFU01000159.1:1750-2002 GCA_002783345.1 Candidatus Aquicultor secundus
ATCAGCCCGTGCCATCACCGGGATCTCTTGCATTTTGCGGTTTTTTATAATGACCTCAGCGCCCATAATCGGCTGGCCCGTACTCATGCAGCCCTTGATCGCACATCCGGTATCGCAGATGTTGGAGTTGAAAATATCTCGGCACTTCTTGCCGATGACTTCTGCTCTGGAGTAGCCGGTTAGCTTTTCGGCGGCATCGTTAAAGTAGATGATGTTTTGCTCGGTATCGGTTGCAAATATCGCATCGTAGAT
>PFFU01000102.1 GCA_002783345.1 Candidatus Aquicultor secundus
TTAGTATCAATAAACCCGAATCTCTATATACTAACACTTGACTATTCAAGAATTCACCGGTGTATACGATATACATCATATAAATGAAAAGCCCAGCTATGAAGGTCGAGCGAATTTTATACATTCTTTGTCTGTTAATGGAGCGACCGAGAAACGTTGAGTCAATTATCCGTGCCATGTCAGAAGACCACCGGTTTGACTGGCATCACTACTCAAAAGAGACGATCTATCGCGACATAAAACAGTTGCGCAACTCTGGCTTTAAAATCGACCACTCCAGGAAATCAGGCACATATGAAATTAAATCCATCCCGGTCCGTCTCGATTTTGAGCCGGGCGAAATTGTTGCACTTGCCGTTGCCTGTCGCACCATCCCCGAAGAGGCCGGAATGCCTTATGCAAAAGAGTTGTCAGGCGCCCTTAACAAAATCTCAGGCCTTTTATCCCCGGAAAGTAAGCAGACGCTGGCTACTAACCCGTATTTTCAAATGAAGTTTAAGCCCGTGGCGGATTACAGCTCTCACCAAGGCACCATAGAGAAGATAAGGCGCGCCATTGCAGCCGGCAGAGAGATCGAGATGGTCTATTACAGCGCAAAAAGCGACAAAGAGCAAAAGCGGGTTGTCGATCCATATGAGCTTTATTTCAGCGAAGGCGGGGTAAGGCTCGAAGCTTACTGCCACGTAAAACGCAAAGTTTTGGAGTTTAGAGTCGACCGCATAAGAGAGCTAAAGGTGCTGCCGATCCAGGCGGGGGCGCCGGTGGGCGACGGCAGTTTTACGTTCAAGCTCTGGCTCGATCAACGGCTGGCGAGATCCATAGGCGAGCGGTTCTCAGACCAGAAAACCGAGCTAAACGAGGACGGCTCCTCCACCCTGACCGCCCGGTCAACAAACCCGTTTCGCCTTATCCTTCAGGTGCTCGCCTATGGCGAGCACGCCAAGCTGCTCGAACCTGTGCATCTTAAAAGACGCATGGCCGTAATCGCCGAACAAATGGATAAATTGTACGCGGGCGAGTAGGCGGTTTTTGGCTTTAGAGCAGGTAGTCTTGGTGTCATGCAATAGCGACCTCTACACTTTCGACCTCCCCCGCTCTTTTGGGAATCTCATCTTCTCTTCCATGCTTTTTTAGCACATGAATGTATCCCTCAATAGCATCTTTTATATTTTCACTGACCGTTGACAGACTGACTGACTGCAACTGCGATCTACATTTAAATGTTGCTTGCCTTATAACCTGTTGTCTTCTGAGATTATAAAAGAAGTATACCAAAAATGTGCCAAGAAATTTTTAACTGTCAAACAGTTGACAGTCTGCTTTGCTATTATTATCTTATCGGTTACATCTGGGGTAGCCGTATCTTGTTTATATCGTTGCGCAGGGGGCAAATGGCAGTTTTGCGTTATTTGGCGCTACAATTGTATAATAAGTGTACGAAGTTTGAAGGAATAGCCGCTTCGCACGTCGAAACATATTAAACAATCGAGTTGTTGTTATCCAGACGGTTGGGGGCAATGAAAATGAAAATCACCAGATTACTTTACAAGTTGGCAAGAATTAGCCGGGATGC
>PFFU01000201.1 GCA_002783345.1 Candidatus Aquicultor secundus
TCGCCATTTTTAGCGTTGTTGACATCCCCTTGGGGTGCAGTACGGTTGATATTGGCGCGGGCGCGGGGTTTCCCGGCGTGCCGATAAAGATCGTCCGCCCGGACATCCTCTTGACCCTGGTCGAGTCTTCCCAAAAGAAAGCCGGGTTTTTAACACATCTGGTTGGGCAGCTTGAGCTACCGAACGTTGTCGTGGTCGCCGAGCGGGCCGAGGATTTTGGCAGAATAAAAGAAAACCGAGGACATTTTTGCTGTGCAGTATCAAGGGCTGTCGCCGATCTTGCGGTCCTTGCCGAATACGCGCTTCCCCTGGTAAAAGAGGGCGGTCGCTTTGTTTCGTACAAGGCAAAAGGGGCCCCCGAAGAGGTTGAGCGGGCATCCGGCGCTATAAATTTACTGGGCGGTTGCGTTGAAGAGATAGCCAAAGTTGTGGTACCATTTCTTAATGCAGAGCGGTATTTGATATCGATCAAAAAGGTGGCCCAAAGCCCGCAAGCCTACCCGAGAAAAGCGGGGACGCCGGCTAAAAAGCCGCTGGTATAGCAGTAAATTAAACAGTATAAGATGTAGTATCAGGCAGGACAAAAATGGCAGTAGGTCTATTTTCCCGTCGTTTGCAGCAGCTTGAAGACGAGATCAGAGAAGAAAAAGCTCCCTCAAGCGCGCTTATCCAGCGCGGGCTTCCTGGGGATCGCAGGGGTTTAACTCTGGCCGTGGTCAACCAGAAGGGCGGGGTGGGCAAAAGCACAACGGCGGTAAATTTAAGCGCGTACCTTGCCGACATGGGGCAAAAGGTCCTGCTTATTGATTTTGATCCCCAGGGAAACGCCAGCAGTGGTTTCGGTGTAGATAAAAAGGCGATTAAACACTGTATCTACGACGTCGTTATCGACCAAAAACCGCTGGTTGAAGTAATATCACCCACCAATATAAAAAATCTTTCGCTCGTGCCCGCCACCGTGCAGTTAGCCGGGGCTGAAATCGAGCTTGTCGCGTCCCTGTCGAGAGAGCACCGGCTGAAGCGGGCGATCGAGACGATCAAGCGCCGCTACGACTACATCATCATCGATTGCCCGCCGTCTTTGGGTTTGTTAACCGTGAATGCCCTGACGGCGGCAGATGAGCTGATAATCCCGGTCCAATGCGAGTTTTATGCCCTGGAGGGCTTAAGTAAGCTTCTCGACAGCGTGCGCCTTGTGAAGGCTCATCTCAACCCGGAACTAAAAATCGCGGGCGTGCTTATGACCATGCACGACATCAGGACGAGGCTGTCGCAGCAGGTCATCGATGAGGTAAAGAAGTTTTTTAGGGAGCTCGTCTACGATACGGTCATACCGAGAACGGTGCGTCTGAGTGAGGCGCCGAGCTTTGGCGTTCCGATAAGCCGCTATGATGCGGAATCAAAGGGCGCTCAAGCGTATCAACAATTTGCAAAGGAAGTGATTGCGCGTGCAGAAAAGAGGACTGGGTAGAGGCCTTGAATCATTAATACCCGGCATAGGCCAGAGAACAGATGTCCCCCTTATTGTTCAGGATGATAGTACTAATAGTGCCGACAGTGCCGACAGTGCCACGGATAACAGGGAAAGCGCTGGTGAGGGAGGCGCTCTTCTACGAAACCTCCCACTTTCAAAAATTGTTCCCAACCCGAACCAACCGCGTAAATACTTTGATGAGGAGTCGTTTTCCGAGCTGGTCTCATCGGTTAAAGAATACGGGCTGGTGCAGCCCGTGGTCGTTCGCGCGAGTGGATCGCTTTTTGAGTTGGTGGTTGGCGAGCGACGCTGGCGCGCCGCAAAAGAAGCGGGACTGAAAACAATTCCGGCGATTGTACGCAATACCTCGGACGTTGAGGCTCTGGAGATTGCCATTATCGAGAACGTGCAGCGCCAAGACCTCAATCCGCTTGAGGAGGCCGCCGCATATTACCACCTTATCGAGGACTTCGGTTTTACACAAAACCAGCTGGCCGAGCGGGTGGGCAAGCAAAGAAGCACCATTGCAAACACCATACGTCTTCTCAAACTCCCGGAGTCCGTCAAGACGCTTGTCATAGAAGGAAAGATCTCTGTCGGTCACGCAAAAGTACTGCTCTCGCTGCTAAATCCAAAAGCCCAGATCCGCTTAGCCGAGCGCATAATAAGGGAGGGTATGACAGTGCGGCAAGCGGAGGACCAGGTGTGGCTAAGCCAAAACCCGCCCAAGAGAACACCGAGTCAGTCAATGCCGCTTTATTTTAGACAGATGGCCAGAGACCTGGGCAAGCAGCTATCAACAAAGGTACTGGTTAAGATACAGGGCGAAAAAGGGCGCGTGGAGATCCATTTCAGCGACGAAGCCGAGCTTGAGCGCATACTTAACACGCTTGCCGGGGAGAAAAAGCCCCATAATGCCTAATTTCCATTTAAAAATTGGTCGATCTCAGCTATTATAGAGAGTAACGAACACGTAATGGGAGGGTTTTATGAGCGAGAGGCGCTTTGGTACAGCCGAGTTCGGTTTGGGTCTTTTGCTTGGCCTGACAACCGGTGCGGTCGTCGGTATTCTGATGGCTCCGCAATCTGGAGCAAAGATACGAGGCGGCATTGCAGACCGGGCGGCCGATATCAAGTCCTTGGTATCGGACCTATTGGAGCAGACTAAGCTTGGCTTTGAAGTTGCGGCCACGCAGGTTGAGAAAATCGTCGGCCTGCAGGAACGGAATATGAGAAAGAAGCTCGATGCTTTAAAAGCCCAATTGGATGAATATCACCTGAACGAGGCTTAATACAGCCATCCTGCTAAAAAACACTATTACAGCGAAACATGCGCCCGGCGCTTGATATGATTGGGCGCTTTGCGGTTTCTGGATACAAAACGAGGTGTGCTTTGAGTACAAAAGTCGCGGTATTAATGGGTGGACGCTCCGCCGAGCGGGAGATATCCTTGCTTACAGGCGAGCAGATTTACCGGGCCCTACTGCAAAAAGGCTATGATGCGGTTGCGGTTCATCTCGACGAACATATTGTTGAAACCCTTAAAAGCTTGAAGCCCGATGTCGTGTTCATCGCGCTGCACGGCCGTTACGGTGAGGACGGGACCATTCAGGGCTTGCTTGAAATCCTTGATCTACCCTATACCGGCTCCGGTGTTCTGGCGAGCGCACTCGGCATTGATAAGGCCATGTCAAAACGCGTGTTTGAAGCGGCCGGCATCGAGACGCCCGAGTATGCAGTCGTTTCAAAGCGAGACTTTGTTGTTGACCGGGAGTCCTGCGAGGGCGTTGCAAGCGCTCTTAGCTTTCCGCTGGTTGTAAAACCCGCCCGCGAGGGGTCGACGATAGGCATGAGCATCGCGCACGACATCGATGAATTAGCTGCCGCTCTTAAGCTTGCATTTTCGTATGATTGCGATGTGGTTATCGAGCGGTTCGTCGAGGGTGTTGAGATTACGGTCGGTGTGCTCGGCAACAAACCCAAAGCACTGCCGACACTCGAAGTCGTAACAAAGACAGGGTTTTACGATTATGAGACGAAATATACGGCGGGCCTGAGCGAGCACATCATTCCAGCCAGACTTCCCGAGGAATACCAAAGAAAGGCCCAAGAAATTGCAGTTAGGGCGCATACGGCTCTTGGGTGCAGGGGTTTTTCTCGTGTTGATATCATCGTGGACGGCAGTGGGCGCTGCAACGTGCTGGAGATTAACACGATTCCCGGCATGACGAGGCTCAGCTTGTTTCCGGATGCCGCAAAAGCGGCAGGCTATGAATTCCCCGATTTAATCGCCTACATGGTTAAGCTTGCGCTTGAGAATTAATCGTTGTTGAAGCTAATCCCTAGAGCTGCCCCGGCCCCTCTTTTTATACGCCTTGCCCGCTATATATGCGCCGATGCCGGCCAGGAGGAATATCCCGACAAATAATCCACCCACGATTTTAGCTATCGCGACGGCGCTTGCGGTTGCAATCGAGGCTAAAAATCCCGCCGCGATCGCCCCCAGAAGCATTGAAGGCATCGAGTATTTGAAGTCGATATTAAAAAGATACGCAAGAAGCGCCCCGGACCAGCTTCCGGTTCCCGGTAGCGGCACTGCCACAAAAAGGAACAGCCCAACCGCCCCGTAGCGGTCGATTTTCTCGGAGTGCTTACGTCTGGTATGCTCAAAAAACCAGCCCATAAGTTGATCCATAATCCGAGATTTTTTCGCAAGCCACCTGCTTACAGGGTCGAGCAACAGAAGAAGCGGAATCACGGGAAGCATCATCCCGATGCTTGAGATAACAAAGGCCTCCCATATGGGCATGTGGTAAGTTGCAATTGCAAGAGGCGCCCCGGTTCTTTCCACGATAGGCAGCGCCGAGATGATTAGTATAATTATTTCTTTTGGAATACGTGAGATAATGTCAGCCCCGATCATTGATTGACTCCTCTGTCTGAAAGCATCCGTTCTAATTTACCACATGGCCCGGTGTTGTTTAAAGCGCAATCACCGCGCGCTATCATGCTCACCGTGCTTGCGGCATAATAACAGGCGGAGGTAAAGGGGAAACAATCGTTTTGTACCGCATTGCACGCCGTTGTGGTTGGGTACATAAGACTACACCACAGTTTTTTCTGTAACCGGCATACGGACGCTTATCCTCAAAGGCGACCGTTGATAACAGCTTAGGAGGCGGATTTGCACTGGCATCAAAAGGGCGTAGAAGAGGTGTTTGACGAGCTTAACGCCAGCCCACATAGCATCTCGTCAGAAGAAGCGGGCAGGCGTCTTGCGGAGGTCGGCCGCAACGAGCTTACAACAAAGCGGCAAAAGACGCCGTTCGAGCTTTTGCTTGACCAGTTTAAGGACTTCATGATCATCGTCCTGATCGCCGCCGCCATCGTCTCCTCGCTTATAGGGGAAGTCGCGGATGCGGCGGCGATTCTAGTCATCCTGGTTCTCAACGCGTTCATAGGCTTTGTCCAGGAATACCGGGCAGAGCGTGCTATCGAGGCCTTGCGGATGCTCGCCGCCCCGGAGACGACCGTGGTGCGCGACGGCACGATACGCACTATCCCGGCGGCCGACCTTGTTCCGGGAGACATCGTCTTGCTGGATGCCGGCAAAATCGTGCCCGCCGACCTTCGCCTCATCGATGTAGCCCTGCTTGAAATCAACGAGTCCTCTCTTACCGGAGAGTCGGCCCCGGTAAAAAAGAGCGTGCAGCCGATTTCCAGGGAAGATATCCCGCTCGGCGATCGCCGCAATATGGCCTACAGCGGGACATTCGTAACGTATGGGCGCGGCAGCGGAGTGGTTGTCGAAACGGGGATGAACACCGAGTTCGGAAAGATCGCGGCCTTAATCCAGACATCGGAAGACCTGCGCACGCCACTGCAGAGACGGCTCGCCGTGTTTGGCAAGTACCTGGCGTTCGCCGCCATCGGTATCTCTACTATTGTCTTTGTCGTGGGTGTTATACGTGGCGAGCAGATAATACTCATCTTTCTAACCGCCGTCAGCCTGGCGGTGGCCGCTATCCCCGAAGCGCTCCCGGCGGTAGTGACGATTGCCCTCTCTATAGGGGCGAACCGTATGGTTCAGAGCAAGGCGCTTATACGCAAGCTCCCGGCGGTGGAAAGCCTCGGCTCGGTTACGTTTATCTGCTCGGACAAGACCGGCACGCTTACCGAGAACAAGATGAAGGTAGAAGAGATCTACGCAGCCGGCGAGGTCTACCGGGTAACAGGGGTCGGCTACGACCCCCACGGCGAATTCCTTGATCCTGAGGGGCGCGCCGTCGATCTATCAAAGCAGGCGCGCTGGCACCTGTTTTTCCGAGGCCTTGTTCTTAACAACGACGCTTCGGTGATCGGTAGAAACGGCACCTATGAAGTGATCGGCGACCCGACAGAGATCGCGCTCGTGGTTATGGCGGCAAAGGCAGGCCTTCCCAAGGAAGACGCCGAGCAGCGGCATCCCCGGGTCGAGGAGCTTCCGTTTGATTCGGAGCGAAGGATGATGACGACGGTTCATGCGGCGGGCGACCGGTTCATCTCATACACAAAGGGCGCACTCGATGTGATTCTTGAGCGCTCGGCTCAGGAACTTAACGCCCAAGCCAAGCCGTCCTCTCTCAATCCCGAACAAAAGGTTAAAATCGCCGGCAAAGGTGACGAGTTGGCCGCACAGGGATTGCGGGTACTTGGCATAGCCTACAAGTTCTATGACAAGAAACCGCCGGCTGACCCTGATATCCTGGAGCGCAACCTCATCTTTATAGGTCTTGTCGGCATCGTTGACCCCCCGAGGGCCGAGGCCAAAGAGGCGATTGCGCTGTGTAGGCAAGCGGGCATACAGCCGGTTATGATAACCGGCGATCACCCTTTAACCGCAAAAAATATCGGGCGCCGCCTCGGCTTGATCAACGAGCACGCGGACATGCTCACCGGAGAAGAACTCGCCGGGCTGCCGCTGGTTGAGTTCGAGGAGCGCGTCCAGTATATACGCATCTATGCCCGTGTTGCCCCGGAGCAGAAGGTTAAAATCGTAAAGGCGCTGCAGGATAAGGGGGAGATCTGCGCCATGACGGGCGATGGCGTAAACGATGCCCCGGCGCTAAAAAGAGCCGATGTAGGTGTGGCGATGGGCATCACCGGCACCGATGTCGCCAAAGAGGCGAGCGATATGATACTGCTTGACGACAACTTTGCTACCATAGTGGCGGCCGTGCGTGAAGGCCGGCGTATCTACGACAACATACGCCGGTTTATTCGCTACACGATGACCAGTAACTCGGGCGAAATCTGGACGATATTTTTGGCCCCGTTCCTGGGTCTGCCCATCCCGCTGCTGCCGATTCATATCCTTTGGATCAACCTGGTGACCGATGGACTTCCCGGCCTGGCGCTGACCGCAGAGCGATCCGAGGCGGATATCATGCGGCGTCCACCCCGGCATCCCAAAGAAAGCGTTTTTGCCCATGGGATGACCTCGCATATCATTTGGGTGGGCCTGTTGATGGGGGCGGTGTCTCTTGTGTCGCAGGCCGGCTCAC
>PFFU01000031.1:0-29041 GCA_002783345.1 Candidatus Aquicultor secundus
AATAATAGTGCGCTTACCAAAGGAGTTTTCTTGCTATAGTTTTCAAAGACTCTTATTGGTGAAATTACTGTTAAAGACTGCTTGTCCTATCTTTCACAATCCTAATTTACCAATAAATGGTGCACTAGCCAAGCGATTTTTAACTAGTTTTTAAAATTCTTGTAGAGCTATGGGGCGAAAGGGGTGCCGGGCGCACACAAAAAAGGTGGGCGCTTGGCCCACCTTTTATCGGTTGCATCTATCCCCTTACGTTGCTTGGGGTGCCGCCTCTTCCTCTTCAACCTCATACTTATCGAGGAACTCCTGGTAATTTATCGTTTTTGGCGGTTTCTTGCCGTTGCCCTCAAGTACCTCCCGTACCTTTTCGTCTTCAAAGGCCAGGGTAAGCCTGCCCAGCAGGATCTTCTCGGCCAGCTTCTTTTTGGCTAAGGCAAGGAAGGCAGCCGTATTTTCCGTGACGTCGTGCTTCTCGACAAGCTCCCGTATCTCTTCTTGCTTATACTGCCGAACGATGGCGATATCCGCGAACTTTAATGCATCTTCCTCGTAATCCGCAAACCGGTCGAAGACTTGCTGGCTGACGTGTACCCGTTTTGCCACCTGGGTGAGAAGTCTCAGCTTCTGGTCCTGTACGACGAGTTCCATGAAATCCTCGTTGGCGATGAACTTCTTGCGGCGCAGCAGAGCCATCAGCAGCGGTATCAGCAACAGTAGCCACCACGGGAAGTTATCAAACGGACCCTCTTCACCGGGTATCGTAAGCCGCACTACCTGGACGCGGTCGTTGAACTTGTCGGCAATTGCGAAGACCTTGTTTCCCATGTATGCGATTCCATCGGGCATGTTGAACTGCCCTTCAAGGTTACCGGCGCTGCCGCCGAACTGCGCTACCTGATTTCCCCTGGTATTAAAGACCTTGATTGCAAAGTCGAAGGCGTCAACGACGTATATGCGCTCTTTCTCATCCATCGCCAACCCGGCGGGAAGGTTCAGGCCCTTCTTAGGATCGAGTACGGCTGCCGGCGGTCTTCCTCTTGTCCAGAGGACATCGCCTTTTTTATTTAATGCAACAAGCCGTGTGTTATTAGTGTCCGATACATAAATGTTGCCGCGGCTATCAACGACGACACCGTGCGGATAATCAAATCCGCCGAGCGCACGGCTTCGCGAGCCCCAGCTATTAAGGATTTTTCCATCGAGGCTGAGTATCGCGATCGGGCCGAAGGTGGACAAATATATCCTGTCCTTGCCAACCGCGGGCGTAACGGGCGACATGATTGTGGTTTCCGAGATGTACTTGCCCTGCAGGTTGAAGATTACCAGCCTAAAGCGCTCTCTATCGGCCACATAAACCCGGCCCCTTTGCGAGTCGACCGCGACCCCGATCGGTCCGCGAAGCGACCCCGGCGCCATACCTTGGCTTCCGAAGGAGCGGATGAAGTTGCCGTTGTTGTCAAATTCAGCGACTTTGCCTCTGCTGGGCAGGGTGACATAAATGTTGCCCTTGTCGTCGGCGGCTACACCGGTCGGTCGTTTCATTAGCTCATCGGGTTTGTCGCCCCAACCGTAGATGCTAAACAGATGAGTCATGCCCTGGTTTTCGACTTGATCGTTTGGATTGTTTAGTACATAGAAGTAGAAATATGCAAGGGCAGCCATCGTCAGGAGCAATATTGCTACCAGAATAATCAAGGTCTTAGTTCTAACCAACTTAACGCCTCCTAGCTTTCATTCGCTGGCTAATCTTATTTCTTTTTCACACCGAGCGCTGCCTGGTTTTGACGAAGCAACTTTACCTGCAATTGCTGAATTGCCATCTGAGCATCAGCGTGATCAGGTATAAATCGAAGGGTCTGCTGGTACTCGTTCATTGCAAGGTCGAACCTGCCAAGACCCTCATAAGCCTTGCCGAGCTGGTAATGGGCATCCGCACCGCCATCCATCCTTTGCAGAGCTTTTTGAAGGCAGAAGGCGGCCTGGTTGTAGTCTTTCTTCTTGTTCAAGATAACGCCGAGGTCGTACCAGGCCAACTCGTTTTTCTGCTCGGTAACCTTTAGCTCCGCCTTTAGCTCCTCGATGGCTTCATTCTCTTGTCCGTTATCCATATAGATTTGAGCCAACGTGTAGTGTAGCATCGGTGCTGAAGGCGAAAGTTCAATCGCTCGTTTAATATGCTGCACGGCATCCCCAATTCTTCCGAGGTCCGCTTCTGCTTTGGAGAGTTTAAAGAGCCCGTCGGCGTTTTTCGGATCCTTAGCCACGGCTGCTTTTGCAATGACATATGCCTGTTCTGCCGGGTTTTGAGGTACATCGGAGCCGGTAAATACGTCCTTCAGCATAAATCCGAGGACTACAATAATCGCAAGGGTTAAAAAGATTGTTAGATATACTAAAATCTTTCTGACGTTACCTTCCATACTACTTCCTTTCAAACCTTTGAACTTTTATGGTGACCCTTTTCACAAGGGTGAACTAAAAAAAGAACGATTCAAATGATAGCACACAGAGTCTACAGAGGCAAGGTTGCAAAATGAGTATTTGTTGTCTGTGAGCTGGCATTAATGCGGCTGATTTTGTATTATTATGGTTGCATGTTTGTATTTGTACAAGGAGGTATTTGATGAACCGGATTAAATTCGGCCTTATTGTTTTATTCGTTGCGATACTTGCTATCGGCAGCATAGGTTGTTCGCGCGGCGGAAAGGCCGCCGATGCAGGCGGTTCCGCGGACGATGTGAAGCAGGCAGATGTTCAGCCGGATAGTACCAACGACTCGCAACCGCAAGGCGGTGCGGCGGGCGAGTCCGAAAAATCGAAGTGGCCCTATGCGGTAATCGAAACGAATAAGGGGACGATAGTATTTCAACTTTTCCCCCACAAAGCCCTAAAGAACGTCGCGAATTTTATACGGCTCGCAAATGCCAATTTTTACAACGGGATCAAGTGGCACAGGGTTGTGCCGGGCTATGTCATTCAGGGCGGCGACCCGTTAAGCAGGGACAACAATCAGGACAACGATGGATTCGGCGGGCCGGGATATGCGGTTGCCGCGGAAATCAACGATGTTCCGCATTTGAGGGGTACGGTTTCGATGGTACATAACGAAAAAACTACTGACGGTGGCAGCCAGTTCTTTATCTGCCTCAGCGACCAGCCCAAACTTGATGGGCGGTTTACCGTTATCGGCAAAGTAACCGAGGGCATGGATGTCGTGGATAAGATCCGGCACTACGATGTCATGAACAAAGTCTATATTATCGGTAAGTAAATTATCAGTAAGAAAAACGGGAGCGCTCTAGTGCCGGAACACCATAATTATTGTGTCATTCTAAACGCCGGCAATTGTCATTCTGAACGAGCGATTAGCGAATGGTGAACGCCGGCAATTGTCATTCTGAGCGAAGCGAAGAATCTAGCGGGCGCTCACGTACTTCTGTCACTTAAGTGCGTCTAAGCTTAGACCCTCCCGCACAAGAAGAAGGTTTCCGCACCCAAGATTCTTCAGTCGCTTCGCTCCTTCAGAATGACAGCTAATCGCTCGTTCACCATTTGCTAATCGCTCCTTCAGAATGACAATCAATTGCTAATCGCTCCTTCAGAATGACATCGCCGTTCACTATTTGCTAATCGCTCCTTCAGAATGACAACTAAGCGCCGTTCACCGTTTGCTGTTTGCTCCTTCAGAATGACATGCACAGAAAGTAGATGTCGCGGGGTTGACACGGCCGTCTTAATCAACTAAGATTGAGATATAATCTCAATGGAGATGGGATATGAACAGCGAGTCTTTGCAGTTTAAGAACTATATCGAATCGAAAGGGCTGCTTTTTACGCCGGAGCGCCAATGCGTTGCCGAAGAGGTCTTCGCAAGCCACAACCACATGGATGCCGAAGAACTTTTGAAGCATTTGAAATCCAAGGGCAGTAAGGCATCGAGGGCGACCGTATACCGTACTTTAGACCTTCTGGTTGAAAGCGGGCTTGTTAAAAAGATAGACCTGGGTGAAGGCCGTTTGGTGTACGAGCACACGGCGGGGCACCCGCACCACGATCATCTGGTGTGTCTAAAGTGCGGAAGCGTGCAGGAATTTGAGGAGCCGTTGATCGAGCAGCTCCAGGAATGGGCCTGTGAAAAGGCGAACTTTAAACCAACCGGCCATAGCCTGAACATTTACGGATATTGCAGGGGATGCACGACCGGAAAGAGATAAATTTTTTTGCATAGAGAGTGAGATGGAGTCGCAATCTTAGGGAGGGTACAATGTGTCTTGATCAAGTAAAAACCGGCGATGAGATTATCATAAAAGAGATTCCCGACAGCATGGCTAAAACCCAGTTTATTAGATTTGGCATAGGAGAGGGCAGCACCGTTGTCTGCCACACCAAGATCCCTTTCGGCCCGGTTGTTTTAAGGAAAAACCGCCAAGAAATTGCGGTAGGTCGCGAGCTTGCGCGCACCATTAGGGTTGAGAGGAGAGGGAACGGTGGAAAAGGACATCGGCGCGGTTAAGACCACACACGGGGGCCACTGTCATACCGGCGCTTTGGCGCTGGACGTGCCCGCGAACTGTCAAAAGATCGTTCTCGTGGGGAACCCCAACGTAGGCAAATCCGTCTTCTTTAACTTCTTCTCCGGGCTTTACGTCGATGTGTCCAACTATCCCGGCACCACGATTGAGATTTCCCAGGCCCGCTACGGCGACAATGCCATCATCGACACACCCGGCATCTACGGCGTATCCTCGTTTAACGATGAGGAGATCGTCGCCCGCGATATCATCTTAAGCGCGGATAAAATCGTGAACGTGGTCGATGCGCTTCACCTCGAGCGGGATCTATTCTTAACATTGCAGCTCATCGATATGGGCCTACCGATCGTCGTCGCCCTTAACTTTATGGATGAGGCGAGGGCGCAGGATATTATAATCGATTCGGACCTGCTTTCCGATCTGCTTGGGGTATCCATTATCCCGACGGCCGCGGTTAAAAAGCAGGGGTTGATGGATGTCGAAGCGGCCCTGTCCGAGGCGAGAGAAGGTCACCAGGACCCGTTTTTACATAAACGCCTCCACGAGATGCTTTCCCGCGTCGGCTCGCAGCCCGAAGCGTTGATGGTGTTAGAGGGCGATCCTTATATCGCCGCGCGGCATGGGGTTGAGCCCGTTGATGACCGGGAAGAAATTTACGTCCACCGCCGTGAGCGGGTCAACGATATCGTCGGCCACGTTGTGCACGAGGTTGATTTGGCCGAGAGCATCCGGCAGAAGATCGGGCGTCTTGTTCTCAATCCGATTACGGGCGTCCCGATTCTCGCAGTTATACTCTTTGGTCTTTATGAGCTGGTTGCGGTGCTGGTTGCGCAGGATATCGTGGGGCTTACCGAGGGCACGATTATGAAGGGATACTGGGAGCCGTTTATCAGGGGTATTGTCTCGCCGGTCGTCAGTCAAAGCACCCCGCTCGGCAAGATACTCATCGGTGAGTTCGGTATCTTGACGATGACGATAACGTATCTTCTGGGATTACTGCTGCCGCTCGTTTTAGGGTTTTACCTGGCGCTTGCATTGATGGAAGACTCAGGGTACCTGCCGAGACTTGCTACGCTGGTAGACAGAGCGCTCAATACCATCGGGCTTAACGGCAGAGCGGTCGTGCCGATCATCCTCGGGTTTGGCTGTGTGACAATGGCAACGATTACAACGAGGTTGCTCGGGACGGAACGCGAGAAAACGATTGCTACTGCAATCCTGCAGTGGGCCATTCCCTGCTCGGCGCAGATCGGGGTTATCGCGGTTTTGCTGGGCGCAATCGGCGGCCTCTATACCCTGCTCTACGCCGCATTCATCTTTTTAACGCTGGTGACCATCGGGACGGTGCTTTCTAAGTGGCTTCCCGGCAAAACCTCGCCGCTCTTAATCGACCTGCCGCCGCTGCGTTTGCCGAGACCCGACAACGTCGTGAGAAAAGCGGTGACAAGATCGTTTGCCTTCATGAAGGAGGCAACTCCCTGGTTCTTTTTAGGCGCTCTTATCGTATCGTTGATGCAGGTTTCCGGGATGCTTACCGCCTGGCAAAACGTCTGGGAACCGATTACGACCGGATGGCTCAAGCTCCCAAAAGAAACGGCTACCGCTTTTGTTATGGGCCTTGTCAGAAGGGACTTCGGGGCGGCCGGGCTTTACGCCATGCATCTTACCCCGATGCAGACGGTGGTTGCGCTGGTTACCATCACGCTGTTCGTGCCCTGTGTCGCGTCGGTTATGATTCTTTTCAAGGAGCGCGGCTGGAAACAGGCCGTACCGATTTGGTTCGGAAGCTGGGTTTTAGCGTTCGGCCTTGGCGGAATCCTCGCCCAAATTCTGATTAGGGGGCTTTAAGGTGAAGTGTAATATAGCGAAACCGGAACCCAAGGTCTGTAAAGTCTGTGGGTTTAAAACGGATAACATGTTAATTACGGTCTGCCCCCGCTGTACGGCGGGCTTGCCCGGACCGACCTCTTGCAGCGGGGGTTGCAGTAGTTGTCATATAATGAAGTGAAGCATATCGAGCCTCAATTTCTCGGCGCTCCGGTCCACTTTGGACGCTTTTGATAAAAGCGCCTTGGCCTTTGTCTTGTCGCCCTTTAGCTCGTAGGCGATCGACTTGATGACGAGGGTTTCCACATTGTTTTTATCTATCGTGAGTATGAAGTCGGAGTCTTTGAAGACCTTACCATATTCCCTTTTTTGCAGGTACAGCTCCAGCAAGGCGGTTCGGGTTCCTAAGAACATAGGCGCCTTTTCCCGTGCGCGGTTAAGGTAGAACTCCGCTTGATTTAACTCGTACCTGTCCTTGGTGTAGCGGGCGGACACGAGGTAGACCTTACCGAGAATATGCAGAAGCTGTGTGTAGTGGGGATTATAGTACAGGGCGCGCTTTACCGGCTCTATCGCAAGCCGCGCATACTTCGGATCGTCCCGTCCCTCGGTGAAGTCCAAGCACACATTGGCTAGACACCACTGGTAGTACGGCTGTACCGCGCAGTACTTGCTGAATGCATACGCTTTGTCCAGCGCGGAATCGCTCAGCGTGGAATCGGCTTCTTCCGAAAGGGCGTAGTATTGCCCCTCAATTATCAAAGGGGCGATCGCTACCATGGCAAGGATAAGCAGCAACGGCAAGACCGTGGCCCTTAGCGCGAGTCCCTTGCGTAGCTGCCGCCTTAGCGTATACGTACTCCGTTTTGTCGCCGTACCGATGCCGGCGCCCATAATGAACCAGAAGAATATGCTTAAATCGATAGTCGCAATCCCGAAAAACCCCTGGACGAGATAACCGATGATTCCTCCAACCAGGCCAACCGCAATACGGTTCTCACCCCGCTTCATCGCCTTTGCGCCTTTGGAGATGGCGAATATAACAAGCCAGAGTTGGATGAGTAGCAACAGGAGCCCGCCGTCGATTGCCGTTTGCAGGTAGATGTTGTGCGCCCGGTCGTTATAGGAGTTCTCAAGGCGCGCGAGCCCCAAAGTTGTGTACTTGTTAAACCAGTCGCCGGTTTGCCCCAACCCGTAGCCGGAAAGAGGCCTATCGGCGATCATGGGAAGCGAGCTTTTCCATATCTCGACGCGGCTATCAAGCGAGCCGGACGTCCGTGCTTTGTCAAAGACGCGGGTAACCCCTGAGTTTATAGAGGCGGAGAAGATGACGCCAAGCAGAATACCAGCGACGATTAGGAGCATCCAGTAATTTTTTTTGGGCGCCTGTAATTCTTTTTTGCTTACGATTTTTTGGTAGAGCACTAGCGACGAGCCGGCGAAGACGCCTAACCAGGCGGCCCGCGATATAGTACTAAAAAGCATCGCCGTCCCGAGGCAGAGGAGGCCGTATAGCACGACCGGATGATCCCAGACGCGTTTGTCGTCACGGGGCGAGAGGAGGGCTTTCGCCAGGAGCATGGGAAGCGATACCGCCAGGAAACTGCCGAAGAACACCGGGTTGCCGAGCGTTGAACTGATTCTGCCCTCCGTCTGGAAGTGAGAGTGAAGCATGTCGAACCCAAAAACCTCAAACATCCCGTAGACGGTAACGATGGCGAATGTGCCCATAAGCACCGGATCGAAGCGCTTGGCAAATAGCCTATCTTGGGCTGCTTTATACGCAAACCACAAGATAATCGCGTAGCACATAATCCCCGGGACGGCCTCATACCTGTTGAATCTGCCGATGAAACTGGCGAGCGGGCTGGCCGAGGTAAGGGCGGTGACGGTTACCCCCAGCACAAACAGGCCGGATATGAGCAGGCCCGCGTTGACCGGTATCTCGATGCTGCCGGTTGCAAGCCACTTTCTCACCTGCAGGTAGATAAGAAACAGGGTTACAAGGTAGAGGGCCGTGAGTTTGGGCAGCCCAAAGTAGTCCAGGTTTAATGGAGAGAAGGTGAGTATAACGACGAACGGCGCAGCAATCGTTCCCCAAAGGATGATATCGTCTATCTCTGCAATAAGCTGTTCTTTGTCGCTTGTATCCGTCATAATTCTTAAAGAAGCATTCCCCGTGATGACTCTACTATGACATACACGCGAGCTGTTTGCTACCTTTAAAAACGCCTTTATTTTTGCCCGGCGACAGTTTGGTAGCCGCGTATGCAGGGCTGATGCGAAGCTGGTTTTTACAGAGCGGGATTGCTATAGTATTGCTAAAGCTTTGTATGGGCCAGACGATAAAAGTGCTAAGGCAGGTAAGCGTAAAACCAGTCGAGGGGGTTGCAATCAATGAAAGCTAAACAATCCATAAACGTCGCAATAATCAGCGCAGGAGATGAAGGTGCCCACCTTGCATCGATGTTAAACGATTGCCCATCCATTAATATAATCGGGCTCTGCAACCCCGGGCGGGATACATCAAACGCCTTGATTGCGCAAGAAATGAATATCCCCCTTTTTGATAAAATCGAAGAGCTTCCAGCCATCGGCGATGTGGACTTGATTATCGATGCCGCCGATGAGGCTATTATAGTCGGTGAGATGGAAAGCCTCGGTACGGTTGAGATTATAAAAGGCAAGAGCGCCGATGTTATAAAGGACATCCTGGCTTGGCAGAAGAGCTACGGCGAGGATATCGACAGCATCCTTGCGGTGGGCTATGAATTTGCCTCGCAAAAGGATAGTAAGGCAATCTACCGCACGATTGTAGAGCATGCCGTAAAGATAACGGGATGCGCCGCGGGCAGCGTGGTCGTTTTCAACGAAAAAACGGAAACCTGCAGGCTTGCCGACCTCGTCGGTTACTCCAAGAATATCGGCGATTTTGTGTGGGAGCTGCAGCCCGGCGGGATAACCGAGAGCCTTCTTGACGGGAAGGGACCGCTGCTTATCCAGGATATTAACCAAGAGCCGCTTTTTGATAACCCCGTAATGAATGAGGGCACGATATCGGTATTGGCTACGGCGTTAAAAGAAGCCGATGATGTGATCGGATTTCTTTTTGTCGGCGATTTTAAACCGAGGAAGTTCTCTGATAGAGAAGTAATGCTCTTCTCGTCATTTGCGGGGCAGGCGTCTCTTGCACTGCAGAAAGCCTTGCTTATTGAAAAAACCGAGGAACTCTCGGTCACCGATAGCCTTACCGGCCTTAATAACGGCCGGCATTTTTTCACTACGCTTGATGGCGAGATTATGCGAGCGCAAAGGTATGAGGGATATTTTGCCGTACTTCTCATGGATGTCGATAACCTTAACTACATAAACGATGACCTCGGCTATGCAAAAGGCGATTGGGCGCTTAAGAAGATTGCGGATACGATACGCTCGTGCTCGCGCCAGACGGATTATAAAGCCCGGTATGGCGGCGATGAGTTTGCTCTGATCTTACCAAGTACGAGTTGCGCGCAGGCATCGGTTCTGGCAAACCGCATACGGCGTCAAGTGAACGACCTTGTTGTCGAAGGCAATGGCAAAGAGATCGGGCTTTCGGTAAGCGTTGGTATAGCGGAATTTCCAAGCCTCGGGCCGGATCGCGATGAGTTAATGAGCGCCGTCGACACGGCTCTTTATATCTGCAAACAGCGCGGGCGGAATTTGGTCTGCTGCTACGATGACACCGGCGAGCCGGCCGGGCCCTCTTAATTATTGCTTGTTTTCAACAAGAAGCCGGGATCTATCTCTTCGATTTTTTTGAAATATCGTTTGGCGGCGCCTTCGTCGCCGGTTTTTTGCGCGTAGGTTGCGAGCGCATAATAAAACTTTGGATCTTGTTGACCCATGTTAATCAGCTGCTGTGCGATAGCGGCCGCCCGCTTCGAATCACCTTTTAGCGTTGCGATATCAAAGAGCCTGCTCTTGATGAGTGCGAGATTGGGCCATAACTTTTGCGCAAGCTCGTAATATTCCTCAGCCCGTGTAAGGGCCATCTGATTCTGCGTAAACCGGTAATCCAGCAGACTTGACTCGCCGACATAATAGGCCAGTTCAAAATCGCGTTTGTTGTAGTTTAAGCCCTGCTCGGCAATGAGCGAAGCCCTGCGGGCGAATATATTGTTTTGAGAAGACGAGGCAAAATCAAGGTAAAACTCGGTAGCGCGCTTTGGGTATTCGGTTTGATACGGGTAGATGGTGGTCAAGGCTTCGAATAAGGGTTCCGCCTGATCGGGCGACACCCGTGCCAGCTGCTCTGCCTTAAATAGATAGATATCGGCAACCATCGGGCGTATTGCGAGTAGCGAGAAGGCGACAAATATGACTACCGCCACAGGTATAACTGCTTTAAGCCGGAGCCATTTGGGAACAACAAGCCTTGTTTCCTTGCCCTGATAACTGATGTTAACCGATGCTCCAAGCATCGACCAGACGAGAGGGCTTATAAAAACAGCCGGGATACCGGTTTGCGCCTGCGCAAAGTAGCCGATTAGTGCCGCGAAGAGACCTGTTGAGTAGGGGGTCTCATGCAGCCTGCCCCTGTTTTTGAATAACCCCAGAACGGCTATTACAAATATCCACATATATAATAGAAGCCCAGGCAGGCCCATATCTACTGCCGCTTGGAGCAAATCATTATGCGTGCGATCGGCTATGCCGTTAGGCGCAAGGCTCACATGCTGCGCGGTTTTATAGAGGGGAAACCAGTAGCCCATCTGCTCGAGGCCGTATCCGAAGAGCGGCCTATCGGATACCATCGCAAGAGAAGCCTTCCATATTTCGATCCGGGTTGCCGCCGAGCCTTCCGAGAAAGCAAACGTAGATACCAGGCGTTGGCCAAGATGGCTATTTGGTGCTGCGAACAAAGAACCCACAACCACAGCACAAACGGCAACTGCCACCACAATCACGGTAAATCTATTTTTAGGCTTAAGAGACTTAAGCGTCTGCTTTTTGCTCCGGCCTTTTTTTGGGCGTTTGCTTTTTAATGCACCGGGCTTCTTCGGTTTAGCGATTATCGCAATAACAACAGCAAGCAGGCCCAGCCAAGCTCCCCTGGATTCCGTATAGATAAGGTTGATGCTACCCAGCGCTATTAATGACCATGAGAAGAGGCGCCACCTTTCCTCGTCAGAGTTTCTGGCTAGGACGAAGAGCAGTGGTAGCATAACGACCAGATATGAGCCGAAAAGAATCGGGTTGCCGAAACTTGATTGCACCCTGGACCCGAAATGTAGAACGGTTGGGAAATCAAGCCCGAATAGTTGAAGCAGGCCGTAGAACGACACAAGCGCAAACCCCACAGACATTATCTTGATCATGCGCTCCAGGTGCTTTTCTCCCTTGATAGATTGAACTGTGAAAAAGTAAATAAGCGCATAGCAAATTAAGGAGGGCAGCCCCTCATAGCGCTTATATTTGCCGACCAATCCGAGCAAGGGCCCATCTGAGAGAAGCAGAGAGATTGCCGCATAGGTGACGATTAGGAGCACCGGTATATCAAGGGGGGTTCTGCGGAGCACAAACGCTCCATCTTTGACAGAACGCACGACATATACGATAGCGAGAAGCAGGGTTGCTACATACAGAAACGTAACCTTCGGCAGAGCGTACATGTCCTCGCCGTAAGGAAACATGATGATCGGGAGGAGGGTTAGAACCAGCGATAGGATCAAAACCGGCAAGTCATCCAGAAAGGTATTCTTTTCTTTTGGTTTCGCGTTTTTTCCCATCAAGCACCGCTTACAGCTACCAAGTAAGTTAGTTACAAGTATAGGGGTTTGCCAATTTCAAATCAAAAGGTAGGGTTTGGTAGGGTATTTACTGCATTCCAGTATTCCAGCCGCCGTGCATCTGGTTCGCGCCGCCCCCGCCGGCATATCCCGATGGGTAGACCTTATCGGCATCGTCATGGCACCTGGCGCAGAAGCTCAAACCGTGGCAGTTGCAGCCGGCGCCGTTTTTCTTGGCAACCGCGCGGTGACCGTAATACCAGTTCTCGGTATTGCCGTGTATCTCACCAGGGTCATGGCAGCCGCACATCCTGTTTTCCGTCATTTTCTGCCAGTGGCACTTATAGCAGAGACCGTTGCGCGTCTCGGCTTCCATCGGGTGATGTTTCCTAAACTGGGCCGCATGCGGCAGGCTCAAGCCGTGGCAGTTTACGCATCGCTGCGTTGTGACCGGCTTGTGACAACCGGTGCAGGTCAACCCAATGTCCTTTACCTTGGGCCAATCGTCGAGCGTCCGGTCGGGTTTGTATGCGATATCCTGCTTGTGGCATGAGCTACATTTTGAGCTTGCAGTTTTATTGTTATGACAGGTGACGCAACTGTTCATCGCAAACGTCCGGTTTGCCTTAACCGAGTGAGCAACGTCGGGGTGACAATTAGTGCAGATCAAGCCGCCGCTTAGCAAATCCTTATGCCGCACTTTTATTTCACGCTCGTCGGTTATGGTTCGGCTATAAATGTCCCGGTGGCATTGCAGGCACGCCGCATTGGATACTATCGCCCTGGGTATGTCGTCTCCCTTGACGAAATGGGCCAGCAAGTTTTGCGCCCCGTGGACGTTTCCGATGAGAAACCCGAAGACACCGGGTTCGTAGTGGCAGCTAAGGCAACTGGTGCTATCCTTATGGGCCGATTTTTGCCATGTGGCGTAGTGGGTTTCAATCGAGTGACACCTCGAGCAAAACGCAGGTTGTGATGATCCGATTGCTATCGCTAACATGACGACCGCAAGCACTCCGCCGGTTATTGAAAGCCGTTTTATAACTTCTTCTCGGGGAAGCTTCTTTCGGACTCTTCTTGAAGCCTTGTAAATCTTGTATTGCCTCTTAAGCGATAAGACGGTCATCACGAGCAGCATGATGACTAGAAACGTCAAAATTACCGCAGAGATTACGATAACGGATTCACGGGGATAGCGACGCGGATTTCTAAAGATCGTTTTTACCTGGCCAAGCAGACTCTTGATGAGCGGCATATATTTTTTCCAATTCGCCACGTCGTTCGCAAGTCTACCCAGCAGCGAATCAGATTGCGTTGTTGCAGCTATATAGATATACGCGCCTAAAAGGCCCAACTTATCCCACAGCATCGCTAAAACCCCCCTTCTATCGCTTTGAGGAGAGGTACCTCGGGTCTGGTCTTGCCTCTTGATTCAGGCGAAAACTTCTTTGGCGTATTCGTATGGGCCGCCATTAGGTGACAGGATATGCAGGCATCCGACACATGGCAGCGCCAGCAAAGGTCGTAGCCGTGATCTTTAACTTCAAACTCATGATTTTTGATAAAGCCTTGAGGGTGCGGCATCTCTATGCGATGGCAATCCGTGCAGAGACTTTTCCGATGGCACTGGTAGCACCCTTCGACATTAAGCTTTGCGGCTTTTGGGTGCAGGTACGACCAAGGCTCCGTGTGCGGGACCTCGCTCTTGTGGCATGCCATGCAAAAGTTTGCATCATGGCACGTTGTGCACGTTTTAGGATCGCCCATCCCATGCGTTGATTTCCAGTTCGGCCCGTGGGTTAGTTTCCAGGGGCCGCCGGTTGAAAGCTCATCGCTTTGAGCGCGTTGCGGATGACACTTTTCACACGTGACATCGCCCTCCGTGTAGTTGTGGCAGCCCGAGCAACTATCCATATCGGGCTGGTTTCTAATCCGCTTTGCTATTTTATGGGCTACTTCGGCATGGCAATCAACACAGAGGTAGGTTGAAAACTCTTTATGGCTTACCCGGATGCCTTTGCTTACGACCGTGTCTTTGATCTCGCGGTCATGGCAACCGAGGCAACTCTCGTTTTTCACCTGACCGGTTATTGGATCCTGGTAGGAGCGAAACAACCACGCTGTGAAGTTTTTGCTTACTCTAAGTTCTAGATTTAGGAAAGAAAAATAGCCGGGATCTTGATGACAGGCAATGCATGATACCGATCGATGGGGAGAGGACTGCCATGAGCCGACCTCTTGCCGCGTAGCATGGCACGCGGAACAGGGGACCCCTCGCTCCGCAAAGAACTGGATTGATATGCCCAGGAACAAAAAAAGCGAAACGGCAAGGAGTATTAAAGCTTTGGTTTGATTTCCGGCGTCTCCAAGAAATCGACCCTTGGTTCCCACTTTAACCATTTAAACCCTTTATTTATCCCCGACCGTACACGGTCGGATTTATCTTTTAAAAGCGATTGAGCTATCTGTAGTAGATTATAGCAGTTTATTGGCTGCCATACTCGAGGTTGTCAAGAGCGGCCTGAACGTCCTCCTGATTGGGATTTACTCTGAGAAGTTCCTTGTAAAGCGTTTTTGCCCGTCCGACTTTTGCGCTTTTCTCGTATGCCTGAGCGAGGCGGAACGTTACGTCGCCGTCTGTGGGGTCTATCCGTAATATTGCTTTTGCCTGCTCTATCGCCTCTGCATATTTTTCCTGTATCATATATAGGCCCAACAGCCCTCTTCGTGGATTCGTGGAGTATGGATTCTTATTAATTGCCATGCTGTAATACGTTTCAGCCTGGCCGACAAGGGCCTGGTCGTTCGCAAGCCCAGCGTATATTCTGTACGCCCCCGCCTGTGTCAGCAACAAATCGAAATCGTCCGGGTTGTATCTTAGGCCTTCTTCAGCAGCCGATATACCCTGCTCGATAAGCGATGTACTCTTTAACGAATTGCCCTGATTTACGAGGCCCATTACAAGGTCCCGCCTGTATTGCGCCTGGTATGGATCCATATCGACGGCTTTGCCAAACTGTGTTGTTGCTTGTTCCGTTAACCCGACCTGCTTGTAGGCAATGCCGTTGAAATAATAGGTGTCCGCTACCAGCGGCTTAAAGGAAAACACCAGGAGAACCGCTGCGAACAATGCCACGGCTGTGATTATTTCAACCTGCCGTTTAGTCTTCAAAGACACCGTAATCTGCTCGGCATTACATGCATATGGCAGTGCGGCGACACTTCCGCCCAGCACCCAGACCGGAGCGGAGACTCCGATAACATCAACCCCGGTCAAGCCTTGGGCTATGTACGCGATTAATCCTGATAACACTGCGGCCGCATACGTATGAACCGGCCCATCGTTGTTCTTCAGTACCCTAAAGCCCATGCCGGCCAATGCGATAATGATCCATAGGAAAACCAGTAGGCTTATTAGGCCCCCGTTTACCGCAACCTGAAGGAATATATTATGTGTTCTGTCTGGAATCGTATTTATCTCGAGCTGAGCTTTCTTGAGCGTTGTGAATGCGGATGCCCAGGCGTACATCTGGTCTGGTCCATAGCCTTCGAGCGGACGCACGGAGATCATCTCAACCGCGCTTTTCCATATTTCTATTCGGGTTGCCTGTGTTCCTTGCCCAACATTCGCCGCCGACACGAGCCTATTCTCGATAGATGTGACGGTTGTCTGCAGTTTTCCTGTACCGGAAGCAGCCATGATTAGCACGGCAAACGCTATTCCGAAGACCAACATGGCAAACGCCGTTCCGGCCCCTCGGACCAGGTTTTTGCGCTGCATGACGACGACGGCAACAATACCTACTATGACTCCGAGCCATGCGCCTCGTGACTGGGAAAGCAGCGCACCGGCAAGACCCACTACCAGAAGCATCCCAATGGCGGGTTTTGGCATCGAGGGCAGGGTATCCTCGCCGATTAGATAGGTGAGAAGCAACGGTATCATGATCGCAAGATAGCCGCCGAAAAAGACCGGGTTGCCCAGGGTGGAACGGCCCCTGCCCGAAAAATCACGCAGAGCCGCCGGCAAAATATCAAAACCGAGCGCTTGCAAGATACCGTAGAAACTTATTATTCCGAATGAAATAAACGAGATGGAAATGAGATTTTTTCGCGATTCCGCATCGTTCAGGAATTGGGTTGCGAGAAAGCAAAGCACTATATAGCTATAGAGCGTCGGTAGGTTCTCATAGCGCCCGTATTCACCGATCAGGCTTATGAGCGGCATAGGCGATGCCACTGTTGCAATCGTTGCCATTGCAGCAAATGCAAGCAGCGGTTTATTAAGAGGCGTCCGTTTTATAACAAGTTCTCCCGACAGCAAGGAGCGGGCTACGAAGCCCACGCCTGCAGCCAACGCAAGAACATACAAAAGCGTTGCCTTTGGAAGGTCAAACAAATCGAAACTAATCGGAGAGATAATAAGAGGGACGAGTGCAACCGCCATAATTAATGACCAGCGAATAATGCCGTCAAATAAATCTATTGCCTGAGAAGCTTTCTTTTCCACTAAATCACGCCTAACAATCTGTTTCCAAATGTTTAGCAGGCACGCTGCTAAATTGCTTAAAAGCAGGTTAAACTATTTATTGCTCTTTTATTATTAACAGATTGTGAACGCGGTGTCAAAGTAAAAGTATCGTATAAAAAAAACCAGCCACAGAGCTATTCCTGACAGCCGAAACCTGGGAGGTTTCGAATTTTAAAGCTTGTGGCTGGTGTGCCCCCGATATATAGATTTTTAACTTCTAGTAAAGAAACAACAAGATTAGTATGATATTTTATTAACAAAATAGTAAAACAAGCGCTGGAGTTTGTCAATAAAACTTGTCATATGGTAAAAAATACCGGCATTTCATGGGGATAAAGCGTCAAATTACCGTAATAATGTTTGCTTTTTATCAAGGCCTGGTATATATTTTACTAAGGATTGTAAATTAAACTACATTGGCGGTGGTTTACTCATGAGTAAATTGCAAAAAACAAAAGCAACGCCCGCAGCAGTGCTCCATCGACTCGCCCTTTACCATTGCCTGCTAACCGATTGGCTTTTAGCGGGCAAGAAAGGTGCGATAACATCCAGAGAAATAGCAAGTGCTTTAGGTTTAAATGAAGTAACGGTAAGAAATGACCTGTCGTTTATGAGCGAGACGCCCGGAAAGCGCGGCGTGGGCTATAGTATCGATGGGCTACGGCAAATGCTGGGCGAGTTCCTGGCCTTGCCATCATTCGCGCCGGTCGCATTCGTAGGATCGGCCAAGGTAATAAGCTCTATTTTTAGCTTCTTCCTGGTTGAAAAGTACGGGTTTATATCGGCCGCTTTCTTCTCTGAAGACCCAAATGATAGAGGAGCGGTAATTAACGGAAGGGAAGTCCAGCCTGTCGAGGCGGTCTCTCCCGAGTTAAGCGCCATGGGAATTAAAGTCGCCGTGGTTGTAACCCACCCGAGCTGGGTTCAGCACAGCATCAACCTCCTCGCCCAGTCCGGCGTAAAGGGCATCCTGGTGCTGACGCCATCGGTAATAATTGAAGCGCCGGAAGGCGTTTACGTAACGCAAATCAGAATCCCCTGCGACCTTAAATCGCTGTTTCACAGGGTGAATATGCTGGAGCAGCATCAGCCGTCATAGGGTCATAGGGGACGTTCTTAATTTGCGCAATTTACTCGAGTAAATTGCGCAAATTAAGAACGTCCCCTATGATACTACTTCGATTCGTAGTGAATAATGCTCCAACCGGAGAGGTCGGTGACGTAGAGACTTGCCTTGTAGAGGCTATTTTTATCGCCGCCAAACCCCCAGCGTATGATGATGAGCATGCACTCCTGCTTGTCGAACTTGGCTCGCTCCAGGTAAACGGGCAGGGCGGCTCGTTTCGTCTCGTCGAGGAGAGAATTGATCGGGCTTCGCAGCAGCTCGCCTTTGCCGCCACTTGCGGTGATTCGCTTAAGCAGCGTACTCATAACTGCAGCGCGCTTGGTTTGTGCATCTTTTACGATATAAAGGCCGTCGGTCTTCTTCCGAATATCATCGAGCAGGTTACTTGCGGATTCGGTGCCGTAGGTCTTATTTGAAACCACAACCTTGGGCCATGCATCATTGGTAGTGTCCGGAAGGCCCCTTGACAGAAGCTCGCCGTTTTTAGGCGCACTTTTTGCCTTGCCGTCCCCATAGGCTTTGCCCGCGCCCAATGAATCCGTCGCTTTGCCGCTCACCGAGTCGATATCGTGGCCGCCGCGCTCAAGCGCCTGATTTGTAGCCGGCAGTTGTTGTCTCTCGGCCGGCCCCGCGCTTTTTTGGCCGGCCCCGTTAATCGTTGAGCTTTTTTCGAGGCTCCCAAGATCGATTTGCGTGAGCAGCACGATAAGGGCGATGGCGGCAACAGCGGCGCTGGCCACCAGGTATTGCAGTTTAGGTAGGGTGAAGCCACGCCTTCGTGCCGCAGGTCGAGCGGTTTTTGGCGCTACTGGTTTTGCGGTCGTCTGAACCCGCCCGGGCGCTTTGTCTGTAGCGCCGTCTTGCGCGATCTGACGAAGAGCGCGTGAAAGCCCGGCAGGAACCTCGAGGGTATCGATGCCTTTTACCATGGATACGGCGCTCTTTATCGCCGTAAGCCGAGCGCGGCATTCAGGGCAGCCCTTTAGGTGCTCGTCTACGGCCCGGCGCTCACTCTCGCTGAGTTCGCCATCTATATATTCTGTTAGCAAACCTACAATCTCTTTACATTCCATATTTTCCGATAGAGTTACAGGCCGGTCGTTACTATTACAGGCTCGCAATGAGTTCGTCGCGGTGCTTTTTAATCTCCCAACGAATGCGGCCCAGGGTGGTCCACTGTGAGGCTACGACAACCAGCGCAATGTCGGGCACGATCGGTGCGATTATCACCGGGCCGTTTTCGAATTCGAGCATTGCCGTCTGTAACGCACCCTGGTTAAGCTCATAGCCGATTTTGTCGAGTGAACCGAACCCGGTTGCCACAACCGCGCTTATCATATCGAGGTCGAGTTCGATGTTGGAGGCAAAATCGACCGTGAAGCCATCCCTTGTTACAAGAAGGACGGCTATGACCCCATCCAGATCGGTGAAACGGTGCAATATCTGCTGCAATGTGACGATTTCTTCAGGCTCGTCCTTGTTGAGAAGCTTATCGACCTCTTCTTTTGTGACGAGGGTTTCGGAAATGCTTTGTGCGGGCTCGCTTACCGTGAACTCTTCTGTGGATTCCGGCTCTTCCAGGTCGTTACTCTGGGATGCTATGTCCGCATCCTCGGCGCTCTGAGAGCCCTTGATTTTTTCTGCGAGGGCCTCAATGATATTCTTTCGAATTTCGGCTTTGTTGGATGCCTGCTTCGTTTCGGCGGCGCCGGTTTCGTTGTTCGCCTTGCTCTCAGGGGCTTCATCCGGCTCAGTACCTTTTAAAAACACGGATATTAGCTCGGCAAAATCGTGCTCGTCCACATTAACCTCCTACGAGATGAAATAATCTGGATATTTATGTTAGTTTACAGGCAATCGGATAAATTGCCAAGTCCTGGTAGACATAAACTAAGCCCCTGATAGGGGCCTTTAGATGCTGGATAGCGTTGTTATTATGAAGGTATAGAGCAAGCGGCGGTAAGACCACCAGGCTTGCTATCACCTATTTTGGCTGTCTTTTATCAGCTGTTCGAGTTTATCCAGGAGGTCGTGCTCCTCGTTATGCAGTTCAAACAATATTTTTATAAGCGAGGCGACTTTCGCAGCCGGCTCGTAGGAGTAAATTGAAGACTTATCACCGTTGCGCGAGATTCGCTTTAAGACAGACGCGGACGCCAGTTCCTCGGCCTCTATAAACACCTGATCCGGGCTTCGGCCGATGATATTCGCCAAGCCTTGTGCCGTATGAATGGAGAAGGGATTCGTCTGGTAGAAGTTAAGTAAATCCCATTTGATCGGCGAGTCGAGTATCTCCAAGGCCAAGGCCTTTGTTTTACAGTTAAAATTCTTTATGATCTTTTCTAATTTTTTACTCATCAATTTTTACTCATTATTTAGTTCACCAACGCTACTGTTTACTGGATAATTCTTTAAAGAGCCTGTATTGCCGCGTAAGACCGATCAGCACCAAGATCAGAAATAATAATTCTGAAAGAACTTGAATGTTTTTAAGCACTAGTATTATCGGCTCCCAAATTTGCATTTTAAACCCTGTTTGTTTATCCGCCAAGTTAAGATTAACGACTAACGAGACAACCGGCCTCGAAACAGCGTACCTTTGCAGGAAATTGTGCAAGATAAGAACGATAAATGATGTAGCATATATGGGCACGCTTGGCAGTATCCAACGCCAGCTCTCGGCCAAGTCACCCTCAACCAGTAGCCAGGTTTTGCGGGCGGTAAGGGCGGCTGCCAGACCGATGATCGTAATGATTATGGCGACAATGTCAACGGATACCACTTAACCACCCCGGTTGGTAAGGCCTTTAAGTAGCTGGTATTGCCGCAGAAGGCCGAAAAAGGCAAGTATTACGAAGATGAAGTGAGCCGTGTTGCCAAGCAACTGCATATCGATGCCCGCCACAAAACGGGTGCCGAGTTCGTAAATAGCCGTGAGCAGGGTTGCCAGAGCTAGAACCTGAAATGCAACAAATGAATATTTCCAGCTTAATGCCAAGTTGCCCGCCACTTTCCGCAAAATCCCCAGCGAAATTATGGCGGCCAGGCTTGCCAGGAAGAAGTTAATTATCTCGACAAATGCTACGAAGCTCATCCGTACTACCTTTTCTTGCGTATTAGTCCTTCTTCAAGGAGCGTCTTTCCGGTTATCGCGCGGGAGGGGAACCCGGTTAAAACCCCCTGGTGCCCCGTGAACTTGGTCTCTATATTGACACCATTTTTTGCAATCTCATAGCGCCGTATATCCTTGGCGTGTTTGCTGCCCCTTACCTTAAGAATGGTAAGCGCGGTTTTGAGTTCGCTCTCTATCTCGACGTATTTCAAGAAGAAGATGTTGTCGACGACAAAGCCGATACTGGTCTCAAACGAGCTGTCCTGCCCAAAAAGCAAAGGAATCTCGCTGGTGAGGATGGTTGTAAGGTCGAGCCGTTTAAGCCCGTTCACCAGACTGTTAAATATTTGCCTGAGTTCCTGGGCGTCGGTGGTCAGTTGCTCCATCAGGGTAATCGAGTCGATGACGATCCGTTTTGCCCCCATCTGCTCGACGAGCGTGTCCAAAAAGCCGCTCTCTTTCTCAAGCTCGCTCTTAAGGACGGCAGGTGACGTGAATATCACCTTAATCTTGCCTTCCGCCTCGCGTTTCTTTAAGTCGCAGCCGAAATTCATCGCGTCCCGGTAGATAATCTCCGGAAATTCCTCGAATGTTATAAATATACCGGGTTCGTTAAACTTAACTGCGCCGTTATATACAAATTGAGTCCCGAGCGTGGTCTTTCCGGTTCCTGGAGGACCGGCGATAACGGTTGAGCTTCGCTTGTAAAGGCCTCCATCAAGCAGCTCGTCTAATCCCGGAATCCCGCTTGATATTTTTCTCACCATGTAGCCTCCATCCCTTTATATTTCATATTTATTACATTATATAATGCATGCTAACAGTATTAAAGGCAATAGAGTACGTTTTAGGCGGGCTTATGCAAAGAACCGGAAAAGACCGGGAAAGAATAAAGGCGCCGGATATAATCAGAACTATATCCGGCGCCGTCGCTAAGCAATCGGGTAGCTCCCTAGTCTTCTTCTACCTCAATAGCTTCCATTGCACACTCTTCCATGCAGGTCTTGCAACCGTCACAGTTTTCCTCGTTAACTGGCTTGGCGATGTCATCAACGAGCTCAAGCACACCGTTGGGGCAGCTGTCAACACAAGTTCCGCACCCGGAGTACTCGTCGACATCAACTACTGGTCTAGGCATAAAAAACTCCTTCTCAAAATAGCCTTCATCTTGCACTAAAACAACTTATACAAAACTATTCGCAGCTTGTAAAGAGGTTTAATCAAAGCATTTTAGTAAATTATGGATACGCTCGGTCAGCCAAGCTACACGGAGGTGGCTTAGTCCGGCAAATCACCGCTCGGCTTTGGATGGAGCGGCAAGCTGTAGAGAAACGTCATGGCGCACTGTTTTTTTGCAAAAAGAGTGCTTCGCGTTAAAGTTGATACTAAGAGTATCGATATACTTTACAAGAACTTTGTTAACAAACTTGACAATACCAGGCTTAGATTATATAGTAGAACTAAATTACAGCGTAAGGAGTGTTGAACAATGGCTAAAGCTTTGGGGATTGACCTAGGAACAACCAACTCGTGTATGGCCATTCTGGAAGTTGGCGAGCCAAAGGTTATCGCCAATGCCGAGGGTGGCAGGGTAACCCCGTCGGTCGTCGCGTTTTCGAAGACCGGTGAGGTACTTGTCGGGGAGGTTGCGAAACGTCAGGCGATCACAAACCCGGATCGCACAATTAAATCTGTTAAGCGCGAGATGGGTACGAATTGGAAAATCGATATCGACGGCAAGGACTACACGCCGCAGCAGATTTCGGCGTTCGTCCTGCAGAAGCTAAAAAGGGATGCCGAGGCGTACCTGGGAGAGAAGATCACCCAGGCCGTAATCACGGTCCCCGCCTACTTTGAGGACGCCCAGCGTCAGGCGACAAAAGACGCCGGCAAAATCGCGGGCTTAGAGGTTTTGCGAATCATCAACGAACCGACGGCGGCTGCGCTTGCCTACGGTCTTGATAAGGAGCACGACCAGACGATCCTCATCTTCGACCTTGGCGGTGGAACGTTCGACGTTTCCATTCTCGATATCGGCGACGGCGTTTTTGAGGTGCGGGCAACCGCGGGCGACAACCACCTTGGCGGCGACGATTGGGATAAGAAGGTCGTCGATTGGATGGCCGATGATTTCAAGGCCAAAAACGGCATTGATTTAAGAAACGACAAGATGGCGCTGCAGCGCTTGATAGAGGCGGCGGAGAAGGCCAAGATGGAGCTTTCAGGGACCCTTTCAACCAATATCAACCTGCCGTTTATCACGGCGGACGCCGAAGGTCCGAAACACCTGGACATAACGCTCTCAAGGAGCGAGTTCCAGAAGATGACCGCAGACCTTTTGGATAAATGTCGCAAGCCGGTGGAGCAGACGATGAAGGACGCGGGGGTCAGCGCATCGGACATCGATCACGTTATCCTCGTCGGCGGCTCGACCAGGATGCCGGCGGTTCAGGAGATGGTAAAGGATTTAACCGGCAAAGACCCGCATAAGGGCGTAAACCCGGACGAGGTCGTGGCCGTTGGCGCCGCGATTCAGGCCGGCGTGTTGATGGGCGAGGTTAAGGGCATCCTGCTTCTCGATGTTACCCCGCTTAGCCTGGGTATCGAGACTCTGGGTAGCGTGTTTACAAAGATGATCGAGAGAAATACGACCATCCCTACAAAGAAAAGCGAGGTATTTACCACTGCTGCCGATGGGCAGACCAGTGTTGAGATCCATGTCCTGCAGGGCGAGCGCGAGATGGCGACCTATAACAAGACCCTGGGCCGCTTCCACTTAGTGGATATCCCGCCGGCGCCGAGGGGCATACCGCAGGTCGAGGTTACGTTTGATATCGATGCAAACGGTATCGTAAACGTATCCGCAAAGGATATGGGCACCGGAAAAGAGCAGAGGATTACCGTAACCGGCGCGACCGCGCTTAATAAAGACGAGATAGACAGGATGGTGCGCGAATCCAAGAGCCATGCCGAGGAAGACCACAAGCGGCGTGAGGAAGCGGAGATCAGAAACAACGCCGACAACCTCACCTACACGACCGAGCGCACGTTAAAAGACGCCGGCGACAAGCTCTCCCCGGCCGACAAAGAAGCGATTGAGAAGGCGCTTGCCGATGTAAAAGACGCCCTGAAGGGCTCCGATATCGAGCGGATCAAGAGCGCGCACGAGGAGCTTTTGCAGCAGTCGTATAAAATCGGCCAGGCGGTCTACTCGCAGCAGCAGGCGGGCCAGGCATCGGCCGACGGCGGTGCGGCGGACGGCTCGCACGACGGCGAGAACGTGGTCGATGCCGACTACGAAGTCGTAAGCGAGGAAGACGAAGGGAAATAGTTCCCGCTAACCATAAACATACGGAAAGAGGGGCACAGCACCCCTTCTTCTCGATTATTTTGAGGTGATGGTGTTGACGAAGGAAAAAGCCACAGGCGATGGAGTCGGTCTCGACCATATGGAATTCAAAGAGCGCCTTGAGCAAAAAGAAGCTGAAGCCGCTGAATACCTGGATACCTTGAAGCGGCTGCAAGCCGAGATGGAGAACTTTCGCAAGCGGATGATAAAGGAGCAAGAGCAAATCATCCAGTATGCTGTGCAAACTGTAATACTGGAGCTTCTACCGGTCATCGATAACCTGGAGCGCGCTCTCGATGCGGCCGGGGCCGACGCTGAAGGCGGACGGCTTAAAGAGGGCGTCGAGCTTATCTACACGCAGCTTAAAGGCCTGCTTGCCAAGGAATGCGTGGAGGTAATCGACCCCGCGGGCGAAGAGTTCGATCCCATGAAGCACGAGGCCGTTATGCAGGTGGCAAGTGATGAGCACGCAGAAAACACCGTAGTCGAGGTGCTGCAGAAAGGGTACGACCTTAAGGGCAGGCTCCTGCGCCCGGCGACGGTTAAAGTTGCGAAGTAAGTGCAGGGTCCGGGGTCCGGGGACCGGGGATAAAGCAGTTTTTGGTGATATAGCGGTGATATAGCGGTGATATAAATGAGCGCAAGCAGAACATATAAGGATTATTATGCGGTTCTTGGGGTTGGCAGGAATGCTACCAAAAAGGAGATAAAGGATGCCTACCGTAAACTTGCCCGCAAATACCATCCCGACACGAACAAAGGGAGCAAGGCCGAGACCGAGGAAAAGTTTAAAGAAGTAAGTGAGGCGTATGAGGTCTTAAAGGACCCCAAGAAGCGCAAAGAATACGATGAGATGGGCAGTTTCTTCAATGCCCGCGGCCCCGGCGGCCACAATTATAGCTATGACACCGGCAACTTTGGCGGTGCGGGGGGATTTAACGACTTCTCAGGATTCGGCGGCGGGTTTCAAGCCGGAAACATCGGGGATATCTTCGATATTTTCGGTGGAGGTGCCGGCGCCCAGCGGGCGAATATGCGTGCCAAAGGCGGGGATATCACCTATAACGCGCATCTTTCATTTGACGAAGCCCTCAAGGGAAAAACCGTGCAGTTATTGATCAACCGGGAGGAAAAGGGCGGTCCGAGCACCGAGACGGTCAAAATCCCCGCCGGCGCAGCCGATGGAAGTAAGATCAAGTTTAAGGGGAAGGGCCAGGCCGGCCAAAACGGCGGCCCTCCCGGCGATCTCTATATCATAACGAAAGTTGCGCCCCATCCGTTCTTTAAGCGAAACGGCGGCGATATCCTGCTCGATGTGCCGGTAACGTTCGTGGAGGCGGTGCTCGGGGCAAGTATCGAAATCCCGACGGTCGACGGTACCGTTTCCCTAAAAATCCCCATCGGTACGCAAGACGGGCAGGTGTTTCGACTACGCGGTAAGGGATCGCCCAAGCTAAAGGCCAGCGGAAGGGGCGATATGCTCGCCACCGTTAAGATCGAAGTGCCGAAAGAACTCACCGCCGACGAAAAAGAGTTGTTGATAAGGTTTGCGAGCAGCAGAAAAGACGATCCAAGGCAGGCCTTTAGAAAACAGTTTTAGTTCTAAGTTTACTAGGGCTTTAAGAAGCCTAGAATCTGGAGTGAAACAAGATGTATGATGAGCCGGTCTACATGATAAGCATTGCGGCAAAGCTTGCGGGCATGCACCCGCAGACGCTGAGGATTTATGAGAGGAAAAAGCTCATCAAACCCAAGCGCACGCAGGGGAGCACCCGTTTGTACTCCCAGTGTGACATCGACCGTTTGAAGCTGATACAGACGCTTACCCAGGAACTCGGGGTAAACCTCGCCGGGGTTATCAAGATATTCGAGCTGCAAGACCAGATCGAGCAGGCGCAATGCCTCATCGGCGAACTCCAGAAACGGGTCGGGGACCTTCAGGAAAACCTGGGCAAGGAGCTTGAAAAGGTCCAGCAAAACGCACTCGTGCCCATGCGGCGCGGCCATGTCGTGCTGAGAAAGTCGGAGCTGTTCAGGGAGTAGAGGTGAAACTATGAGGTTGGATAAGTTTACGATAAAGTCACAGGAAGCGTTGGGGGAGGCCCAGCGTCTTGCCGAAGGGATGGGGCACCAGCAGGTCGAGCCGGAGCACCTGCTTCTCGCGCTCATCGGCCAGCAGGACGGGATCGTCGTCCCCATCTTACAGAAGCTCGGCGTCGACCCGGGCACGGTTACGAACCGGATCAACGCCGAGCTGAGTAGACGGCCGAAAGTCTCGGGTGCGACCGCTATGCCGTACGTTGCGGCCGACCTAAAGAGAGTGATAGACGGCGCATTTGCGGAAGCCGAGCAGCTTAAAGACGAGTATGTAAGCACCGAGCACCTGCTTCTCGCGCTGGTCTCGGTCGATGGCGCCGCCGCCGCAATCATGCGCGCGCTCGGCGTAACGAAGGACACGGTTTTAAAAATCCTCGTCGATGTACGAGGAAGCCAGCGGGTAACCGACCAAAACCCCGAAGAAAAATACCAGGCGCTCGAGAAATACAGCCGCGATTTAACGCGCCTTGCCAGAATCGGCAAGCTCGACCCGGTCATCGGTCGCGATGACGAGATCCGCCGGGTTATCCAGGTGCTCTCGCGCCGTACCAAGAACAACCCTGTGCTAATCGGCGACCCCGGCGTCGGCAAAACCGCCATCGCCGAGGGGCTCGCACAGCGGATAATCTCCGGCGACGTCCCCGAGGGATTGAAAGAAAAACGGGTGGTGGCCCTGGATTTGGGCGCCCTAATCGCCGGCGCCAAGTACCGCGGCGAATTCGAGGATCGCTTGAAAGCGGTTCTAAAAGAAGTTACTAACTCTGAGGGCGAGATCGTCCTTTTTATCGACGAGCTTCACACGCTGGTCGGGGCCGGTGCCGCCGAAGGCGCGGTCGATGCGGCCAACCTACTCAAGCCGGCGCTGTCGCGCGGTGAGTTAAGGGCGATCGGCGCAACAACCATCGACGAGTATCGAAAGTATATTGAAAAAGACGCGGCCCTGGAGCGGCGCTTCCAGCCGATTCTTGTCGGCGAGCCCTCTGTTGAGGATACCATTGCGATCTTGAGGGGTCTTAAGGAGCGCTATGAAGTACACCACGGTGTGCGCATAACCGATTCTGCGCTGGTTGCGGCGGCCGTTATGTCCAATCGCTACATCACCGACAGGTTCCTGCCGGACAAGGCAATCGACCTGATGGACGAGGCGGCATCAGGCCTGCGCATCGAAATCGACAGCATGCCGACCGAAATCGACGAGGTCGAGCGCAAAATCAAGCAGCTTGAAATCGAGCGCCAGGCCTTTAAAAACGACACGAGCAAGGCCGCCCTTGAGCGGCTTGCGAATATAGAAAAAGACTTGGCCGAGCTTAAGGAAAAAAGCTTTCACATGAAGGCCCACTGGCAGAACGAGAAGGGCGTTATCCAGGAGATCCGAGACCTGAAAGAGCGCATCGAGCGGGCCAAGGTCGATGCAACCAACGCCGAACGTGCGGGGGATTTGTCGCTTGCGGCGCGGCTGCGTTACGGGGATATCCTCACATTTGAAAAAGAACTCGACGAGAAAAACAGCCGCCTTCTGGAGCTGCAAAAAGTCAAGAAGATGTTAAAAGAAGAGGTCGACGAGGAAGATATCGCCGAAGTCGTCTCCAAATGGACCGGCGTGCCCATCTCCAACCTTATGGAGGGCGAGATAGAGAAACTCATCAACATGGAGAAACGGCTGCATGTAAGGGTGATCGGCCAGGATGAGGCGGTTTCCGCTGTCTCAAACGCAATTCGCAGGGCGCGAGCCGGTTTGCAAGACCCCGACCGCCCGCTGGGCTCGTTTATCTTCCTCGGCCCGACCGGCGTCGGCAAAACCGAGCTTGCAAGGGCGCTAGCCGAGTTTCTTTTCGACGACGAGCGCGCCATGATTCGCATCGACATGAGCGAGTATATGGAAAAGCACACCGTATCACGTTTGATCGGCGCGCCTCCCGGCTATGTCGGCTATGATGAGGGCGGCCAGCTCACCGAAGCGGTTCGCCGCCGCCCCTACGCGGTCCTGCTCCTCGACGAGATAGAAAAAGCCCACAGCGATGTTTTTAACGTGCTCCTGCAAATCCTCGACGACGGCCGCCTCACCGACGGCAAGGGCAGGACGGTGGATTTTAAAAACACCATTATTATCATGACATCGAACCTGGGCTCGCAGTACATCCAGGAGGTGGTCGATCCCGAGGAGCTTAAAGAAAAAGTCGACGAAGCGATGAAGCTTCATTTCAGGCCCGAGTTCCTAAACCGTGTGGACGATATCGTCATCTTCAATCGCTTAAGCCTTGAAGACCTCAAGCACATCGTCGACATCCAGATCGCCCACCTGACAAAGCGCGTCGCGGAGCACCACATAACGCTCGAATTGACCGATAGCGCCAAAGAACTCTTAGCTGAGGAAGGGTTCGACCCTGTCTTTGGAGCAAGACCGCTCAAGCGCGTTATCCAGCGCAAACTGCAGGACAGCCTCGCACTGAAGATCCTCGAGGGCGATATCAAAGAGGGCGATAGCGTTATGGTCGATGCAGTTGATGGAAGCATAACATTTGCGGTGAAGCCGGCGGCTTAAAGAGGTCTTCAGGAAAATAATCATAATAAGTGCAAGAGAGGGCGGATCTGGTATCCACCCTCCTATCATTTGAGATATCCGGTTCGAATCCCTCCTCCCCAGCAAATTATAACCCTCTTGATTATGGCTTTGACAAGCCATTTTGGGGATGCCAAAA
>PFFU01000031.1:29062-30514 GCA_002783345.1 Candidatus Aquicultor secundus
TTTCTATCTAGTTTTCTTAAATATTGGCACTTTTACCATGAAGATATGGTCAACTTCCACCGAAAATTTGCCTCGCTATGTGATAAAATGCTAGATATATAGTAATGATATATTTTCAAGATATCTGAGGTGAAATATGGAAATTGGACCAAGGATAAGCGTTGATAAGGATGTAAGGTTTGGCAAGCCGGTCATTACCGGAACTAGAATTCCGGTTGATCTTGTGCTCGGCAAATTAGCTAGCGGTATGCAGTATGAGGAAGTTATGGCCGAGTATGATATTGAGCGCGAAGACATTCTAGCCGTTCTTGCCTATGCAGCTAAAACATTATCGGATGAAGAGATCAGAGCCGTAGGTTAGAATGCCAAAATTCGTAATCGATGAAGATATGCCGCGATCGACGGCCAAGCATCTTGACGAGTTGGGTTATGATGCAAAGGACGTTAGGGATGTTGGGCTTCGCGGAGCAAAAGACGATGCAGTTTTTGCTTTTGCCCAAAGCAATGAGGCGGTATTATTGTCATTGCTCATTTTCCAAACGAAGTTAGTACACATGAAATCAACCGTGAACTAGAGACTAGATTGTCCGAGATAGCGGAAAGCAGCTTTAAGGGCTCTCTAATTATCATAGAGCCAGGCAAAGTGCGCATTAGAAAAAAATGATTTAAAGACCCAGCTCACCTACCCATTAAAGAACTTCTTGCAATGCGTTATTTATTCTTATATACATCTTTTCGTTGGCGAATTATGTGAAGAAGGATATCGTTACCGACGACATCATAGCGGAGTCGCCAGTCGCCGATCCTTAAACGCCACTCACCGATGTCAACATTGCGAAGCTTTTTGATATTCGGAGTGGAATGAGGATCTTTTTTCAGTTCCAAAAGCGTTTTTTCAACTCTCGGCTTTATATCGGCCGGTAGTTTTTCAAGGTCTTTTAAGAATAGCTTAGACGGAACTAATCTGTATTCTTTGGCCATTATTCTGCTCTTAATAGTTTGAAGATATCTTCTTCGGTTCCGACTTCACCAAGCTCATGCTGTTTCTTGCTCTCCTTAAGAGCAGCTTGAAGCTCAGAATCAGCAACTTCAGCATTGATATCAAGTAAATCCGCATAATCTGCAGCGCTCATAATGACAGCGGCAACTTTACCACGTCTTTTTACATAAAATCTGGATTCATCAGCTTGTACTTCGTCTAATACTTGACCAAAATGGATACGTGCACTATGTGCATCAATAGTTTTAGTCATATGTTGTTTCTCCTTTTTAATTTGAATCGACCCCCTTTAAATAAACTAATCAATTAATCAATTGATACTCACATTTTCTCATATCGTCACTTTTAGTCAATAGTTTTATATACTAGTTGGTTTTTAAGATTGATGCTGCTGGTAAGATATAAATTCCGCCAGCTTCTCCAATAACTCAAAGTTTGAATAGCGTCCACTT
>PFFU01000031.1:30536-32232 GCA_002783345.1 Candidatus Aquicultor secundus
TCTATCGTAATAATATATATTTCATCCGGCTGTATGGTGGTTTTAGGCAGATATTTAATTACTGTTTGACCACTCTTCTTTATACATTCATGATTAACATTTCGACCCTTGCTATCTGTGACCTTTATGTCTGTTAAATCGACTGTGTCTTCGCACACTGAAAGAAACTCATTGGTAAAATGAATCTCCTTTCTAGGCATTATCGTTACATACCGCAATATATGGGCATAGCCATATTGATCAAGCGTTATAGATTTTTTAACACTTATTGCAAGATCGGCCATTTTTACTTACCATCTTTTTCTTGTTCTGTACTTATCCCTCCGCCACTACGATCTGTATTACCAAATTTATCGTTTGACCGCTTTTCTGTAGAATCGGGTTTCGATTCATTTCTACCAGTTGATCTCTCATGCTCCGAAAGTTTCTTAGCATCCTTCTTATCATCGTTTAACATATTCGACTCCTCTGATTGTGTCTTAATCCATATACTTTAATTATACATAGTTTACTTCAATGCTCATTATAGCGGTCCTAGTTTTCCACTGCTCTTACGATTCAAGTAGCTTTTATCGAGCATTTTCTCATCAAAGATCTTTCCCGCAGCGTTAACGGTGGCATCTAAGACCACAGAAGCAAAGGCATTGACTTTGTTTATTCTCGTAAATGGGGCACCTTTTAAGAGCTTGAATAAAAATGGGCCGATAATGGGGAAATTAAAGCAACCAGCAGCCCGTTTTTCACGAAGAGCCCAGTTTACATGAAGATCAGTTCCTATTGGGATACAGCCAATATAACACATGTAGTCGCCATCGAGTTGGCAGACTAGAAATCGTTGTTCATCAGAACTCGTAAATCCTTCGCTTATTGTTTCGTTGTATGTACTATACGGGAACTTCTTTTTGTCCAATTCAGATTCTACTCGCGACAACCATTCTTTTTGAAGTTCCGCTTGGTTTGGTAGAAGCTGGCTCCATCTTTGGATAATTTCCTCTTCCGGCACTTTTGAAAGGTTCATAAAGTAGCGGACTACAATTATGATACCACCAATAATGATTACCCAGAATATGAGTTGGAACACAGCGCCGATGAGGTCAAATATGCTGTACAAATCAATCCACCTTTTTACCAGAAGTTGTACCAAGTTGCTATTAACGTCTGATGCGAATTAAAACACCAAACAACGTAATGCTAATGCGTTAAACCCAAATAGTTTGTTTATATAGACACCGATGGTAAGACCGGTAATCTTGGCGACTATTCGTGTTACCAAACCTTCCAGTGTTCTCGCCAGGTGTTTCTCTAGGTTAAAATGGTCTTTTAAGAGCTCATTTACCGTTTCAACCACCTGGCGAAAGTGAGACAGGAGTCGGTTATTCTGTTTATTAAACGTTTTCTGGTTGACCCGCTTAAGCGTCAAAAGTTTTATGTCTCTTTCCTTTTCAAGCTGTGCCGCCAGCTCTTTATCAAGAAATCCTTTATCGGCTATAACAGTTATGGACTCGTGAAAATCAAGCACCTCACCGGCAGTCACCCTATCGTCGGTGTTGGCGGCAAACAGCCCAAAATCAAGGGGTATGCCTTCGAATGTAGACATGATGAAGGAAGGTGTCCTAAACTTAGTTGAAATTGAAATGGCTCCAGTCCATATGGTTTGATTAATGTGCAACCAATCAAGCCAAAAGCAAAGGAGCCG
>PFFU01000103.1 GCA_002783345.1 Candidatus Aquicultor secundus
GAGAGCAGTAAGCATTATTAGAAGTGAAAGTGTCTAAGCTTAGATAAAGCAAACACTTGATGAAGGTTTTAGCTGACAGCTGACAGCTGAAGGCTGAAGGCTGACAGCTAATTAACAGGCACAAGGATGCCGTAGACTTTGAAGTCACGCTACACTACACTCAAGCTTAAGGCTGTTCACGGGCGGAGTTGGCCCGGTAATGTGGAGCCCGAAACGTTTGAGTAAGGGATGATTTTAATTGAAAATAGCTATAACCGGTAAAGGCGGTGTCGGCAAAACAACTATCGCCGCCGGCCTGGCACGGCTCCTGGCGGCGGACGGCTACAACGTTATCGCCATCGACGCCGACCCGGACGCCAATTTAGCCGCAGCGCTTGGGATCGACCCCGGTGAGGCGGCCAATATCATACCGATCGCCAAGATGACGGATCTTATCGCCGAGCGCACCGGGGGAACGCCCGGCACGATGGGCGGCTTTTTCAAGCTTAACCCCAAGGTCGATGATATTCCGGACGGCTTAAGCGTCAAGGCCAACGGGGTAAAACTGCTGGTACTTGGCACTGTTGAGAAGGGCGGCTCGGGGTGTATCTGCCCGGAGTCGACCATGCTTAAAGCGCTTCTCAAACACGTCATCGTCCGGCGTAACGAGGCGGTCATCATGGATATGGAGGCCGGTATCGAGCACCTGGGCCGCGGCACCAGCGAGTCCGTTGACGCAATGCTGGTAGTTATCGAACCGGGGCAGCGAAGCGTCCAGACGGCGCGGCAAATTGAGAAACTTGCCAAGGACTTACATATCCCGCGCATCCTTCTTGTTTTGAACAAGGTGCGTGATCGCGAGGAGGAAGAGATCCTTCGCACGTATCTGCCGGATTTGCCGGTTATCGGTACGGTTCTTGAACGCGAGTCGATCCGCAAGGCCGACCTCGAAGGGAAATCCCCCTTCGATAGCGACCCGGATTACGTCTCCGATATCAAGGTAATTAAAGATCGCCTGCAGGCCGAAATCGGCGAGGCGGGCGGGGCGGCCGAGACCGCCACAGCAAGCAGTTAGAATTCTATAACGGCGGCTTAGAAGTTCGGTAAGTTGCCGTTTGAAGGCGTACGGTAAACCAGCAAATAGTGAAAGCGGGCGGTCTGTAAGCGCATTGGCCAATCGCTATTGCTACATTTAAAGAAGGCTCACTACGAAGGGAGAAACAAGTATGCTTATTATTGCCGAGAAGATCAACATTATGTCGAAGACGATCGGCCCGGCCATGCGTGAGCGCAATGCCAAGCCGATTCAGGACCTGGCAATCGTTGAGGTCGAGGGCGGCGCAAAATGCCTCGATCTTAACCTTGGCCCGGCAACAAAAGACGGCCCGGGTATGATGCAGTGGCTCGTCAAAACCGTTGAGGAAGCGGTGGATGATTCTATCCAGCTTTGCCTCGACACCAAAAATGTCGAGGCCATGGGCGCAGGTCTGCAGGTTGTTTCCAAACACAAACCAATGATCAACTCAACCAACGCCGATATCGACAAACTCGATGTTTACATGCCGATGGCCGCCAAATACGATGCCGATATCATCGCGCTCGCCATGACATCGGCCGGTATCCCGCGTGACTGCAACGAGCGCCTTGAGAACGCCGCTATGATTATGGCCAAAGCCATGGAACATGGCGTCGATCTCACGAGAATCTATCTCGACCCGCTCGTATTGCCGATCGGCGTCGCACAGCAGGATGCGCTTGAAGTCATCAATACCATATACCAGTTCCAGATGCTTAACGATCCGCCGATGAAGTCGGTAGTTGGTCTTAGCAATATCTATAACGGCACACCGAAAGAGCTTCACGCCCGCTTTGGCTACACGTTCATGACGATGCTCGCCGCCGCCGGCCTCGCCGCCGCAATCGCTGATTCGCTTGACAAAGAACTAATGGCCGCCGTAAAGACGGTTGAGATTCTGAAAAACGAGATGCTCTACGCCGCTTCGTACCTGGATGACGTCCTTGGCGCCAAAGCTGGAGCATAATAAATAGGGCTGGTTTTATTTCGCTGACAGGAGGATATATGCCAGAAGCGGTAACTCAGACTGAATTAAATATAGAGATTGATGGGCAAGCGTTATTGATCCATCCTAAAAAAACCATCCTTGAAGCCGCCCTTGCAAACGGGATCAACGTTCCCCGCCTATGTAACGACCCGCGCCTCAAGCCGAACGCAAAGTGCGGCATGTGCGCGGTTGAAGTGGCCGGAGTAAGTGGAACGGTCAAGGCCTGCGAGACTAAAATTGTTGACGGTATGGTTATTAAAACTCATACCGATGCTTTAGTTAATTTGCGCAGGAAGCGCCTCGATGAGATGTTTGCCGATCACTGGGCGGATTGCATTGCTCCCTGCCGTCTAGCTTGCCCCGCTGGGACCGATGCACAAGGCTATATCGGGCTTATTGCTCAGAAGCGCTACCGAGATGCAGTTGCGCTAATCAAACAGACGAACCCCTTCCCCGGTATTATCGGGCGCATTTGTACGCGCCCCTGCGAGAGCGTCTGCCGGCGTAACCTGGCGGGTGGCAGTGTAAGCATATGCTGGCTTAAGCGCTTCGTTGCCGATAAGGATAGGTTTTCGGATATGCGCTTCAGGCCCGAGGTAAAAGCGCCGACGGGTAAAAAGGTCGCCATTGTAGGCAGCGGCGCCGCAGGTCTTGCGGCAGCTTATTACCTTGCTATTGAGGGGCATAAGACGGTTGTTTTTGAGGCGATGCCGCAAGCAGGCGGCATGCTCCGCTACGGTATTCCTTCATATCGTTTACCAAAAGACGTGCTTGATGATGAGATTAACGAGCTTCTTGAGCTTGGCGTGGAGATTCGCACCGACCAGCGTCTGGGTAGGGACCTCACATTAGATGAGTTGCAAAGCAGGTACGACGCAGTTTTCCTGGGTCTGGGTGCACAAGCCGGCGTTAGAATACACGTAGAAAATGAAGATGTCATGGGTGTCATGAGAGGCATCAATTTTTTGCGGGGTGTAGGTTTGCAGGGGAAGATAGAGCTGGGTAAGAGGGTCGCAGTGACAGGTGGAGGGAATGTGGCGATAGACTCGGCGCGTACCGCGCTTCGCCTCGGTGCTGAAAAAGTCTACCTTATATACAGGCGAACCCGTGATCAGATGCCGGCTAACGATGTAGAGATCGAAGAGGCCGAGCAAGAGGGCATCGAATTTGTATTCCTGACTAGCCCTATTCGGGTTATCGGGTCTGATAGGGTTAAGGGTGTAGAGTGCATCCGAATGGTGCCCGGCGATCCCGATGTATCGGGGCGTCCTAGCGTCAAGCCGCAGCCCGGCAGCGAGTTTGTACTCGCGGTGGATAATTTAATAACGGCGGTTGGGCAGGTGGTCACTGCGGAAGGCGCCGAAATCACGTTGATTGGCAAAACGATAGGAATTAACAAAAGGACAATGCAGACGACGGTTCCCGGCGTGTTCGCGGCTGGCGATGCAGTGAGCAGCCCAGATGTCGCTATTCAGGCGGTCACAGGCGGTCGCAGAGCAGCTCATATCATCAATCAGTATTTGTTATCTCCCCCTAATTGGAACGCTTGGTCTGATGGCAGTCCCGAAGCAGCTCATGTCATCAACCAATATTTAACAGATGAAGAGAGAGACTCAGGATTGGCGAAACCGTTCAGCGCGGTTCGCATGGGGGTTACTAAAGAAGATATCGGTGTACCTTCGGTCGCCCGCATACCCATGCCGGAGCTTGAGCTGTCCAAACGCCAGGGTTTGGGTAACTTCGCCGAAGTTGAGCTAGGCTTAAGCGAAGAAGATGCGTTGAAAGAAGTGCAGCGCTGTCTCGAGTGCGGTTGCATTAAGCAAAACGACTGCGATCTGCGCGACTTGGCAATCGAACACGGAACACAGCCAAACGAAAACTATGGGACCATGCGCCACTTTACGATAGATAAGAGCCATCCGGTCGTGCTCCTCAACCAGAATAAGTGCATCCAGTGCCGGAAATGCGTTCAAATTTGCGATGAGGTGGTGGGAGTCGGCGCGTTTGAGTACCGCGAGGCCGAAAACGACATCGTCCCGACGGGCAATATCCCCCTCGCAGAAACTAAGTGTGAGGCGTGCGGCCAGTGCATCTCGGCCTGCCCGACGGCGGCGCTCGTTGAGAACAGGCCTAAATTCGCCCGTGAATTCCTCTGGCCGCCAAAGGTTACCACAACCACCTGCACCTATTGCGGTGTGGGCTGCACGCTTGAGCTAAACACCGATCATGCGGGCAAGGTATTTCGCGTGACCCAGACGATAGGCGAGGGTGTAAACAAAGGCAACCTCTGCGGTAAGGGCCGCTTTGGCTATCATTTTATAAGCCACCCGGACCGCCTTACAACCCCGCTTATTAGAAAAGACGGGCAGCTTGTTCCCGCCACCTGGGACGAGGCCATTAACCTCGTTGCGGCAAAGCTCTTTGAAGCGAAAAGCGCCTTTGGAGCGGATTCGGTAGCCGGGCTCACCAGTGCGCGCTGCACCAACGAGGAAAACTACCTCTTCCAGAAACTCTTACGAGCGGTGGTCGGCACGAACAACGTGGATCACTGCGCCCGGTTGTGACACAGCTCCACCGTGGCCGGTCTGGCCAAATCGTTTGGAAGCGGTGCGATGACCAACTCGATCGAGGACCTGGCAGAAGCCAAGGCCATCCTCGTCATCGGCTCGAACACAACCGATGCGCACCCGATCATCGGATATCAAATAAAGAAGGCGGTTCGCGAAGGATGCGCCAAGCTCATCGTTGCCGACCCAAGGCGCATCAACCTCGTGGATTACGCCGACATCTGGCTTGAGCTTAAGCCGGGTACCAATATAGCTCTCTTAAACGGCTTGATGAACGTCATCATGTCCGAGGGCTTGGCGGATCGCGACTTTATCGCCGCGCGTACCGAGGGCTTTGAAGAGCTTGAGGCGATTCTTTCCAAATATACGCCCGATGTGGTGGAAAAAATCACCGGCGTGGCCGCCGATGACATCAGAAAAGCGGCCGGGCTTTACGCTACCGCCGAAAACGCGGCGATTTGCTACACCATGGGCATCACCCAGCATACCTCGGGCACAAACAACGTGCTCGCAATAGCCAATCTTGCCATGATGACCGGCAATCTTGGAAAGATTGGCACCGGCGTTAACCCATTAAGAGGACAGAACAACGTCCAGGGCGCCTGCGATATGGGCGGATTGCCCGACGTCTTCACGGGTTACCGGAACGTGGCGGATAACGCGGCCCGGGATAAATTCGAGAAGGCCTGGGGGGTCAACCTTTCCGGCACGCCGGGATTGACCGTCACCGAGATCATGGGAGGCGCAGCTCACGGCGATATCAAAGCGCTCTATATCATGGGTGAGAACCCGGTCCTCTCCGATCCGGATATCAACCACGTAAGAGAAGCCCTCGGCAAACTCGATTTTTTAGTCGTGCAGGATATCTTCCTCACCGAGACCGCCGAACTTGCCGATGTGGTCCTCCCAAGCGCCGCCTTTGCGGAAAAAGAGGGCACCTTCACCAACACCGAGCGCAGGGTGCAAAGGGTAAGAAAAGCCGCCGAGGCTCCCGGTATTGCGAAGCCGGACTGGCAGATCATCGCCGAAATCGGCCTGGCGCTGCGCTACCCGATGAAGTATTCATCCGCCGAGGAGATATTTGAGGAGATCAGAACGCTTACCCCAAGCTACACTGGCATAACATACGAGCGCCTTGAGGAAGGCAGCCTGCAGTGGCCATGTCCTTCGACAGATCACCCGGGAACACCTATCCTTCACACCAGTGCATTTACCAGGGGCAAGGGGCTCTTCAGTGCGGTCGAATATAAAGCCCCGGCTGAAGAAACCGATGCCGAGTACCCATTGATCCTGACCACGGGTAGGAGCCTCTGGCAATACCACACCGGCACCATGACCAGAAAGTCGGCAGGCCTTGAAGCGCTCGCCCCGCACAACTGGATCGAACTTAACCCGGCCGACGCCAAGCAGTACGGCCTTGCCGATGGGGATCGGGTAGCGGTTGCAAGCAGGAGAGGCACGATCACGACAACCGTCAAGGTCACCGAGGGCATCCGCCCCGGCGTGGTCTTCATGCCCTTCCACTACGCGGAATCGGCCGCCAACGTGCTTACCAACACGGCAATCGACCCCGTAGCGAAGATACCCGAGTACAAGGTCTGCGCGGTTAAGATAGCTAAATCTTAGGACAACCATATAGAATTCAACTCACACGCGGCAAATAAAAGCGGTGGGATCACACAAATCCCACCGCTTTTTTTGTAGAAAAAACTGATGACACCGGATGTTAAATGCTTAAAAACGCTCTTTTAAGAGCATGTGCATGATGGTTAGATTTCTGCTACGGCTGTATCCCTATATAAGTAACCTATTGGCCAGTTAGGGCACTAGATGTACAATAGGTAAATACTATATGCGAAGCAATAAGGGCTTACATAGAATAGTGATGGAGCAAATTGATGTCCAGCCTGTTTCAATTAACATTAGTATTGCTATGCTATAATATAATAGACGTTGGTGCTGTGATATGCTGCGTAAAGCTTATGTAGATAGAAGTGCAAAGCTCTTGGTTGATATCGATTTGGTTGTAGCACAGTTTCGGTTATTAGAGGGATGTATTGATTAAATTTGAGAAATTGCCCGAGAACATTATGTCGAGAATTTCTAAAGTCGCAGAAGTTCTAACCAAAGAAGAAAATGTTTTGTTTGCATATCTCTTTGGAGGGCTTGCAAGAGGTGACGCTTCACCTCTTTCTGATGTGGACATCGCTGTTTATCTAAGGGATACCCAAAATCTTGCTGATTATAAGCTAAGTCTTTTTGATAAGCTAACTGATGCTCTTGGCACAAGTGAGCTTGATCTGGTAATTCTTAATACGGCACCAACAAGTCTTGCCGGTAGAATTTTGCAAAATAAGCGAATCCTTATAGATAAAGAGCCGT
>PFFU01000175.1 GCA_002783345.1 Candidatus Aquicultor secundus
ACCATCGACCCCAGGGTTCGCGATGCACAGGTTCTGGTGGCCGGCGATGTAAAAAATCCGCTCTATGGCCCGTACGGCGCGGCGCACGTGTTTGCCCCGCAAAAAGGGGCCTCACCCGAGCAGGTATTCCTTCTTGAGCAGGGCTTGATACATTTTGCCGATGTGGTCCACCGGGACCTTGGGATTGACGTGTCCGAGCTATCGGGCGGAGGGGCGGCCGGGGGCTTAGGCGCGGGTCTCGTTGCGTTTTTGCACGCCACGATCAGGCCGGGAGTCGAGCTGGTTATGGAAGCGGTTGGGTTACGCGATAAAGTGCGGGGGGCCGATCTTGTTATAACCGGCGAGGGCCAGGTTGACGCTCAGAGCGTCTACGGCAAAGTTCCGGGGGGCGTTGCGGGTTTAGCGTGCGAATACGGCGTAAAGACGATCGTCATTGCGGGCAAGCTCGGTGACGGCTACGAGCAGCTGTATGACAGCGGCATCAGCGAGATGTATGCGCTGGAAACCATCGCCGGCTCGCTTGATGCGGCGATAAATAGGCCCATCCCCTCTATTAAAGAAGCGGCATCCCGCATCGCCACAAAACTTCGAGCCTGGTAATTCACAGCGTAAATCTGTACACTATTAGTTAACAATAGTAGACAATCCTTGCTTGTCAATCTTTGTATGTTAACTAATAGTATACAAGCACACAGACAAGCGTACGGTTTTGGTGGTGATCATGCTAGAAACGCTGTTCAGATCACGGGTTATGGTAAAGCTTCTCAGCTATTTCTTGAATAATCCGGGCAAAGAGGTGTATCTACGGGAGGCAAGTCGCGAAGTATCCGAGCCCCCGAGTGCAGTGCAGCGCGAACTCGAGCGCCTAGATGCTCTTGGTTTGCTCGATTCCCGCCGGCATGGAAACCACAAGTATTTTAAGGTGCGCCCCGAGTTTCCGATCCTGCCCGAGCTTCACAGCCTCTTTTTGAAAACCGAAGGCGCCGCCGCTTTTCTTAAAGAAAGCCTCGCCGGGCTTAAAGGCATCCAGCTTGCCTTCATCTACGGTGAGTTTGCCGAGCGGCCGACCGAGGCCGTTTCGGAAATTAACCTCGTTATAATCGGCTCACCGGACCGTTCTGAACTCGATGGGGCGATAAAAAATCTGCGCGGCAAACTTGGCCGCGTAATTAACTACGCACAATATAGCCCTGATGAATTTAAGCATTTACTTGAGGCAAAAGACCCATCACTGGGGAGGACGCTTAACGGAGAGAAGCTTGTTTTAGTCGCCAATGTTGCCGAGAAGGGCTAGGTTCTTGAGGGCGCTCAAGCTAGCGGTATTCTCTGCCTATCAGGAAGCGAATTGCCTCCGCCCATCCCAGGCCCATCTCTTCATGGGTAATAAACACGTTTGGATAATCACCCAACCGCTCCAGTATCTCGGGATTCTCCAGCACCGCATTTCGCACGAGGAACAACACGCCCACTTCGGGGGCAAGCTCTAGATCGGCTATCGAGTCACCGATGGCGGCGCACATGCCTTTGGCAATCCCTCGCGTTTCCTGGTCTTTGC
>PFFU01000158.1 GCA_002783345.1 Candidatus Aquicultor secundus
AGTGTTCTCTAGATTCGGAGTTTATCCTGAGCGATAGCGAAGGACCTGCTCAGAATGACAATTGCCGGCGTTCACCATTCGCTAATCGCTCGTTCAGAATGACAATTGCTGGTGTTAAGAATGACATCGAGCGAATAATTGGCAACGAATAGTTGGCAAGTTACTTAAAGAGAGTGGTAAGCAATGATAGCGATAATCGATTATGGGATGGGGAATTTACGGAGCGTTGAGAAGGCGTTTGAGAAGCTTGGCTTTGAGGTCGCAGTCTCGGACGACCCCGGATTTATAAATAAAGCTCAGGGAGTCGTGCTGCCGGGTGTAGGCGCGTTTGCTGATTGTATGGCAAATCTTAAATCCGCCGGTCTTGAGGGAGCGGTTTACGATAGTATCAACAGCTCAAAGCCGTTCCTTGGCATTTGCCTCGGCCTGCAGCTTCTCATGGAGGAGAGCGAGGAGGACGGCATCCATAAGGGCCTTGGCGTTTTTAATGGCAGGGTGCGCCGGCTTCCCGAAGGGCAGAAAATCCCGCATATGGGCTGGAATCAGGTCAGGTATGCGAACAAGCCGCCCATCTTCGAAGGCGTTCCCGAGGGGTCGAATTTTTACTTCGTTCACTCGTATTACGTAGATCCATCCGATACGGGGATCATAGCCACAGTTACCGATTACGGATTTGAATTTACATCCAGTATCTGGTCTGATAACGTGTTCGCCGTGCAATTCCACCCTGAAAAGAGTGGCGACGTGGGCCTTAAGGTGCTTGAAAACTTTGGGAGGTTGTGCAAGTGATAATTTATCCAGCCATCGATATCATGGGTGGCAAATGTGTGCGCCTGTTCCAGGGACGGGCGGATAAGGCGACGATTTATGCCGACAACCCCGCCGACATGGCCGTAAAATGGCAGGACGAGGGGGCGCAATTTTTACACCTTGTCGATCTCGACGGTGCGTTTCAGGGCTCGCCCCAGAACCTCGCCGCGATAGAGAATATTGTAAAGACCGTCAAGATTCCCGTGCAGTTGGGCGGGGGGCTGCGGACTATCGAAGATTTGGATAGTGTTTTTGCGGCCGGCGTTGCCAGGGCGATTCTTGGCACTTCCGTGATAACCGATCCCGAACTGGTGAAGGCCGCATGCGCCAAATATCCGGCCAAAATCGTTGCCGGGCTTGATGCGAGGGCCGGCAAAGTATCGATTAAGGGCTGGGTCGAGGATACCGATATTTTCGCAACCGATGTCGCCATGCAGCTCGAGGCGTACGGCGTCAGCAGAATCGTTTATACCGACATAATGATGGACGGGGCTCAAACCGGTGTAAATATCTTCGCTACGGGAGAACTTGCCGAGAATATAACTATTCCGGTCATCGCCTCGGGCGGTGTTTCTTCTTTAAGCGATATTCGTCAATTAAAACCGCTGCAAGAATCAGGCGTTGAAGGTGTGATCATCGGGCGTGCGCTCTACGAGGGAAACTTCACTCTCGCCGAAGCGATAGAGCTTGCGAGGTGGGATAATGCTAACGGTTAGGGTTATCCCTTGCCTTGATGTCCGTGACGGAAGGGTTGTAAAGGGCGTTAACTTCGTGAATTTAAGGGATGCCGGCGACCCGGTTGAGCTGGCTTCGGTCTATGACAAGGCCGGTGCCGATGAGCTGGTGTTTCTGGATATAACCGCCTCACACGAGCAGCGCGACACCATATTCGACGTCGCCTCTCGCACCGCCGAGGAGGTCTTCATCCCGTATACGGTCGGCGGTGGAATTAAATCAAGCGATGATATACGGCGCATGCTCTCGACCGGCGCCGATAAAATTTCGATGAACAGCGCGGCGGTAAAAAACCCCAAGGTAGTCCGGGAAACGTCGCGGCGCTACGGCTCGCAATGCATCGTCGTCGCTATCGACGCGAAAAGTGCCGGGCCGAATAAATGGGAGGTCTACGTAAACGGCGGTCGTGTCCCGACCGGAATCGACGCCGTAGAGTGGGCAAGAAAAGTCGAGCAACTGGGCGCGGGAGAAATTCTCTTGACCAGCATGGGTAGGGACGGCACGAAAGATGGCTATGACCTGCCGCTTACGAAGGCGATTTGCGGTGCGGTCAACATCCCGGTTATCGCCTCGGGCGGCGCCGGAAAACTCGAGCACTTTGCTGAAGTAGTAGTTGAAACAGGTGCCGACGCAGTGCTTGCGGCCTCACTTTTCCACTACGGGGAACTCTCGATCCGCCAGGTCAAAGAATACATGGCAGGTCAGGGAATTCCCGTTCGATTATAGGGCCCAGGGGAATTACGAATTTCGAATTGCGAATAGGGAATTGCGAGCCTTGGGAATGCCGAATGATTGTAGGTCGAGAGAGTGGGCTGTTTTGTTATAAGGAGCGCTTCTTCAGTTTCTAGTGTCTAGTTACGGGTATGTATCATCCAGGGGACGTGGAGCTTTAATCCGGAGGGGATGATACGCATGCGTGAGAGTGATTTCGGGCGGGTCCATATAAAGAGCATTATCGATAGGCACCTGCTCGATGCGGGTTACGACCCGTACCAGGGGGAGATGGCAAAACTTGTAGATGCCGTTAGTCGGGCCGTTCAGGAGATACTGCGGGAGTATACGAGATCGGTCTCGCCTGGGCTAATAAAGCCGACCCAGCCCGGAGAGGGTGGTAGCACCGAAGCATAATATGGTATATAAGTGCAGAAAGTGCAGAGAGTGCGGACAAAGTATGAAGGGGAGAGTAAGCGCGTGCAAATTCTGGAAGAGCTAAAATTTGATTCAAACGGTCTAATCCCGGCGATTATTCAGGAGGTCGGAACCAATGAAATCCTGATGGTCGCGTATATGAACAAAGAATCGGTCAAGAAAACGATCGAAACGGGTAGGACCTGGTTCTGGAGCCGGAGTCGTCAGCAATACTGGTGCAAGGGAGACACCTCCGGCCACATCCAAAACGTTAAAGAGATACGCTACGACTGCGATGCCGACGCTCTCCTTGTGCTTGTCGAGCAGGTAGGCGTTGCCTGCCATACCGGCCACAAATCATGCTTCTTCAGGGCCATAGATACAACAACCGGCGAAAGCGTAAAAATCGCCGACCCCGAAATCACCACCTTATAACACACTAAAAAAAAGCGCTGAAAAGGAGGTTGAGATACTCCTTTTCAGCGTTGCCCCTCACTTTGTAAGTCTTCAGATGCTACCTTGCAACCCATATTGTAAGTGGATTGCACTAGTTTTGGTATCGGTCAAAAGTATGAGTTATGGCAAGTAGAGAGTATGAGTTTTTCTAGTACTAGGCGTATGAGCAGGAACTACTTCATTGGATCAAATATCTCGCCCGTTTGCGCATCGACTAAGACGGACACGAATCTCGGTATACCAGCGCCATCTTCTCCACCTGGTATCGCTTCAATGAACTTGAAGTCTATGGTCCAAACCAACTGCTGGATACCATTCTTAACCGATACGCCCAACGATGCATTTGGATCATTTATCATCTTAACTTTATTGCCTTTAACAGATAGGCCTAACGATTTATCGGCTAATTTGATTGCCTTCTCTTTGGCAATTCTTGGTTCGATTGGTATATTAACGGCCACATCAGTTTTACTAAACGAAGCGATCTTACCAGTACTTTTATTAACCGCCACATTAATACTCGATGGCAAAATAACGTCCTTGTTCACCTTAAACCATTTAAACAAGTATAAATTCTTGGCTGGACTGTCAGGTCCAAAATCCTCAGTAGTAAGTTCACATCCTGCTAAGTTCACACCTGCTTTCTCTGCAAACTGCTTAGCTAATTTATTAGCATCCTCCAGCGACACCTTTACCGGACCATGAGCATTAATATCATCGCTGCTGCTGATACCTATAAGTTCACCTGTTGATTTCTTTACCTTAACCATAAACTTGCGTTCCCTATCACCGATTGCATAAACGCCCTCTATTGGATACCCATCCAAAATCTCGAGAGTATCCACATTTTTTCCTAACAGCGCAACAGACGCTTTGGCTCGCTCCACAGCCTCTGTTTTGCTAGCAAAACTCTCGGCATTAACTATATTTCTCTTGCTATCTATGTTGTGTAAAGTTATGATCACGGCCATTAGCAAGCTCAATATAACGATACCTGCCATGAACCCCAGTAGCTTTTTACGGTTTATCATTACAGTCAGCACCTCCTATTATATGCCGTATCTAGCTGGTGTACCTTTTGCAGTCGAGCTACCATAAAGTGTTACGCTCCAAAGGCCACCCCAATCACTGCGCCCAAATTGAGGATCGTAAAGTTGTCCTGTATCTCTTGCAGCGTTGTAGGAAGCATTGCCAAAGGTATAGTTGTAACGGACATACCAGAAAAAGGTTTCAAACCATTTCTTGTTGTACTCGTCTAATACTAAATCTCCAAATCCTATAGCTGTGTTAGCCCCTTTTTCATACATCCGCTTGGTATAATTACCATACGTGGAATCGCTATATGCAGTATAGCAACCGGCATTAACAGCTAGTAGCATTTCAGAGAAACTGCTATTAGATAAGTTATTTAACCATACTTGGCTACTTGTATTCGAGCCGCTACCAGACCTAAAGTAAGTCGTTTTCGGATAAGAACTCGTATATGTATTCCAGAACACAACGCCTCCGGGATGGCCGCTGAATGTAACGCCATGGCCAGTAAAGGCATAAATAGCGTTCTGATACATATTATTGTATGCATAATGAGCTGGGTTGTCATAAAGATACATACTGTCATAACCAACAAGATCGAGTTCGTCGCTACCATGCTTTGCGGTCAATCGTGTATCCAGATCAGAATATTGAAATCCATAGCACCTCGCCCGAGGTGGGCTGTATTTTGTTGTTGCATAAGCAATTGTGTTTCCAGCCAAAGCTGCAACCAGGATCAAAACAATCAATATATCTCTCTGTTTAAACATATCCTGCCTCCTTTTCATTTGCTATTGCAATACCTTAAAACAGTTTTCGTTCTTCCTCCTCTTCGCCTCCTCACTTTGCAAACCTTCAGATGCTACCTTGTAACTCATATTGTAGGTGGATTGCACCTGTTTCGGTATCGGTCAAAAGCATGAGTTATGGCAAGTAGAGAGTATGAGTTATTCTAGTGCTAGCGATTGACCAGGTCAAAGAAGGTATTAATTTAAGGAAGCATTTTCTTCTTTGTAGAAGTATGCCACTGCTTCTGATCTTGATTTAAGGTTGAGCTTTTTAAGGATACTTGAAACATGGGTCTTTATTGTGGACTTTGATAGAAATAGCGCCTCGGCGATCTCCTTATTGCTCTTGCCCTCCGATATAAGGCGCAGCACATCCATTTCTCGTTTTGAGAGCGGAACGAGCTGGTACGCGAGGTCGAGTCTTTTATATGCCTGCTCAAGATCTTGCTTGACAAGTCCCGCTTCTTGCTTACTTTCCTCAAGCTGGTCAAGAAGGTGAGAGGGGTAGGCGAAAAAGATTGCTACCAGGAAGAATGAGACGAAATCCGAGATAAACGAATCGAGCTGCTTCATTTGAACAAATTTCGCGATCGAGAACCTATTGCCGGACAGCTCGAGCAAATAGAGCATACTATAAGCTGTTGCCGAATAGATCGCTCCCTTAAACTTGAAAAGCAGCGCCGACGTAAGCAAGGGGCTCAGGCCGCATAGGAAAAACGGGCTCGCCCACCCACCGCTTATGAAAAGAATAAGTGCATGAAAAATAAGGTCGATCGATAGCAGTAGGGGCACTTTTCTGACTTTTTCATACACCTGCCCCGGGAACGAGCTGAGGGCAACATTATATATCAGAACCAACGCGAAGGGTAATAGCGCAATACGCTTCGCCCCGGTCAGGTTGAGGATTACAACATTGGTTAGAGTAAGCCAACGGTATAACAACAGAAAAAGAAACGCCTTTTTCTTGCAAGGTTCTTTCAACGCAGGTAAACGATACCTTTCCGCTCAGACAATGCTCATGTGCTTGGCCGCCACATAGCAGGAATTAACTGATATAAGCAACCATGCTATCGCTACCTATTATAGCACTAAATTATAGGCAAGATACCAGGCCTTTACAACGCTACTGTCCGTAAAATAGCGGATTTACATGCAGGATAACCATTCTCTTTGCAGAAATAGCAAATTTATGTTTCTCACACGCGGTAAAAAGCACGCACAAGGGTAAAAAATGTATAGGTGATAAAAGGTGATAAAACGGCATAAAGAATTTGGAGGGATTAAAATGGCCGATATGATGAATAAAGTCGTTGTGTTTTTAGCGGTCGACGGTTTCGAGGCCGGTGCGTTCAAGTCGTTATGGGAATGTTTTGGGAACCTTAATGCATCGACGCGCATAGCCGGTTTTAACGCAGACGATGAAATTAAAGATGATGCCGGGCTTGTTAATACGCATAGTGATATGTCGTTTGATCAGGCCGGGTTGCTCACCCCCGATGTAGTGGTTATTGCGGATGGCATTACCGCGGGAGCCGTAAAGGACGATCCCGCGGCACAAAGCCTGCTGCAGGAAGCGTTTAATAGGAGGGCTGCGATTGTTTCTGTAGACGGGGGAGCGGCAATGCTTGCCTCGATGGGATTTATAAACGGGCTTACAATAACCGCTCCAGCGTTCTTAAAAGATGAGATTGAGAATGCCGGCGCCACTCTATCGAAAGAGCCGATATCGGTAAGCAAAAATGTTTTTTCAGCAATGGGTAATGCCGATTTACAGGCGCTTTGCGATATGGTATCCGAGTACATAACGGGTAAGATGGAGCAGGCGGCGTAAGCCGGGTATAGCTCGGCTGGATTGACACCCGCCAAAAATCTGTGCTATTGTCTTAGTAATTACAAAGAAGAAGCC
>PFFU01000096.1:0-593 GCA_002783345.1 Candidatus Aquicultor secundus
CGACATTAAGCCCACCATAGAACAAGTAGAGTGGGTTACCACAGTTGTGCATGCAATCTTGATGGTGTTACTCGGTATCGCTATCCACTCGACCTGCATAGGCATCGTCTGCTAGCGATTTGGGCAGCGGGCAGCGGGCGAGACGATGTTATGGCGGCTAATCGTGAGCGCGCAAGCGTCGCTCATGCGCAACACGTTACGTGGTAAATAGGAAAAGGAAGAAAAATGGCTTTCACTTTGGGGAAAATAGTTCCTTGGGGACGGTCCTGCTGAAAAACCTCCGGGGAAGGCAAAAACGTCACCACTCAAAATCTTCCGGATAATCAACCGGCGGATTGATATTATCTTCACATGTATTGTAATGTCGTGCTGCTGCTGCAACCTCAGATTTAATCTGATTGTATTCCTCTCCACGCTCTGCAAGCCTTTTGGCCATTGTCGGAATACTCTTCAGCCGTTTTTCACTATGCATGTCAATGAACCTGCAGTTTAAAATATCAAGGTATTGTCTTGTATATCCACCAAACCATGTATAATCCTTATTTATGAGATTCATCATACGCCTGAAAGAGGTATCTGCAACAGTATCCTTT
>PFFU01000096.1:618-2057 GCA_002783345.1 Candidatus Aquicultor secundus
GCACATATATCTTCAGGTATACATTTTTATCCGAAGCCAGCACAGACATGCGCCGCTTCTTTTCTTCATCCATACCATTATCCACAAATTCAATCTCCCGATCTCCCATCAAAGCGTGGCGTATATCGTAGCAGACTCCCAAGACTCTTGTACGGGCTGCCTCAAATCCGACAAATTCATCCTCATCCCCTACAACAGTATGTAATGCTTCATAAAAGTTCTCAAAGTCCATATAGTCACCATATACAGCTACGCCAGTATTGTTTGGGGTATTTTTTACATATACCATTTTTTGTCTCCCTTTTCTCTTAAGACCGGCGATCTTGCGATTGGACAGTACGCCGTAGAACTTTCACGGTTGCTTTTGACTAAATCCGCTTTTTCAACGAACGATTGCATACCCTCCATGAAATATCACAATAGAATAATCGTATGATTAATACAACACTCCAACAGGATAATTTTTATTGTATCCACTTCATTTCCCGAACATTGCCTGTGGAGGCCAGTGCAGCCAGAGCTGCCAGCCGGGCACCGGTGTCGTCACCCGGCCTGAACCTGATCCAAATGAGTGCGCCGAGCGCTCCGCCATGACCGAGTCCATGCAGCAAGAGTGCTGCGGCAATGACAAGCGTCTTTGTTTCGAGCGGCGCCGCCGACCTTGTAGAGCCAACTCCAACGGGAATCCGCAATTTCGGCACGGGCAACCTTATTCATCATTTCCATTCACCTCTTTCTTCTCGCAAAAGGCGTCATGGAGATCGCCAAGCGCGCCAACTATGGGGTGACCCACGCGCATGATTGGATGACCTTCACCTTTTCTAGGCAAACTTTTCTTCCTATTCTAACTTAAGGAATCGATTATCTTAAATTATATCAAGGGATTATTAACGTAGTAATTACCATTAGAGGAACAATTAATAGGTTCTTTGCCCATGAAAAAATACGGTCTGCCTGGGCTAGCATCGTTTCTACATCGCCTTTTCGTATTGGCTTACTCTCATATTCTGCGCGTAAGCAACACTGAGGCTGATCTTGAATTTCTCAAATTCGTGCTTCGGCAAGAAGAGCAAACCGGGCGGGCTATGCCGCTGGATAGCCTTATTATCATGTCTCGACTTCGTCAAGAGCGCCGATTAACAACGGTTGACCTGGTGCCCTCCGTCCAGAAATCTGAGCAGGAAACACGTGCAGCGCTCGAGCGATTGGCCGAGGCGGGGTTGATTGAAGCCCATGGCACCGGACGCGGGAGAACGTATATGCTTAGTGCCAAGGTCTATAGCAAGGCCGGGCAAAAGGCAGCTTATGTAAGGCAAGCGGGATTTGATCCGATCCAGCAGGAACAGATGGTCTTAAACTATATCGATAAACACGGCTCTATCAAGAGGGCAGAGGTTATGGATTTGTGTCATATCAATAAGGACCAAGCATACCGGCTG
>PFFU01000106.1:0-743 GCA_002783345.1 Candidatus Aquicultor secundus
CGGTCAGATATCGCACCAGGTAATCCCAAGATCGGTCGAGAAACAGGGAAGAGTGAATTCCGCCGGCACCGACACCTCAAGCAACAGGTCGCTTGCATCGATGGTTCCGTTTGAAGTGGATGGCGTCAGTGTATCCGATTTGTATATCAGCCCCAACGCAGACAAAGTAAAAGATAGTATTACGATTGCGGTAAGCGGTGCCTCGAGCGATGGGTATGAAGTCGGTCTCTATAAGCGTTCTGTTAAAGTTGCGGTAATCGCAAAGCAGGAAGCGGGCCGCAACCTGGAATTTACATGGGACGGTACCGATGTCGACGGCAATAAGGTTCAGGATGGCAGATATACGATCAAAGTTGAGAATGGTATCGGCCAGGTTGCGCATGCATCAAGAACAATCATTATAGATACCAAAGCGCCCGCCGTGGAGCTTATTGAGCCCGTAAATGATATCAGTACCGAAAACCATATGCTGCGCTTTGTTTGGAGCGATGTGGATGACGTAGAGGAGTATACCCTCCACATAGGATCGGAAAGCGATCCCGGGGAGGTTATTACTATGAGTGGTCTCACGGCCAATTTCTATCAACTCGGAAAGCCGTTGTCATCAGGTAGCTGGAGGTGGCGTGTTGTGGCGACCGACAAAGCCGGAAACGTTGCGTCGTCTGCTAGCGGAAACTTTAGGGTTGAAGATATCGAGGATTCAGTAGATAATAGTAAGCTGTTGATTGTTAGGTAAGTTAGCC
>PFFU01000106.1:783-972 GCA_002783345.1 Candidatus Aquicultor secundus
TTTTTTTGTTTAAAAGCTTGATTGCCCGTAACTTTTTAGTCGGGCGAGCGTCTTGTTATGTGTAATTATTATGCGTTTTATTCTGTCGCGGGGGGAGGTGGACAATATAAAGACAAATATTATAACAAATGGAATTCGAAAGGAAGGTGCTTTTATGATTAAAAGCAAGAATAAGGTAGTATCGTTAAT
>PFFU01000106.1:1080-1222 GCA_002783345.1 Candidatus Aquicultor secundus
TAGTAATACTACCGTAACGGCTCAAGCGGCTGATAGCATCACGATTAAAGAAGATTCAGCGCACCATGATGCATGGGGGGCCGGTGACGAGACAGTCAGACTGGCACCCGCTGATCCACATGTTTTGTTCACCAGCAAGCCA
>PFFU01000039.1 GCA_002783345.1 Candidatus Aquicultor secundus
ACCATTTATTATAGGAGGACATATGGAAATAGAGATAGGACGAGGAAAAAGGGGAAGAAGGGCGTACGGTTTCGATGATATCGCAATTGTTCCCAGCAGAAGGACCCGCGACCCCGAAGATATCGACATAAGCTGGGAGATTGCCGGACACCGTTTTGAGCTGCCGCTTATGGCGTCGGCTATGGATGGTGTTGTTGATCCCAAGCTTGCGATAGAGCTTGGCAAGTTTGGCGGTCTTGCGGTGCTTAACCTCGAAGGTATCTATACCCGTTATGCGGATACCGGTCCTATTCTTGATAAAATAGCCAGTTTATCTAAGGAGGAAGCGACACGCGGTCTTCAGGAGATATATAATAAAGAGCCGGTTAAAGAGGAGCTTATCGCACAGCGCATCAAGGAGATCAAGGCCGGCGGGGTTTTGGCCGCCGCCTCGTTTACTCCCCAGAAAGTTGATACATACTATAAAATCGCGCTTGAAGCCGGGCTTGATTTTCTTATCATCCAGGGTACGGTTGTAAGCGCCGAGCATGTAAGCACACAGGTTGAGCCTCTGAATCTCAAGAAGTTTATAAACGAGCTTGAGATACCGGTTATCGTCGGCGGATGCGCATCATACTCGACGGCTCTTCATCTTATGAGGACCGGTGCGGTCGGCGTTCTGGTCGGCGTTGGCCCGGGTGCCGCATGCACCACGCGGCGGGTACTTGGCATTGGCGTCCCGCAGGCGACTGCAATAGCCGACGCCGCGGCCGCCAGGATGACGTATCTGGAGGAAAGCGGTCGTTACTGTCATGTTATCGCAGACGGTGGTATGCGTACGGGCGGTGATATCGCTAAGGCGATTGCGTGCGGCGCGGACTCGGTTATGATCGGCTCCCCGATTGCCGGAACAAAAGAAGCTCCCGGGCGCGGACATCACTGGGGCATGGCGACATTCCATCCGACCCTTCCGAGGGGAACCCGTGTTTACGCCGGTCAAAGATGCACGCTAGAAGAACTCTTGCTCGGCCCGGCGCGTGAGAACGACGGTACGCTTAACCTGTTTGGCGCCCTCAGGACATCCATGGCCACAACGGGCTACCAGAACATCAAAGAATTCCAAAAAGCCGAGGTCATGGTTGCACCATCTCTTCAAACCGAAGGCAAGGTTCTCCAACAGGCCCAGCGTGTAGGAATGGGGTAGGAGAAAACAATTGTCCGCCGCTAAGGTAGTGAAAAACGAATTTCAGACGGTTCTAGTCGTTGATTACGGAGCGCAGTACGCTCAGCTTATCGCGCGACGCGTACGCGAGTGTAAAGTTTACTCGGAGATCGTGCCCCATGATATTTCAATTGAAAAACTTAAGGCCAAGAATCCGAGCGGATTGATATTTTCGGGTGGCCCGGCAAGCGTCTACGCTGATAACGCGCCGGCGGCCAATCCCGCGTTTTTTGAACTCGGCGTGCCCATTCTCGGCATATGCTACGGCATGCAGCTTATGGCCCACACGCTGGGCGGTGAAGTAGCGCGTACCGGCAACAGGGAATACGGAAAAACGGACCTGGTTGTTGATACAGGCAACGGTTTGTTTAAAGATGTTCCGCTTGATCAGGTTGTATGGATGAGCCATCAGGATGCGGTGCGGTCGGTCCCTGAAGGATTTAAGGTCTCGGCCCATACCGACGGCGTTCCGGTAGCCGCTATGGAAAATCCTCAAAAAGGATTCTACGGCGTGCAGTTTCACCCGGAGGTAGTTCATACCGCCTACGGCATGCAGATCCTTAAGAACTTCCTCTACGATGCCTGCGGATGCATGCCGAACTGGACGATGGTCTCGATCATCGAGGAATCGGTTACAAAGATCAGGGAGCAGGTCGGCGACAACAAAGTCGTCTGCGGCTTAAGCGGCGGCGTCGACTCGTCGGTTGCCGCAATCCTGGTTCACAAGGCGATCGGCGATAACCTGATATGCATTTTTGTCGACCACGGCCTGCTTCGAAAAGGCGAGGCCGAAAAGGTTGAAGAGGCCTTTAGGAGGCACTTCCGTATAAACCTGATACACGTTAAGGCGCAGAACAGGTTCCTGGATAAGCTAAAAGGCGTGACCGATCCCGAGCGCAAGCGCAAGATTATCGGCGAGGAGTTTATCAGGGTATTTGAGGATGAGGCGGTCAAATTTCACGACGCCAAATTCCTGGTTCAGGGCACACTTTACCCGGACGTTATAGAGAGCGGCACAAGGGATGCCGCAAAGATAAAGACACACCACAATGTCGGCGGCCTGCCTGAGGATATGGAGCTTAAGCTGGTGGAGCCGCTTCGCGCCCTCTTTAAGGATGAAGTACGCGCGGTTGGCGAAGAACTCGGCCTTCCCGACGAGATCGTGTGGAGACACCCGTTTCCGGGCCCCGGCCTCGCGGTTCGCATTATAGGCGAGATTACGCCCGAGCGATTGGATATCCTGCGAGATGCCGATGCGATCTTCGAAGAGGAGATAAAGCGGGCCGGCCTTTATCGGGAGATATGGCAGTCGTTTGCGGTCCTTCCGAGCATCCGCAGCGTGGGTGTTATGGGCGACGAGCGCACATACGCCTATCCGATCATCCTCAGAGCTGTTACCAGCGAAGATGCGATGACTGCCGATTGGGCGAGGATTCCATTCGACATCTTAGAGCGGATATCCAATCGGATAATAAACGAAGTACGCCATGTAAATCGGGTCGCGTACGATATTAGTTCGAAGCCCCCGGCGACAATAGAATGGGAATAGCACTGGAGGAAATTCATGAGTGACGACGCAATGCGCCAGATTGAAGAGTTGCGCAAACAGATCGACGATATCGACCGCGAGATCGTCCGGAAACTTAATACGAGAGCCGAGCTTGCGTTAAAGATCAGGGTGTTTAAGGCGCAGAGCGACCTGCCTCTTTACGACCCCGGACGGGAAGAGAATATATTCCAGAAGATTACCACGGCAAATAACGGTCCCCTCTACGATGACGACCTCAGGGGTATCTACGAAACCATTCTGCACACGATGAAAAGCTTGGATTAGGTGAAAGGCATGATTGAAAGCAAACATATGACGATTATCTCCGGGCCGTGCGCGGTTGAAAGCCGCGAGCAGGTGATGGAGGTTGCAAAAACGATTTCTGAACTCGGCCTCACATATATGCGGGGCGGAGCATTCAAGCCAAGGACATCCCCATACAGCTTTCAAGGCCTTGAGGAAAAAGGGCTAAAATACCTCACCGAAGCCACAAAGCAATATGGGCTCAAAGCGGTAACCGAAGTTATGGATACCGAGCATGTCGAACTGGTTCTGCGGTATGCTGATATGATTCAGGTTGGCACGCGCAACATGGCGAACTTTGCGCTTTTAAAGAAAATCGGGGCCTTAACCGCCGAGAGCAAGACGCCGGTTATCCTTAAAAGAGGAATGTCGGCTACGATTGATGAGTGGCTTCTTGCAACCGAATATATTACAACCGCGGGTAACCCCAACGTTATCCTATGCGAGCGCGGGATAAGAACGTTTGAACCTTCGACCCGCTTTACACTCGATCTCTCCGCCGTGCCGGTGGTCAAAAAGCTTAGCCCGCACCCAATTATCGTGGATATAAGCCATGCGATGGGTCGCGCCGACTACATCATCCCGATGAGCCGCGCAGCGGTCGCCGCAGGCGCCGACGGCCTGATGATCGAGGTCCATCCAAACCCCAAAAAAGCCCTCTGCGACGGCGCGCAATCCCTGACACCCGAGCAGCTAAAGCAGTTGGTGGGTGAAGTTAAAGCTATAGCTGAAGTTGTCGGCAAGCGTGTGGTCTAATCTCAATCGTTAATCTTGCATTAATCTTGTTGACAAATAGCGACCGCCTCTTTAGAATTATAATTCAGCGATGGAGCTCGCTAACTTGCATTTGATGCTAATGGCTCCTGCCTTGAGGGGTAGGGGCCTATTTTTTTTTGCTTTGAAAGGAGACGCATAGGTTTTATGAACGAACTTTTTACAACCGCTGTTATGGGATTTTTGGTGTTGCTGGCAAGCATAATTTCGGTCGAAGTCGGGATATCGGTTGCGCTAATAGAGATATTTTTGGGCGTCGTTGCAGGGAACCTTGGCATAAAGGTATTGCCCTGGGTTAGTTTCCTGGGAACCTTTGCAGGCGTAGTTTTAACGTTTCTAGCAGGTGCTGAGGTAGATATACCACTTTTAAGGGCTAAATTTAAAGAGAGCGCACTAATAGGCGGTTTAAGCTTTCTTTTCCCGTTTGTGCTCACGTTTTTATTTGCATGGTTTATAGCCGGATGGGATTTACGCGCGTCAGAAATTGCAGGCATCGCGCTCTCTACGACATCTCTTGCGGTAGTTTATGCGGTGCTTGTGGAAACGGGCTTAAATCGAACACAGATAGGAAAACTCATAATGGCGGCGACCTTTATAACAGACCTGGCTACAGTTCTGGCATTAAGTATACTTTTCGTTCAGGTTAATGCCTTTACGATAGTCTTCATGCTGGTGTCTATCGCTTTGATTATTATCTTACCCAAGATCAGCCCGTGGTTTTTTAAGAGATATGGAGAACGGGTAATTGAGCCTGAAATAAAGCTCATGTTTTTCGTGCTCTTTCTCTTGATGTATTTAGGCGACCTTGGCTTAAGCCACGCAGTACTGCCCGCCTTTATATTGGGACTTGTCCTGTCCCAATTATATGAGAAAAACAAGCTACAGTTGCAGAGAATGCGTGTTGTTGGGTTTGCTTTGTTAACTCCATTCTTCTTTCTAAAGGCCGGGATGAATATATCCATTAGCGTTTTGATAGCTAACTTATCTCTCTTGGCCGCCTTTTTTGTAGTAAAAATTGCCGCTAAGTTTGTAGGCGTACTGCCGGTTTCTAGGCGATATATACCTGAGTCGGCTACTTATACAACGCTTTTAATGAGTACAGGGCTAACTTTTGGCACTATCTCTTCTATTTATGGGCTGAATGCAGGTATCATTAATAAAGCGCAATTTTCGATACTGGTAGCCGTTGTTATTGCCAGTGCTATTATTCCGACAATTATTGCGCAGCGTTTCTTCTCGCCGAAGATCGGTTTTGAAGAGTAATGAGTCTTGACGTTATTATTATAAAAACGCGGGAGAGTTTTACTTATCGGGAGGTAGGTTATGTTTAAGAAGATATTGGTTGCTAATGATGGCTCTGAAGGCGCAATAAGAGCCCTTGAGAAAGGAATTGAGTTGGCGCAAATATTTGGCGCCGAGCTTTGGTCGCTCTCTGTTGAGGGGCCGCTACCGGCTTATGCTGCAATCATTGGCGAAGTAGAAGAGGCCCGTATCGAAAGGGAAAATTATTTTAAGGCTATAGAAGACGAAGCAGAGAGAATAGCGAAGGAAAAAGGCGTTGAGCTTAAGACTAAAGTCGCCTATGGACATCCCGCTGACGTGATCATCCGGTTTGCGGAAGAAAGGAACTTCGATTTAATAATCCTTGCGCATAAAGGGCATACGCTGGCGGATCGTTTCTTACTGGGAAGCACTTCGGACAAGGTTGCAGATCACTCAAAAAGCAGTGTTCTTATAGTTAAATAAGCTGCTAAAAGTGGTAAACATCATAATCAAAGCACCGTTCGGATTAATAGCATAAGCATTGGTTTTCGGATATAATTGCATCAGTATTGGATTGACGATATTTCAAGCTATCGCTTATACTAATCTCTCAAAACGAATACGATCGCGATGGGGCTCGCATAAATCGCTTTAATGCTAATAGCTCCTACGAGTTTGCGTAGGGGCTATTATTTTTATGAGGTGATTTAATTGTTGATCAATTACGCAGAAGCGAAAACAGAGACACTTATGGCTTTAGGTAAGCTTAAAGCAAACTTGAATCATGATGAGTCGCTTGGAAATAACAATATGCTCGAATATGCGATTGAAAAGCTTACTGATAACAAGTTTAACCTTGTAGTTATGGGTGAATTCAAACGAGGTAAAACTTCGTTTATCAATGCTTTACTTGGCGAATCCGTATTGCCGATGGCTGTAGTCCCGCTTACCTCAATTATAACCGAACTGGTCTACGGGGATATCCCTTCAGCAGAGGTCATTTTTGAAGACGGCAAGAGAAAGACCATATCTCTTGAAGTGCTTGACGATTATGTGACGGAGCGTAAGAATCCCAGCAACGAGAAAGGTGCCAAGAAAGTTATTGTCAGGTATCCGTCCAAGTACTTACAGGAGGGCGTCATATTAGTCGACACCCCCGGTGTCGGTTCGATCTACGAACATAACACCGAGGTCTCTTACGACTATCTTCCTGAAGCGGATGCGGTTATATTTCTTGTCTCTTCCGACCCACCCATAAGCAAGACCGAGATAGCGTTTCTTGCCGATGTCAAGGAATACATAGAAAAACTCTTTTTTATCCAAAATAAGATTGATTATCTGTCGGATGGTGAGAGGGAAGAATCCCTCGCATTTAATAGAAAGGTTTTAGAACAAGCATTAGGCAACAGCGTAACTTTGATCCCGCTTTCTGCCAGGCTGGCCCTTCAGGCCAGACAGAACGGTAACCAAGAGATGCTTCTTAAAAGCAATTTGCCTGAGTTTGAGCGTGAACTTTCGGAATTTTTACTTAAAGAGAAGGGCATGCTCATATTAACTGTTGCAGTGAATCGTGGCTTACAGGCTACGAACAACATACTGCGGCATATCGAGCTTGAGCTTAAAACCCTTGAGGCTCCTATCGAGATTGTCGAAAAGCAACTGGGGGATTTCAAGAAATACGTTGAGCAAATCGAGCGAAAGCGCCTGGATGCGCATTACCTTATGAAGGGGCAAATCAGCGAGCTTCTTAAGCAATACGACGAGGAAGTGGAGACTTTAAATAAGGAACGGCTACCGGAAGCAATTAATGAGCTTGAATCTGAATTTCAAAAGGTTAAAGCCGGACCTAAAAGAGAAATCGCCGAGAAGTTAGATGAGGCCGTCAGAGGCATCATTCTTTCAATCTTTACCCGCTGGCGAAGCGAACAAGAGAAAAAGATGTCGAGCGGTTTTCAGGCGGTCGCCGAGCGCCTCATTGAAGAGACGAACAAAATCGCTCAAGAGATTGCGAGCACGGCATCAGAAATATTCGGGCTCTCCCTTTCACAAATCGTCGATACCGTTATGCTTATTGATAGCAAGCGTTTCTATTACCTCCTTGACGAAGAGACAACCAGTATTGATCTTCTCGTCATGCCGGTACGAGGCATGCTTCCAAAAGTGTTTGCCGCAAAGATGATCTATACAGATTCAAAACAGAAACTGACGGATCTTTTCGGCATGCATTGCGGCCGAGTCCGGGGCGATCTTTATGAGAGACTAGATGAGAGCCTGCTTTCATTAAAGGGTATGCTGAATAGCCGGGTATCCGAGATGGTAAGTAGCGTCGAATCGGCCGTTGTAAGAGGGCTTGAATACCGGCAGAAAAATGAGAGCGAAATCCAAAGAAGAAAGCTTGAGCTTGAGGCTTACAAGGAAAAGGTTGAAAAAATCGACCTGGAATTAAAGGCGCTTTCAGCTAAAATAGATAACGAAAGAGGCGTAAATGAAGCAGCAAAATAAAAAAATCTTGGGCTTTTCAAGGAACGTTTTCTTCGTTGGCTTAACCAGTTTTTTTACGGATATTTCCACGGAGATGGTGTATCCGCTCATTCCGATATTTCTCACCACGGTACTAGGTGCCCCGGTTGCAATCGTCGGTTTAGTTGAGGGTATTGCCGAGTCCACGGCAAGTTTACTTAAAGTTATTTCCGGTTGGCTATCCGACCGCACCCAAAGACGCAAAAGGTTAACCGTACTTGGCTACGGCCTTGCCGCAATTGCAAAACCGTTACTTGCCCTTTCTTTTGTGTGGTGGCAGGTGTTAATTGCCCGGTTCGTCGACCGCTTCGGGAAAGGCGTCAGAACATCACCGAGGGATGCTTTGATAGCAGATTCAACCAGCAGCGAGGATTACGGCAAGGCGTTTGGCTTTCATAGAGGGATGGATACGCTGGGCGCCGCCTTTGGACCCCTGATCGCCTTTGCCGCTTTGCCCCTGTTACATAATAACTTCAGGTTGTATTTCAGCTTTGCCATTATCCCGGCCGTTATCGGTGTTGTTGTTCTTGCTCTTTTTGTTAAAGAAAAAGTAAGAGCTGCAAAAGTTGAAAATCTAAGGCTAAGTCTTAAGCCCTTTAACAGGCAGTTTAAGCTGTTTCTACTTATAGTTTTAATCTTTACCGTTGGCAACTCAAGCGACGCTTTTCTCATTTTAAGAGCAAACAATGTGGGTGTCGCGGTTGGCTTAATCCCCCTTGTTTATTTCGTTTTTAATACGGTTTACGCGCTTGCTTCCACGCCTATCGGCGCCCTCTCAGATAGAATCGGGAGAAAAGTCGTAATCATCGCCGGCTACTTGATATTTGCCATCGTTTACCTTGGTTTTGCTCTGGTAAAAAGTCCATTTACCATCTGGCTTCTATTTGCAGCCTATGGTCTGTATTATGCTTTTACCGAGGGTATCTTTAAAGCCTTTACCGCCGATCTTGTCCCGGAGAATTTGCGAGGCACGGCATACGGCTTTCTTAGTTTAGTGTTAGGGATTGCACTGCTTCCTGCAAGTCTAATAGCAGGATTTTTGTGGGATAAGATCAGCCCAAGCGCACCGTTTTTCTTCGGCAGCGCCGTCTCACTTATTGCGCTTGTGCTTTTCATGGCTTTAATTCCAAACGACAACCGCAATAACGCCGACGCGTAAAAGATTCATCACCTATGAGGAATATACAAAACCATCTGCTGCCTAATGTCCCAAGAAATAGTAAAATGTTCTTTGTGCGCATCACGGGTAAGTCCGAAAATCGCGATAAGAGGAAAGCAAATGCTGGATAACTTAAATCAAGTTCAACAAGAAGCGGTAACACATAAAGACGGGCCGGTTCTCATCCTTGCGGGGGCGGGAAGCGGTAAGACAAGGGTGCTTACATACAGGATCGCCTACCTTATAAAAGAAAAGGATATAAGTCCTTTCGATATCCTGGCCATTACCTTTACAAACAAGGCGGCTAACGAGATGAAGGAGCGCATCGCCGCGCTCGTGGGGAGGGTGAGCCGGGCGATGTGGATAAGCACATTCCACTCGACATGCGCGAGGGTGCTGCGACAGGAGGCGGAGCGCCTTGGGTACAGCAAGAACTTCGTCATCTACGACAGCAACGATTCGGGCAGGCTTATAACTTACTGCATGAGGGATTTAAACATCGATAACAAGCGCTACCCATCGAATAAAGTCGCCGCCGCCATTTCAAGCGCCAAGAATGAATTGATGGATGCCGAAACCTTTCGCGCGCGCGCGCAAACATACGCCGAGCGGGTGGTCGCCGATGTCTACAAGCTGTACCAGGATCGCATCTACAAGAGCAACGCGTTGGATTTTGATGATCTCATCATGGTGACGGTAAACCTGTTCCAGCTCTTCCCGTCGGTTCTCGATGCCTACCAGGAGAAGTTCAAATATATCCTGGTCGACGAGTATCAGGATACCAACCCTGCCCAGTATGAGCTGATAAGAACGCTGGCCGGCAAGCACCGCAACCTTTGCGTCGTCGGAGACGCGGACCAGTCGATCTATAGGTTCCGCGGGGCGGATATACGAAATATCCTCGAGTTTGAGCGCGACTACCCGGATTGCCGCGTTATCAAGCTCGAGCAAAACTATCGCTCGACAAAGACGATCCTTAACGCGGCTAATTATGTCATGCAGAACAACCGCTCGCGCAAGCCGAAGGCGCTCTGGACCGAAAATGGCAAGGGAGACCCCATCGTCCGTTACCAGGGCGAAAACGAACACGAGGAGGCGACCTTTGTCGCCGGCGAAATCGAGCAGATGGTAAAGAAAGGCAGGCAGTATAAAGAATTCTCCGTGTTTTATCGCACGAACGCACAATCACGCGTTCTTGAGGAGATTTTCCTGCGCTACGGCGTACCCTATAGGATTATCGGGGGCTTGAAGTTCTACGAGCGCGCCGAGATCAAGGATGTCCTGGCTTACCTGCGCGTGCTTTCGAATCCGCAGGATACGGTCAGCTTAAAGAGGATTATCAACGTCCCGCGACGTGGACTCGGCAACACGACAATCCAGAAAGTTGACGCTTACTCGCTCAAGCACAACATCAGTTTTTCCCAGGCGCTCAACAACGTCGACGATATAAACCAGCTCTCGACCGCAGCGGTTAAGAATATCAAAAAGTTCCTGGTCTTACTCGACGAGCTACAGCGGGTTAAGGAGAAAGAGACCCTGGAGAACCTTACTAAGGCATTGCTGGATGCGACCGGCTACCTTGCAATGTATGATGCTTTAGGGACGGTGGAGGCAGAAGGCAGGGCGGAGAACGTCCGTGAGTTTATCGGCGTTATCAAAGAGTTCGAGGAGAGCCGCGCCTCCTGTACGCTCGACGAGTTTCTAGAAGAGATAGCCCTGATCGCGGATATCGATAGCTACGATGACGACAATAACGCGGTGACCCTGATGACGGTGCACAATGCTAAGGGCCTCGAGTTTAATATCGTCTTTATCGTCGGTATGGAAGACGGCATTTTCCCCCACATCCGGTCGATGACTGAGACCGCCGAGCTTGAAGAGGAGCGCCGTCTTTTCTACGTCGGTATCACCCGGGCCATGCAGAAGCTCTACTTATGTAACGCCTGGTCGCGAAATCTTTGGGGCGGGGTAAACTACAACTCCCCGTCGCGCTTCTTGCACGAGATCCCTGCGGATCTCCTCGAGAGCGCCGAGCAGGTTGATGTAAAAGCCAAACCGCCGTCTGAAATCGGCGCTTTCAATATCGGGGATAACGTCTTTCATAAAAAATTCGGAGAGGGCCGCATAACGGCCGTTAAGGGTGCCGACCAGGTAACGGTTCTGTTCGCTGCCGAGGGTGAAAAAACCCTGCTTCTTAATTACGCCCCGCTTGAGAAACGGTAAACAACTAAAGACCTCCCCCACCAAAGCCCTTCTGCGATCTTACCGGCGATGGCTATGTCTATGTTACTAAACCTTACATAATTAACTGAAAGATTGATATTTATGATTGCGGTAGTGTTATGATATAGTACTATATGGGGATGATAGTATAGCCCTTGTTTGCACGATAAGCGCAACTCTTTGGTTTGCCTGGATATCAACCGTATTAAATCCGTGGAGGTACGGTCATGCAGCGTATTGTTTTGAAACTGGTAGTTATCGTGGCATCGCTCGTATTGCTGAGCCCATCTTCCGCTTATGCCAAGCTCGCTCTTTATTCTCCTGCGGACATGATTACTAAATCGCAGCTAATCGTAATCGCTAAAGCTACACAGCGCTCTGAGCAGGGGCAGCGGGTGACCGGAAAGTTTGCGATTCAGAAGGTGCTTATCGGCGATTACGAGTCAAAGACCATCCTGGTCGAGCATAGGCGAGGTGAGTGCGATGCTACGCCCGACATCCCCGATGTGGGAACCGAAGTTTTTATGCTGCTGTCAAAGGATTACGAGGGCAATTATTGCTGTATCAACCCCAACTCTATGGGAATTATCAAAAACGGTCGGGTTGCGTGCATTTATCAGGGGGTTAACGTTGATCGCCAACCCTACGTGCACGTCTATAACTGCTTCATAGAGGGTATTGCGCGCATCGAGTCCGAATCCGCACGTAAGCAAGCCGACATAACGGGCGCGTCGACAAGCAAAGACGACCTTGCGAAAAGCCCTAACGGCTCTAAATTAATCTACACAGAGGTACTTATCCCCGCAGCTTTATTAATCCTGTTCTTATACCTGAGGCGGGAGCACTCAGAGACAGACCAATAGAGTTCACTCTTATCTAAACTTCCTGCATAAAGCCTTTTTGACCGGCTTCAACAGCCTTTTTAATCGACGCTTCAAGGTGGGGCGGAAGCCCCATAATATCGACAATTATCGTCCCGAACTCGTAGTTTATAGGAAAATATTTTTTGACAAGCTTGTAGCCATACGCAGAAAGGTCGTAGGATGAACAAAAGTAGTTTTCTAGAAGTTATAAGCCACACAATATAAGCCACATAAAAATTTATTTTTAAGGAAAGCGGTATAAAACATGAAAGCGAAAGTAAAGTGGGTAGACGGCCAACAGTTTGTCGGGGTGAACGAGCGCAACATGCCCGTAGTGATGGACTCCCTACCTGAAGGAGGCGGGGAGGGCGTTGGGCCCAAGCCGACCGAGTTGTTTCTAATTGCCTTTGCCGGGTGCACGGGAATCGATGTTATATCGATCATGAAAAAGAAACGCCAAAAGGTAACCGGCTTTTCAGTCGAGATCGAGGGAATCCAGGGGGAGGAGTTTCCAAAGCCGTTTAACGATATTAAGCTCATCTATAAAGTAAAGGGCGAAAACATCGATGCAAAAGCGCTCGAATCGGCGATTAAACTGTCCGAAGAAAAATACTGCTCAATACGGGCGACGCTGACCGGCCGGCCGAACATCACGCATGAGTATGTGATCGAGCCCTAGTTCTGCGGCTCTCGCGACCGTTCGGCTCTCAAAATTAAAATATATCGTCGACTTTATAGCTTTGTTGACAATCTACACAACGCCGTGTTAGCTTAAATTCAATGTCACTAATGCGTTTAATAGCGATACAGCCACTATATTGTGATGATGGGTACTTGCTTAGCTGTCATTCTGAAGCGTTGTGAAGAATCTCGAGTGCACTTGGGGTGATTGTCACTTATCAGCGTCTAGGTGTAGCTAAAGCGATATAATAGCGATAATGGGAACGAGTAGGTCTGAGGTTGACCGCTAAAGCGACCCGGAGAAGGTGAAAGCCGGGGCGGCGAGAAGACCGAACATGGCCCCAGAGCTTCCGGAAGAAACGGCGCCAACCGTGCGCCCGAGTAGAACCGGACGGTTCCAGCCGTTACCTGGATTAAGAGCAGCCGGCACCTGATAAGTGAAGACACTTCCTCGACGCGGAAGGGGCCGGGTGAATTTGGGTGGTACCACGGGAAATTTCCTCTCGTCCCATATGGGATTGAGGGGTTTTTTGTTATGTAAGACAAAAATAAAAGCCCAGCCGAAAAGGTGGGCGCGGTGCAAGGGAGGTTATATGGCCGTCAAGAAAACGTACGAAGAGATTAACGAAAAGATTCGACGCGGCGAAGCGGTTGTCGTGACCGCTGAAGAAATCATCGACATCGTCAAAGACGAGGGCGTTGCGAAAGCAGCCCGGAAGGTAGATGTCATAACCACGGGGACGTTTGGGCCCATGTGCTCGACTGGGGCTTTCATCAACTTCGGCCACTCCGACCCACCGATAAGAATGGCGAAAGTTTGGCTTAACGATGTGCCGGCGTACGCGGGTGTGGCGGCGGTCGATGCATACATCGGTGCGACCGAGCTTTCCGAGGTCTTAGGTATGGCCTACGGCGGCGCGCACGTCATAGAAGATTTGATCGCCGGCAAGAAAGTGAAGCTGGTGGCAAAATCCTACGGCACCGACTGCTATCCAAGAAAAGAGATAGAAACCTATATAAACAAGGATGTCATAAACGAGGCATACCTGTTTAATCCGAGGAACGCCTATCAGAACTACGCGGTAGCCGTAAACTCGTCGGCTCGCATTTTGTATACCTATATGGGGACGTTACTCCCGCGCCTCGGCAATGCCACATACTGCAGCGCGAGCCAGTTGAGCCCGTTAATAAACGACCCGTTCTATAGGACGATCGGCATAGGCACAAGGGTATTTTTGGCCGGCACGCAAGGCTATGTCGCCTGGCAGGGCACGCAGTTTAATCCGCAGCAGGCGCGCGGCGAAAACGGTGTCCCGCTCTCACCGGCCGGCACACTGGCGCTGATCGGCAATCTAAAACAAATGAATACCGATTTCATAAGGGCCGCGACCTTCCATAACTATGGTACGACCATGTTTGTCGGCGTCGGCGTGCCCATACCCGTCCTCGACGAGGATATTGTGGAGAAGGCCAGCATAAGCGATAAGGATATTTACACGACGATAGTGGACTACAGCGTCCCGCAGCGCTCAAAACCGAATTTCGGCCGGGTAAGTTACGCCGAGCTGAGAAGCGGCAAGATAGAGATAAACGGCAAGCAGGTGCGAACGGCCCCGATATCGAGTTACACCAGGGCAAGAAAGATTGCCGAGACGTTGAAGACCTGGGTTAAGGAAGGAAAGTTCTTCGTCCAGCAGCCGGTCGAAACGTTCAAGCTTGGTCAGTCGGTGAAGCCTCTTGAGATCGTTACAGAGGAGGAGATTTAAATGGCAAAGAAAAAAATCGTCCTTCACTTCCCGGAGGAAAGCATAGAAAAACCGTTAACGTACCACCTGGTAAAGGACTATGATCTTATCCCGAACATCCTCCGTGCGCAAATCGATGAAAACGAGGGTATGTTGGTTATGGACCTTGAGGGTGCGCCCGATCAGATACAAAAAGGCATTGCCTTTTTAAAAGAGCAAAACGTCGGCATCCAGGAAGCGATTAAAGACATCATCGTAGACCGCGAGCGATGCGTAGATTGCGGCTCCTGCACCGGCGTCTGCCGCCCCGGCGCTCTCACAATGGGTTCCGACTGGAAACTCGCCTTCGACCAGGAAAAATGCGTTTTCTGCCAGCTTTGCATCAACGCATGCCCGGTACGAGCGATAAAAGTCCAATTCTAAGAGAAGAAGCGGGGAGTCAGAAGCCAGAATTCAGACTGATAATTATGTATAATAAAAGCGGGACGGCGTTGTTACGACCCCGTCCTGACAAATCTATAACAGCGAGGTAGACCCACATGTCTTTTGAGGCTAAATGCATGGCCACTGCCATAGGGAGTGTGCCGCATACCGACGTTGATGCCGCATGCCGGTTGGTGTTCGATAACTTGCGTGATATCCCGATGTGGCCGCAACTACCCAACCTGGGCTTTAAGGAAAACATATACGTGCAGTGCACCGAGGGTATGCCGGGCATAGTCGTGGACGAGGCTTCGAACAGGATTTATTTCGATACGACCAGGGATATCGTCGGTGAACTCGAGGTGCTTTACGGGCACTATATAAACAACGAGATCGACCGGTTGGCGATAAGTCGCGAACATGCGCAGGGCCTCTACCGGTTCCTCGAGATTTTAAAGGAAGACCGGTATCCAGACATAAAAATGCTCAAAGGGCACATAGTCGGCCCAATAACCATAGGGTTTACTGTCTCCGACCAAAACAAAAAGCCCGGATTCTACGACGACGTCCTGCGCGAGGGTATTGTCAAGACGCTCGCCATGAAGGCAAAATTCCAGGTCGAAAAGTTTAAAGAGGTGCGGCCCGATCTTCCCGCACTGATCTTTATCGACGACCCGTACATCACATCCATCGGTTCGGCCTTTGTGAGCCTCGACCGGGACGAAGTAATCAAGTATTTTAACGAGATAATCGACGCGGTCGACGGTTTCACCGGGATTCACTGTTGCGCCAACACCGACTGGAGTCTTCTTGCCCAAACCAACGTGGACGTTATAAGTTTCGATGCCTACGACTACAGCGAAACCGTGGCCCTCTATCCTGCGGAAATTAAATCATTCCTGGATAGAGGAGGGGTTCTTGCCTGGGGCATCGTCCCCTCCGGGCTCCCCACGCCCGAGACGGTTGCAGGGGAAACCACCGAAAGCCTTATCATACGGCTGGAAGAGGGCATGCAGCTTCTCGTGGATAAAGGAATAGATAAAGAGGTCCTCATCAACCAGGCCCTTATAACACCCAGTTGCGGCACCGGCGTGATGAGGCCCGACCTTGCCGAGCGCACCTTCACGCTCGCACGAGAGATTTCCGAAGCCATGCGCGCAAAATATTTCGATTAAAGGGGGACGTTGTTTCCTGTGAGTCCTTATTGATTAGCGGCCCGTTTCTCCGGCGACTCTTGCTGCTCGGTTGGCGTATCGGTCTGGGCCTTGCGGCTCGGCGCGGTATCGATATATCTTACATTACTCTCGTTTCGCGTTAATTCCGGCCCTAACCGCCCGGTCAAGCGCGCATAAATCAGCCTACCAAACAAGCCGAAGATAAACCCTATAATAAACAGGAGTGCAAAGTCAAAAACATCCATAAAAACCACCTTAACTTTAGTCAGCCCTCAATTATTAATCCTTTGCTATGAATCCTTTATTAATGCACTTAAGGTTGCCCGGTATATTTACGAAATAACTCTTGTCGGCACTGATTTCTTTATTCCCGCCGTGAAGGTATTTAACCCATCGGTTGGATAAAGTTATTTGGTCGCTAAAGTTGTATAATGAGACAATTATTGACCGATTCGGCTTATGGATATAAATAACATTATGAAGGGATGTTAATGGACCACAATAAAGACCTGATTAATTCGTCAAATCGCGAGAATGGTTTGACCAACATAAATAGGGCGATATATAAGAAGCTCATAGAGTGCCAGGTTCCTCAAATGATAGCGGTAAAACCCGCCTATAACCTGGCCCAAATGTATATGCAAGCGCTGGATTTTACCGCAAAGGCCAACGACCTCATCAAGGCGACGGAGACTACGGATATCGCAGGGAAAATACTTGAGATGCGCGAAGCGGTAAAGAGCCTCCGCCATTTCTCCGAGCAATTCGGGCGCAGCTACTATGTGCTCATGGACAAGGTGAGCGCGCTGACGGAAAACTGGCTCAGTGAAGAGACGGATCAGGATGCGGATATGGATGAGGTTGAAGAGGTGCTCGAGGGGCTTAAGACCAACGAACTCGGTGAAGGCTTAAAGGACGAGGTAAAGGCCCACTCCAGGCAACAGTATAGCGTTGTCGTAAAGAAGCTTATATCAAAAGGTTGCCCCGAGGACATGACGAATTACTTCGCCGAAAATCTGTTTGAGCTTAAAAGCGAGACCGACGGCCTCATTGCCCTGGTAGACCGCCTTGTTTCTTTGGATGACGATTTTGAAGACCTGATTCTAGATGTCGAGGAAGCGCTTATAGAGTTATCTATCCCCTGGGTAGGCTTCAGCCCGGGCGAGACTGCGCACGCATTGTGGCATATCGGCGACCACGACGAAGACAATTTCTTCTTCATGGGGTTTTTAGGCTGGTCGCTCGCCATCCTTGAAAACCTCCAGGAAAATATCGAAAACTTATAGAAAATTCTTCCCGGTTTGCCAGTCACCGTTTTAGCCTTGATCCGGCTTACCCGGCCCTGCAGGGCCACTTAGTGCGCCTTGTGTGACGGATACCGCACCACCGCGCACAAGAGAGGCGACGACGCCGATTCCTGCAATAACCGATCCGGAAACAAATGCGATATGAATCGCCGATGCCATGTGCGGATCGGCGGGTCCCGCCGGGGCGTACGTGCCGACAATCGCACCCGCCATAGCCACGCCCAGCACCATCCCGACACTTCGCATTGTTGCTTGCATACCTGCAGCGATACCCAGGCGATGCCGCGGGACCGCCCCCATAATTGCGCTCGAGTTAGGGGACTGGAACAGCCCGGCTCCGAATCCGAAGAGACCAAGAAAAAGTGCTACCGGCAGGATTCCGGTGCTGACCGATGTCCGTGATAACCCCAACAGTGCGAGCGCGTTGATCGTCAGGCCTAGCGAGGAAAGCATGCGCGACCCTATCTTGTCGGAGAGGGTCCCGGAAATCGGTGCGACAAGTCCGATAAAAAGCGGTATTACAGTCAATACCAAACCGGTTGTTTGGATAGATTCGCCGAAGACGTCGCGCAGATAGAAGGGCGTCAGGAATGTAGCAATAAAAAGGGATGCGTAGTTTATTAACGCGCTGATATTTGCGGTCGTAAAGAGTCGGATTCTAAAAAGCGATAAATCAAGCATCGGCTCCTCGACTTTGTTTTCAAAATAGAGGAATGCGGCGGCGAATACGACGGCCGCAAGCAGCAGCCCGATGGTTGAAGACGACCGCCAACCCCACTTATCCCCCATACTTAGTGCGAGCAAGACAGAGAAGAGGGCCAAAAACGCCATTGTCGCGCCGGCGAAATCAAAACGTTTTACCGTTGGCAACTTGCTCTCTTTAAGGATAAAAGCCGCCATAATCGAGGCTATGATGCCGATGGGGATATTAACGAAGAATATCCATCTCCACCCGAAATTGTGCACGATAAACCCGCCAAGCGTCGGGCCGACCGTTAATCCTATGGCAACCGAGATACTGATCAAACCGAGGGCCTTGCCGCGCTCGGTCGGAAACGCATCGGTTAATATTGCGGGGCTGCTGGAAAACATGCATGTCGCCCCAACAGCCTGCACGACTCGAAAAAACACCAATTGCTGGACTGAGCCGGAAATACCGCATAAAGCAGAGGCGGCCGTGAAAGTAAGAAAACCTATAATATAAATCCGCTTATGTCCCACCATATCGCCAAGGCGACCGGTGCTTAGCAGCAGGGACGATGTGGTGAGCAGGTAGGCCATAACAACCCATTCCACCGTCGTGATCCCAACGGAGAAGTACTTGGTCAATGACGGAATAGCGATATTGACGATGCTCGAATCAAGCGGCCCCATAAATGTTCCTACGAATACAGTTGCCAAGACATACCAGTGGTAATTGCTTTTTGTGGCTTTAACTGTGTCTTTTTCGATGACCTCTGGTACTTTCAAGCAAGCCTCCTCATCGGGTGCCCCCGATAATAGCTAAAAGATATTACGCGTTCACATATTAATAGCACCTCCGCCTGTTTCCATCAAGATTGGATACTAACCATAATCGCTTGCAGGTTAGCGCTTAATCAGAATAAGCCTTAAAGCCGTTTTCGCGATGCTTGGCCGCAATTTCACCGGCAAGGCGGTCCAGCGCAGCAAACGTCTCCTGCGTTGGCGCCCCTTTAACGATAACGGGTTCGATTACCTCTACTTTAAGATTAGTAAGAATACCGCTTACTTGCTCAACCACTTTTGTCCCCCAGCCGTACGAGCCTATAAGCGAGACAAATCTCAACTTTGGGCGAAGAGCATTGGCAAGATGCGCTGCGTAGAGCGCCAGGGGATGTGCTCCCATGAGCACGGTCGGCGCTCCGAGAACGATGGTGGCAGCGTCAACAAGCCCGATCCCGAGCTCCCCGAGATCCACCGACGTCAAATCAAACTGCTCAACAGTAACACCCTGGTCGATCAGCGCCCCAACCAGGCGATCGACCATCAGTTTCGTGCTCCCGTGCATGGTCACATAGGGAATAACGACAAGGTTCTTAGGCTCCGGGTCGGCCCAATCCCGATACGATTCGATGATCGTTCTCGGCTTGTTATAGAGGGGCCCATGACTCGGGGCGACAATATCGATCTCAAGCCCGCTTATCTTATCCAGGTTGTTTTGTATTGCAGCCCTGAACGGCATCATGATCTCGCCGAAATACCGCTTTGCCGCTATATGTAGCGCCGCCTTGTCATCCACAAAAAGATCGCTTGAAGCTAGATGGGCGCCCAAGAAATCACAAGAGAACAGGATGCGATCCTCCTTAAGGTACGTCACCATAGTCTCAGGCCAGTGCACCCATGGCGTATAGAGGAACTGCAAGCTTTTGCCGCCAAGCTCAAGCGTTGCGCCGTTTTCTACGGTGTGAAATCGCTCTTCCGGGATAGCGAGAAGGTCGATAAGCATGGGCTTGCATTTATTCGAGCAGACAAGCTGTGCCATAGGGAAGGCATCAAGCACAACAGGTAAGCTTCCAGAGTGGTCCTGTTCGGCATGATTAGCGACGACATAATCAATGCTATCAACCCCCAATTCTTTCAGATTGCCCAGCAATACATGTGTCATTGTCGGATCAACCGTTTCTATCAGCATCGTTTTCTCGCCGCCCTTAACCAGGTATGAGTTATATGTCGTTCCTTCGGGCAGGGGAATCAGCGCATCAAACAGGCGCCTATCCCAATCAATCGCACCAACTGCATAAACATCCGTTTTGATCTTCCTAACGCTCATCATTACATCTCCAACCTTTAAAATAGTTATTTACCGCCATATATCTACTCTCCTGTCTCGTTTATTTTTCCCAAAGCGAAGACTCCCGTAACCTAAATATTATAGCGCCTTGCCTACTAACGCTCATTATACAATTTACCTGCAAAGCATTAAATCAACAAAACGTCGCCAATTGGATGAATTTTCTATAGAATATATAGTAAGATGTCGGAGTAGATAATGAAGTGAGGTAAGGCCGACTTTTGGCTTCAAGGTGAATATATGAAACGAGATAGATTTATTGGCATCTTGGTACTGGCTGCACTTTTGATCCTCATAGTCCCAACAACCGCATATGCGAACAGCGCATATCTAGGTTCCTCGGGAGTCCCAATAAAACCCCAGGACAGCTCAGACATAGAGCTTGAAAAACAAGTAATGCAGATATGGCTCAGAAATGGCTTTGCTGAAGTAGAGAACGTCTATCAATTTCACAACGCCGGCCAGGAACAAGAATTCGTAATGGGAGTGCCGGAGGATATCAACTCCAAAAGCGCTCTGAAATACGGGATTTTTAATTTCAAGGCCTACGTGGATGGCAACGAAGTCGACACACGCAACGTAAAAACGACCGATCAGAAAATCGGCAACATGTACGGCAACATTAACTGGTATGTACATAACGTACTGCTGATAAAGGACCAGAGAAGGGTTGTTGTGCATAGGTACTGGATACGAATGATGCCGTGGAGTAACAAAATCGTTATCCCGCTCGATCCCGGATCGACGTGGAAAGGCTCAATCGGTGAGGCCACGTATGTCGTCCGCTTGATGGGCGATCTCAACGAAAGAGCCCTTGTTTACCCGCAGGGGTTCGGTGAGTTTACCGGAAAATTCGCGGTTCTACCCATCGGATTCACGTCCGGCAAAGATCAACTGACCTGGGGCTTCACCAATTATGTTCCGCACGGGAACATGGAAATAGGGATTTTCCCAGATAAAGATTATCACTTTATACAGAGTATCAGAGTATCGGGCATCCATGAGGATAACGGAAACCAGTGGGGCCCTAAGAACTTGGTTGACGGGGATCCCACAACCGCATGGGGCGTCGGTGGGCCAGGGAAAGACTCGTGGGCGATATTCTTCTTCGAAAAAAAGAAATGGGTTCGGGAATTCAGGATAATACCCGGCTACGGTACCCTTGGAAGCATGTATAAGACGTATAATCGCCCGCGCAAGATAACGCTGCGGTTTTCCGATGGCACAAGCCAGCGCTTCGAGCTTAAAGACGAACTTCAAATGCAATACCTGCCGCTAAAACCGGTGGAGACAAAGTATATTAAGCTCGATATAGATAGCGTATACAAAGGCATCTATCCTGATGTGAATTACATCAGCGAAGTGGAAATCGGGGAGCTAAGCTCGAACTCGAAATTCGACCCATCGAACTGGAAAATCGGCCTAAACCAGGTTGATGTTATGAACCTCAGATCCAGATACTCAACTACAGACCTCATAACCATAGCCGCAACCGCTACCGTATTCCTCTTTATTGGCTGGCAGGTGGTTGTAGGAATAAGGATGCGCGTGAAGAAAAACAAGCAATCCCCGATATAATAGCAGGCAGGCGACGTAAAAATACACTACAAAATATACACTACAATTCTAGTTATAATTGTTAAAGACATGTAACAAAACAGCCGATAATAACTCCTACACGCATCATTATTTTTTGAGGGGTATTTAAGTGCGTTCCACTACATCCGACGATTATAAACAACGTTCGTCTTTAAAGGGAAGATTGTATATTCTTCTGGCGGTCATGTTGCTGCCGTTTATCGCTTTTTCAATTTATAAGGCAATTGATATTAACAACCGCCTTGAAGCGGAAATACAGGCAAAAAACCTGAGCCTTGTAAAAAGCGTGGCGCATGACATCGATGAGTACATCAACTCTACCGGTGAAGTTCTTATTCCTATCGCGAACTTAAAAGATGTGCGCACCCAAAACTGGCCGGCGGTTAAAATCTACCTGGATCAGATTGTTCCGAAATACCCGTTTTATCATCTCATCGCTTTTGTCGACGTTAAAGGCAACCTCAAGGTCGCTGCAATGTCCGAGAAGATGGCAAAAAGCGAGGACGCTAAAAAAGTAAACGTAAGCGATACCGGATGCTATCGCCGGGGCATAGTCGCGAACGGCATAGCGGTTGGCGATTTCATGTATAGCAAACTCACGGGAATGCCGGTGACGCACGTGACATATCCGGTTTTTGATATGTCGGGCAAAAGAATCGGCCTTGTGGCGGCGGCCTTTGATCTAACGAAGATCCAGAATAAACTCATGAAGACTAATATCACCCAACACACGGTGATCAGTGTCGTCGATAACATGGGCACGTATATCGCCAGGAACAAAGACCCAAAGAAATGGGTAGGCAAGAATATCGCCGATGCCGATCGCTATAAGCTCATGCTGGGTAAGACCGAGGGAACATATAAAGCGATGTCTGCAGACGGAACGAATAGGGTGTATGCGTTCACCACGGCATCAAAGGTTCCATGGATAGTTAGAGCGGGTATTGATGAAAAGTATATCCTCGATCAGGTTCGAGCAGAGTTAATCAACCATTTTGCCGTCTTCATACCGCTCTTGCTAATAGCCATAATCGGTTGGGTGTGGACGGAACGAGATGTTAACAAGCTGCACCAAAAAACCGAGTACTTAAGTATTATAGATCCGCTAACAAGGCTCTATAATTGCAGGAAGCTTAATAACGACTTAAGCCTCGAACTCAGTCGAGCAAAGCGCTGTAAGAGACAGCTATCATTTGCAATGATCGATATAGACCATTTTAAGCAATACAACGATAATAACGGCCATCAGCTGGGTGACGAGGCCCTTGCATCGGTTGCCGAAATTATTCGAAATGCGGTGCGAGATATCGATTCCGTGTACCGTTATGGCGGCGAAGAGATGTGCGTTGTTCTCCCAGAGACGGATAAAGTGGGCGCGGCGGCCGTTGCCGAGCGTATTAGAGCCGATGTCGAGCAAGCGCGGTTTATAGGAGAGGAAAACCAGCCACTCGGTAAGCTAACCATATCTATCGGCGTAGCCACATATCCAAACGATTCTATCTCTAAAGAAGGCATTATTAAAAGTGCGGACATCGCTCTTTATAAAGCAAAAGACAAAGGCAGAAATAAAGTCGAGATGTACCGCGACCATGCATGCAGCTGCTCCCACGCGGCGAACATGTAGCTCACTTGGACAAAGAAGCCCCATAAGCAAACAGCACTCAGGTGCTGTTTTTTTATGCATTAATACTCAGCTCCGCCCGCAAGCTGTTTAGCAACAGCTCCTCCTGCGGCGGTGGCGATCGGTGTTTTTTGACCGGGGCAGGTGGGGCTGTTAGACTATAAATGCAGGGGTCACAGTGTGAACTCCGCAAAAAAACTATGTAATTATATAAGAGTGAGTGTATATTGAACTGCAAGAATCATCCAAATCGAGAAACAAACGTTTCCTGTAGCAACTGCGGCGAAGGCCTCTGCCCGGAGTGTATGGTGTATACTCCGGTTGGCATTAAGTGCCGCGAATGCGCCGCGCCGAACAGGGGAATGTTGCGGCAGGGGAAACCATCCCAGTATATCGGAGCGGCGTTGGCCGGGTTGGCTGCCTCAGTTATTGGTGGCTTCGTCTTAAGCATGGGGTTTCGCGGCTCCCTTTTCGTTAGTCTTATCTTCGGCCTGCTGGTTGGTGAGGCTGTCCGCAGGGGTGCGAGGGGAAATCGCGGCCCCGCCTTCATGGCGATCGCTGCAGTGACAACATTGATCGGGCTTCTGGCCGCCGGATACGGGTTTAATCCCATGGGTTTTGTATTCGCCCTTATCATAGCGGGTATTGCTGCTTATCGCTTAAGCGAATAATCTAGCCGCTACGTACTCCGTATTAAATTTCAACCTTCATGGGAATAGTTCAATTAGTTTAATTAAAACGAAAAACTATGGGGGGTGGACGATGTGAGCGATTTTAACAATACGGTCGACAAGATTATGTCGCAGTTGGGCGGGTTAAACGTTGAGATGATTTTTGGTGAGTCGCGACAAATCGGAGATAAGGTCGTGATTCCGGTTGGGACAATCGGATACGGTTGGGGAGGCGGCGGTGGTAAAGGTCCGGTGAAACAGAATGAGCCCGAAGCCGGGCCGGAAGGTGAGGGCGCCGGCGTCGGTATGGGTGTTAAGGTTAAACCCCTCGGCTTTATAACCGTTACGGCGGATCGTGTTAAGTATGAGCCCATCATAGACATGGGGCCCGTCATACTAATCTTCGGCGTCGTGTTTGGTCTGACACTCCTAAAGCTATCCAAGATGATGATGGGAAAGACAATGATGGGGCTCTGCGGATGGGGAAAATTTGCCAAACAAGGCATGTTTGGCAAACACGGTAAGTTCGGTAAACATGGTATGCACGCGCGTCACTTCCCTATGAAGAAAGATTAGCGGGTACCGTAAAGAGTTATTGCGTAAAGAGTTATTGTATATACGTATTGACTATAAAGGGAGGCCCGTTATGTCTCTTAAGACGAGGGATATCGCGATAGTTATCGCGAACGAGTTTGATGAGCAGGAGTTCAAGCAGCCGTATGAGCGCCTGCAGCAGGAAGGCGCCCGTGTTGTTGTAATCGGTATCGAAGCCGAACAAAACCTCGTAAGCCACCACCGGCAGGAAGAGGTCATGACCGATATGAGTTTTGATGATGTTAACGCCGATGATTTTGATGCCGTTGTTATTCCCGGTGGGTGCTCTCCGGATAAGCTTCGCCTGAGCGATAATGCGGTTGGGTTTGTGCGGGATATCTACGACCAGGGAAAGCTCGTGGCCGCAATTTGCCACGGGCCGTCGCTCTTGATTTCCGTGGGCATCGTTCGCGGAAAAACGATGACCTCATGGCCGTCGATTACCGTAGATCTTAAAAACGCCGGCGCTATAATTGTCGACGCCGAGGTGGTAATCGATGGCAATATCGTCACTTCGCGAAACGTATCCGACCTTCCGGCGTTTATCCGGGCGATTATCAATGTTCTTGAAGGCAAGGAGAAGATGGCTGCCGCCGGATAGCTGCGGGATCTGGCGCCGCTGTTCGCAGATAATACGAAGTGATTGCGGGTTAGCTCTATGAAAGAAGCGATGTTTTATGAAAAAAGGGCAGAGAATAAGGTCAAGTGTCGCCTGTGCCCCCAGCTGTGTTTGATCGAGCCGGGTGAGAGCGGCTATTGCTTTATTCGAAAGAACAGAGACGGAACTCTTTATGCGATGGAGTATGGGCGGGTCAGCTCGTCGTACCTCGATCCGATCGAGAAAAAGCCGCTCTATAACTTCCATCCGGGCTCGACTATTTTCTCAATAGGCGGCATCGGGTGTAATCTGCGCTGTCCCTGGTGCCAGAATTGGAACATAGCCCAGCCAAGCGATAGCTTTCCCGGGATTGAAATCGAGGACGTTACAAAGCAATTCACGGCAAGGCTTGACCCGAAGCAGGTTGTCGAACTGGCGAGAAAATATATCCCGAACGAGTGTATCGGTGTCGCCTACACCTATAACGAGCCGTTCACCTGGTATGAATATGTTAAGGATACCGCGGTTTTGGTTAAGGAAGCGGGTATGTACAACGTGCTTGTTACCAATGGCTACGTCATGGAGGAGCCGCTTCGAGAGCTGTTGCCGCTTATCGATGCGATGAACATCGACGTGAAGGGATTTAGCGAATCGTTTTACCATAAGGTGGGCGGGCATCTCAGGCCGGTGCTGAAAACAGCCGAGCTATCGAAGGAATATTGCCATATCGAGATAACCAACCTGGTCATTCCCGGGCTAAACGACTCAAAAGAAGATATTGAGAAGCTGGTTGACTGGGTTGCCGGCACGCTGGGCAAGGACACACCCCTTCATTTTTCAAGGTATTTTCCATCGTACAAATTGGCGACCGAGCCGACGCCATTGGATACGCTGCACCTCGCAGAGCATATCGCACGAGAAAAACTCGACTTCGTATACCTCGGCAACGTTTAAACGAGTGCTGCTCCATGAGATAAGTTATTATCACTATTGAGGTTAGGCGTAGAGGCCGCCTCAAGAGGGGTCTTGTCGCCGAGTTGAGGACATCCATCTGTAGCACCGTTAGCTCATCTAGCACTGTTTTTGCTTCTTAAGTCCTAAAGCTTCTCCGGCATGAGTCCGATGTTAATGGTTAGCGTAAACGGGTTGGCGACCCTTTAAATCTTACGGCAAATAAAGCTTCAATATTTTCTGAGAAAGACATAGAATTAAGCTTATTGTTTCCGTATGGGGTCGGATCACAGCGTACAATTATTATCCAAACGGCAGGTAATGTAATAAAGCAATCGTATATGTCACTGATAGTAGTACGCGCAGACATTGAAGTATTTAATTATTAGCAGTAGGAGATGAAGATGTCCGAACGCCGCACCGTTCTTACAACCTGTACCCGTGATTGTCCGGATGCATGTGGCATTAACGTTTACGTGACCAACGACCGGTTGGTCGGATTAACCGGCGCGAAAGACCACGAAATCACCAAGCATTTTTTATGCAGAAAAGCCCTCAATTATATCCAGCGGTTCTACAGCAAGGACCGGATTTTAGAGCCCCTTATTAAAGTTGATGGAAACTGGCGGGAGATATCCTGGGAGACGGCGCTTTCCGCTATTGCGGGGAGGCTTGTTCAGACCATCGACCAATATGGAAGCCTCTCCGTCCTCCATTACCAGGGTTCTGGTTCACTAGGAGCCTTAAAAATGCTCAATAAAAGGTTCTTTAACCTGTTGGGCGGGGTGACGGAAGCATCCGGCAGTCTCTGTGGCGGCGCCGGTATCGCCGGGCAAACGATGGATTTCGGTTATCGCACGTGCCACGATCCCCTTGATCTGTTGAACTCCAGATTAATTGTCGTATGGGGAAGAAACCCATCCGAAACGAATATGCACTTGACGCATATCCTCAAAGAAGCCAGGTCCGGGGGCGCACGGGTTATTCTTATCGATCCCGTCGCCACCGATACCGCAAGATTTTGCGACATGCACATAAGCCCTAAACCCGGTATGGATGGGTACCTGGCTCTTGGCATGGCAAAGATAATCATTGAGTCAGACCTGGCGGATAAGAGTTTTATTGACAACCACACGGCAAATTTTGCCGAATATCGAAGCCTTGTGGATAGCTTTGATATGGAAACGCTAAGTGACAAATGCGGTGTTTCGATTGAAAATATTACCGGCCTTGCAACGCTTTATGGCGGGAAAAAGCCGGCGGCGATTGTTTGCGGCTGGGGACTTCAGCGATACGCGTGGGGCGCGGAGACATTCCGTCTCATCGATGCGCTTGGAGCGATAACCGGCAATATCGGGATACCCGGCGGTGGAATCAACCACGGGCATGATGAGCTCGACTACTTTGACGAATCCGTTAAGGGCAAAGAATTCGCCCGGCATTCGAGGAAGATACCCAAACCGCTACTGGGCAAGGCGATTGCCGAGTTGGATGATCCTCCAATAAAGATGGCCTTTATTAACGGTGGTAATCCCTTAAATCAATCGCCTAATATCACATCTGTCGCCGAGGCGCTCAAGAATATTGATTTTGTGGTTGTGTTGGAACAATTTATGACCGACACCGCCGAGAGCGCGGATGTTGTGCTTCCCGTAACCACGTTTTTAGAAGAGCATGATGTTATAGGCAGCTATTGGCATAATCTAGTGGGATTGGTTAATCCGGCTATCGAGCCTGTCGGCAATACGCGGAGCGATTTTGAAATCTACCGGGACCTCGCCCATTTCTTAGGCTTTGGCGATGAGATGGCCGGTACGCCGGAGAGTTGGATTCGAAAAATAATTAAGCCGCTGAAGAAATCAGGTATTACGTATGAGTCCTTGTTGGAATCCCATAAGCGTGTCCCAGGGGCGCCGATGGTGGCATTTGAGGACCGTTTGTTTAAAACCGAATCCGGTAAGTTTAATTTTATAACCGGTTTTTCGACATCAGAGATACAGTCGACCGATTATCCGCTCGTCCTGTTGTCTACACACAGCAGGAGCTGGATTCATTCCCAGCTGATACCGGACGAGAACAAATCATTGCCGGTTGCGAAGGTCAACCCTGCAACAGCCGCCACGTATGGGATTGAAGATACAGAGACCGCTCGCGTAGCATCCGCGCATGGCGAGCTAACCGCCATAATCAAGCTTGATGAAGGTATAAGGGAGAGCGTTGTTCGTATCGATCAAGGGCGATGGGCGAAGTTCGGGCAATCGCTCAACCAGTTGACACCGGCCTTGATGAGCAACGAAGGGCAGAACGCATGCTATTATCAAACAGCGGTTAAACTCGAAAAGATTTAACGTTATTAATTAAAAGCGCATGAGGTTTTGCCGATAATATTATATTAGTAATGGCGTTTGGTCTGTCATGGAGCAGGCGGAAGACCATTAACAG
>PFFU01000061.1:0-1889 GCA_002783345.1 Candidatus Aquicultor secundus
CGCCCGGTCACCAGCGTTATCGGCCGCCCGGTCACCAGCGTTATCGGCTCGTACCCGTCCTCGGATTTACCCCATGTAACCTCCCGGATAAGCGGAACTCTTGATCTGGCTTCGTCTTTTTCCTCCATCCGGCGCACCTTCTCTTAAGTCGGGTAGTTTGAGGAGATCTTGAGGCAAAGTCTACCCTGAAATGCCGGAAGTTAAACTGTGGATATTTCAGGTTATAAATAGCAAGGTTAAGTATTACAAAATCGCAAAAAAATAGGCGGGCTTTTAACCCGCCTAAGTTATGATTTAGCTTGCAAGAGTACGCTTCTTCTCTTCATACTCTTCGGTATCTATCTCGCCTTTTGCATAGCGCTCTTTTAGAGTCTCAAGAGCGGTATTTCTGTTCTCGTAACGAACAGCGCCCGTAGTGCCGCCAAGCGCTCTAACAGCGTAGACGATTCCGAATATTACAAGGCCCCAGAATAGGATCATCCCGAGCATCATGAAAATACCTCCGATACCAAATAGGCTTCCCCAGCCCCACATCATGTGAGATCACCTCTTTTCGTTACTCCGGTTTATAAAACAACCGCTTGTTGTTATGTACCCTCTTCAACTAAAATCTAAACCTTTTACATTTTTGAATCAATTACATAAAACCGCTTAATCCAAGCCTTAGTGCTGATAGTTAGTTTACCCGGAGAATGATTGGGTATAACCGGATAAACTTAAGAAAAATGGGAGGTTAACTATGAAGTGGCTTTTACCAACAGCAATCATCCTTATTGTAGTTGGGCTTGTTGGTGTTATCGTTTTTAATTATTACTCATTTACGCCAAGTCAGCCGGGTACCGTTCGGGCACCGTTTCGAGGCCCGGGTGCAATAGCTCAAGGTAGTTTCTCAAGCAACGGCGAGCAGATATTCTTTACGGGGACAAGCTCGAGAGACACGATAACCGTTACCGGTGGCCCGTTCTGGTTTCAGATGCATGACGGGGGTTGTGCAAATTGCCATGGCCCAGATGGACGAGGCGGCACAACGGTGATGATGGGTAGGTTTATAGCTCCAAACATAACGTATAAGGAATTACAAAAAGAAGGCTTTAACAATGACCTTATTAAGAGAGCGGTAACACGTGGGCAGGATGAAAAAGGCGGTACATTAAGCTCGAACATGCCCCGCTGGCATATGTCGGATCAAGATTTAAACGATGCCATCGATTACTTAAAAACACTTGCACCTTAAAGGAGGAATCATTATGTTTTGCCCATTCTGAGGCGGGGGTGGCTTTGGAGGCGCCGGGGAACTCGGCGCTATAATTAGCCTCATTTTCACTCTTGTATTACTGGTCGGTTTAGGATTCTTGATCTGGTGGATTGTGAGACAAGCAAGCGCAGGCAGGTATGGTGGCCCACCGGGGCAGCCGACAGCCAGCCGCGCACTTGAAATCCTCAACGAACGATATGCCAAAAGTGAGATCAACAAGGAAGAATACGAGCAAAAGAAACGGGAATTGATGGGATAGTTTTGTTGTGTGACGGAACCAAAATCAAGCGCGATGCTTGGCCTTCTTCTTTTGCACGGCACGCTTGCGCTCGGTGATATCGAAGAATGCTGTCACTGAAGCAACAACCTTGCCGTTCTCTATGATAGGGGTAGAAACATAAGAAACCGGTAGCAATTGGCCGCCCCTGCGGGTGAAAACGTCATCGTCTGTGTGGTAGGTTTTGCCTGTCTCGATAACATTCAGTATCGGGCAATCTTCGTCAAGGATCGGGTTGCCGTCTGCCCTTTGATAATGGATTGCCTGATGCACATCCTTGCCAAGCAGTTCAGCTTCAGTCCATCCCAAAAGGCGCTCAGCCTCACTATTCATAAAGGTAAGCCGACCATCCCCGTT
>PFFU01000061.1:1907-8480 GCA_002783345.1 Candidatus Aquicultor secundus
CCATTTTTATAAGGGTAGACATGAACTTCAAACCATTTGTTGAGCGGAGGATAAAACTCTTCGAAAGAGATCGGTATCATTTCTTCCTTTGCTCGATTAAACTCTTTGTAAAACGTGGTGCCGACTACTTCCGGGAATGCGTCCCACATGCTTTTAAAAAGGATCTCTTCTTTTCTTTTTCCCAGAAGCTGCTCGGCCTTGTGATTTACGTAGGTAAAGCGCCAGTCGTTATCAACCGCAAAGAAGCCATCGGTTATGCTCTCAAGTATATCGAGAACTTGCTTTCTTGATTCTCTAATATCTTCTGCTGCCTGTTTTTCAGCTGTGATGTCATGGCCGATACTTGCCGTGCCAAGAATTCTGCCCCGAGAATCACGCAAAAGCACATTGGTAAAGGATAAGGTGCGCCTCTCATCCCAACTGGTTACAATGTCGTTCTCGTAATGCGGCAGTATCTCACCTTTGGCAATCGACTCGAAGAAGAAGCGCCTAATTTCATCCCGCTGCTCAGGCGGTATAAATGTATCGAACCAGTCCTTGCCGATAACCTCATCTTTCTGCCAGCCGGTAAGGTTTAGAAGAAAGCCATTTACAAACGTTATTTTGCCCTGGGTGTCTAAGATTACGGCGACAAGTGAGACCTCTTCCAACATAGTGCGAAACCGCCGTTCAGATTCTTTAAGCTCTTCTTCTGCCTTTTTTCGCTCAGTGATATCTGTAAGTGATGCCACCAAACCCACAACAGCGCCTTTTTTATCATATAGGGGTACGACATCGGCTGACACGATTATTCGAGTTCCGTCAGGATGTTCGTGAACGTACTCAAAGTTATATATCGGCTCTGCCGTCCGCATAACTTTGAAAAATGGGTGTTCTTCCTTGGGTATGGGTTTACCATCTATTGTGGTTACTTTAAACGCCAGGTCGCTATAGGCGCGCCCGATAATGTCCTTTCGGGCCAGGTCGAATATCGCCTCAGCTGCGGCATTTGCAAATATAATACGGCCATCTTTATCCATGATCACAACAGCATTGGGGATAGTCTCAATTGCACGCTCTAATTGTTCTCTTGAGGCAACTTCTTCCAAGGTAGTCCTCCCCCGGCCGTTTGATACCTATACAGTAAAGATTTTACCCAAAATACTCTTAAATTTTTCCGGTATAGAACTAATGCGAACTAATGTGCGAGCTATACGATCACCGATACAAAGGTTTGTCTTTAAGTAGTCTACTTGAAATTGAAAACCGTTGGCAATACAAGCTAAAATTACATGGGATATGAAAAGTGGTTGGGCGTTAAATCTTCTTAACCTAAGCTCCTGGCCTGACGGCTTAAAAGAAGCGAATTAATCGTAACCGTTACCGTACTTGCCGACATCGCGATAGCGGCAACCTGCGGACTTAAAAGCAAACCGGTAAACGGATACAGAACGCCCGCCGCTATCGGCAACGCAACCGCGTTATACCCAATCGCCCAGGCGATATTTTGCCTGATCTTACCCAAAACCAGATGACCAAGGTGAATGGCCTTTACGACATCTCGGGGGTCGTTTCGCATGAGAACTATTGCACCGGACTCTATCGCCACGTCGGTTCCTGCCCCGATGGCGATTCCCAGATCAGCCTGCACCAAAGCGGGCGCGTCGTTTATGCCGTCACCCACCATTGCAACCAACCGGCCCTGGCTTTGCAGCTCTTTGACCTTTTCTGCTTTTTGGGCGGGCAATACCTCGGCGAACACTTTATCAATGCCGAGCTCTTTTGCTACCGCCTCGGCAGTGGCCTTGTTGTCCCCGGTAATCATCGCTACTTCAATACCCATGTCATGCAGTTCTTTTATTGCTTGCTTGGATTCGGGTTTTATGCGGTCTGCAAGCCCAAGCACCCCTTCAATATTGCCACCCACAACGACGAATATCATAGTTTTGTGTTCTTCTTCAAGCCTGCGGGATTCGGCCTCAACCTTGGACAGATCGATTTGTTCCTCATTCATAAACCCAAGGTTGCCGACCATAACCTCACGGCCCTCAATTGTGCCGATTGCGCCACGTCCCGGAACCGCCCGATAATCTAAAACCTGTGGCAGATCGGTTATCCCTCGTCCTTTGGCGGCAGCCACAATTGATCTGGCAATTGTATGTTCCGACCCCACCTCAAGCCCGGCAACGAGTCGCAATAGCTCATCATGAGATAACTTGCCAACTGCAACAATATCCCTTACTTCAGGGCGGCCCTCAGTAAGCGTTCCGGTTTTATCAAATAAAACGGTGTTAATGCGCGCCGATCGCTCAAGTGCAAGGGCATTTTTCTCTAAGATGCCGTTTCTTGCCCCAACACCGGTTCCGACAACGATAGCAATCGGGGTGGCAAGGGCTAAGGCATCCGGACAGGCGATAACAACCGTCGCTATGCCGGCCGTTAGGGCAAATATAAGCCCTTGGGTACTAAAGCTAAGCCATACCAAAAATGCGAGCAATCCACCGCCAATGGCAACAGGCACCAGATAAGATGCCACCCGGTCGATAATGCGCTGTACGGGGGCTCTGGTTCTTTGGGCCGCTTCAACGAGAGCGATAATCTGGCTAAGTGTGGTATCTTCCCCAACCTTTATCGCCCGCATCCTGAATGCGCCCTCTTGATTTATTGTGGCTCCAATAACCTCATCACTGGCTTTTTTGGGAATTGGTAGCGATTCACCTGTTATGGCGGATTCATCAACCGATGTCTGCCCTTCCGTAATCATCCCATCAACCGGGACCTTTTCACCGGGGCGGACTAAGAGGAGGTCCCCCTTTTTAACATCTTCAACCGGAACCTGCCTTACTTCACCATCCACGATGAGGTTGGCCGTTGGCGGCACGAGATCTAAAAGGGCTTTGATCGCCTCGTTGGTGCGACCGCGAGCCGCCATCTCAAGCCAGTGTCCTAAAAGAACAAAGGTTAACAGCATGGTAGCCGCCTCATAAAACGTCTCGCCGCCGAAGATAAACGTTGCCGCTACGCTATAAAGATAAGCGGCAAGCACGGCAACCGAGACCAACGTGGCCATATTTGTCGTGCGAAGTTTTAAGGCCCGCCAGGCTCCGGTAAAGAAAAACCACCCGCCGTAAAGCACGGCCGGTGTTGCAAAGATAAAATGAAAAAGGTTGCGGCCAATCGGCAAAGATATAGTGCGGCCAATAATCGCCTCTCCAATTGGCGAGGTAAAAACAACAGCCACCGTTAAAATAGCCGTTACGATAAAGGCATTTCTAAGTTGCTTTACCATCTCAGGACCATGCCCGGCATGTTCGGTCTCGAGGCCGTATTCTGATTGCCAGGCCGGAGCAACATGGTTATGGACCTCATGCTTGTGCGCTTCTGGCGCTACTTGAGGCTCGATCTCTGTGCTTCCCAGGTGGATGTGGCCGTGCACCTCATGGCTAATTTCTTGATCCGCCTCCTCGATTATCTTCTTTAGCCCCTCCTCGGTAATGCCGGATGGATTAAAGGTAACTGTCGCCAGCTTATTTTCAAGGTCAACACGTGCTCCTATAACGCTCGGCTGAGCAACGAGCCTTTTTTCGAGAAAAGCCGCATATTCTGGATAATCGGGCACATGCTCGATATTTAACTCGACTGTTCGTTCCTCTTTATGAGGATGGGCATGCTCGTGCTGCATTTTATCTATATCACCTCAAGGGTTTATACCCATAATTAAAGGAACTGAAAACTCAGCTTTTTAATCAGATGGTATGCCGCAAAGTTAACCCAGCGCTGGGCTTCTGCATATTCCTCGATAACAATAGAGGCAAGTCTCCCAAACCCTGGCTTAAGCGTTGTCGGGTCTGGGAGACCATTTGCTTAATACTCGCTGTACCGTTGTGTGCAACGCCGCGTCAGGATTACGCGATGCGCTGCTCTTTCGTCGGCTCGGCCTTGGTTGGTTCCTCGGAGCCCTTGAAACCTTCTTCCATAAACTGCTGTTGTGCTTGCTCCAACGCTTTTCCCATCGCCACATGCACCTCTTCTTCATGCATGGTTTTTGGTAAAAAGCTTTTGACAATACCGAGCGCCCGGTTTGTTCTTTCAATCGATTCGGCCCCGTTTTGCACGATGCCGGTCAACGCACGGATAGCGTCCACCGTCTCGGGGATGGCGATCGCCTCATTATGTACCTGAAACGCAAGGTAGACCTCACGCTCATCTGCGGCAAGCGCATCTTCCCAGACGGCAACCTCCCACATGTCGTTGCGCGGACGCTCAAGATCGCGCATCAATTCGATGACCGAGTTGAGTGCTACAAGACCGTTCGATGAGCGGATAAATGCGACGCGCGGCTCTTCCCAGAGGGCGTGACGCAGCTCATCGAGGCTTACCGGCCTGGTTGTCTCAACCATGGCAAAATGCAGGTGACTTAAGTTATACGGGCCGGCCCCCGCCATCGTCGTGATATCAAGCCCGCTAATCACGGTCTGCGCATCGGGACCCTGGTGACTCGGAACTTTCGTCTCGGGGATTGCCGTGTTGATCATACCGTTTTTGTGGCTTTCCCACGGGTCGGTCCCCCTGCGCATGAGCACGGCGCGCGCCCGCTTAATCCAACCCCGCTTGTGCAGGGCGTACAGCACCCGGCACAGGCCCGTGGTATTACACGAGACAACGCGCGCATACTGCTTGTTTAATGCCTCTTCGTAGTTGATCTGGGCGATAAACGACAAGCCGGTCAACTCGTGCTCCTCGCCACCTTGGAAGATCGCCTTCACACCCGCCCTTTCATACGTGTTCTTATTTTTGGCTCCAATGCCTTTCGGCGTGCAGTCAACGACGACATCGACCTTCCCGAGAAGATCATCGAGCGTGCCCTCTATGGGAATACCGGCATCCTCCATTAGCGAGCGCTTATCCGGCATCGATGCGTAGATTGGGTATCCTCTTTCAGCGGCCACCCGGATGCGATAGTCATAAATTATGTCGGATATACCCACCAACTCCATGTCATCTTGCTTTGCAACCGCATCGGCAACACGTTTGCCGATTACGCCAAAGCCGTTTACGCCAACGCGAACCCTTTCATCTGCCATGCAAAATCCCTCTCCTTTCAGGTATGCTTGAACTCGTACATTCCCGAGAATTGTCGCTTTAAACAGCTTTTACGTTTCGCAAAAGATCGGAGCTTCTATCCGATCTCTTGTTTCGGCAGCTTGCTGCTCAAGCCCACGTTCGACCTCATCTTTGGTTTTGGGCAATTTCAACCATGTTTCGGCGACCTCTTTGATTAGACAGGCTCACATTAAGCAATACAAATAATAAACGGAAGCGGATAACGATTGACTATCTTTGTTTATAGATTTCTACAGGAAGATAATCTACATGATACGTTCAATTATTTTGTGAGGGGTAAGGCGTAATGTCTAAAGGGGTTAAAACACTAATAGCTGTGGGCACGCTTTTGGCTTCGGTTGCAATCGGGCTCGCTGATACATTGACAGGGGTTACGCCCGATATTACGATCCTCTACCTCATTCCTATTATTTTGGCGACGGTTTATGTTGGTTTAGCTTATGGCTTATTCGTCTCTATGGTGGCTGCTGCTGCTGAACTAATCTTTCACACTCAACTTGGCATAGAGACCGGGCTTGATTTAGGCCTCGATGTAGCTTTACACTTTTTAGTATTTAACCTGGTGGCGTTACTTATCGGTAGGCTGATTGTTCAGCTCAGAATAATCAGAGAACTTGAAGAGAAAAGAAGCTACGATCTTGGGATCGCCAAAGATGTCCACAAATCTGTTTTTGCACCGTTTCCGCCTTCGTATAAAAATCTCACCATAGCAAGCAAAGTTGCCTTTGCAAGAGAACTTGGTGGGGATTATTACCACGTTGCCACCGTTGGCGATAAGCTTTTCTTTTGCATTGCAGACATCTCGGGAAAAAGCATTTCAGCGGCCCTGTTCTCTGCTATGCTTCACCAAAATATAACGGAAGCACTCGAGCATACCGGCAACTTAACCGAGCTTGTTGCAAGAGTTAACGCTCACATTTACTCAGCATTATCCGAAAATATGTTTATCACCCTATTTTGCTGTCTTATTGACGATAACGGCATAAGCTTCGTGAACGCAGGTCATGAGACTCCTCTGCTTTACTCAAGGCAAGTTGGCGACATAAAGCGTCTTGAGAGCAGAATGACGCTACCAATAGGAATCGTGCCTGATTTAGGTATCGAAACAAAAACTGAGCCCTTCTTAGCGGGCGATGTTCTCCTCGCGTTTACCGATGGCGTTACCGACAGCGAAAACTTCAGAGATAAGCCGTACGAGCGGCTAGAAGCTGCTCTTTACGCAAACTCCGATTCTAACCCCCAAGATATCATCAATATCGTCTATCAAAGGACGATTTCAGACAACAATGATATACCGTTTGATGACATCGTTATCACCTGCATTAAAAGGAGAGACTAACCTACAATGTGTCCACACAGCCATTTTCTCCTATTGCTGTCGTCCTGACAATTTTCGAACGCTCATGAACGATATTTGTTAAAACATAGAACCATGGATTAAACAACTGCTATAACTGCGCTAAGTAGCAG
>PFFU01000013.1 GCA_002783345.1 Candidatus Aquicultor secundus
AGATTTCTTGTTCCTTTTGTTGTACTGTTTTTTCATGGCGGCTCCTTTGTCTATGATTGATTAGTTACCAACCTTAGGCTAACTGGGTCGCCTCTTAATTTCAACTAGACTCGGGTCAAGCTCGCGTGGTGATTCATTGACAATTTCCTATGCTCAAAAGACAGCTGCGTTCATTGCAACAGAAACAGAAGGGGTGCGCCTATGGAATCAGGAGGAGTTTCTGCTCTCAATCGTATTAGTAGTTGGCTGTATCGGCTGGCCGCTCATGAGTAAATATTGCTTTGACACGGCACTATGCTTATGCCACTAATAGAACTAGGCCTAGGAGGCAATTATGAGGAAGTTATGTTTTGGCATCGTGGTATTAAGTTTCTTGTCATGCCTTTTGATGCCTTCAGCAGCCTTTGCAGCAAACTACTTTGACGGCGGGCATCAGACAATCGGTAGCTTAATAGCAGTCAAGGGAGATATACAGGGCGACTATTTCACGGGCGGTTACCCACGCTTAATTGTAAATACTGCTTTGTCGGGTGCATGGGTAATGCTTGCAAATACTACCTACAAAACCTTCGGGCAAGTAGGCTGGATAAAGAGGGCGGGAATTGGTTATCCCGGCCTAATTACGTTCGTTGGATGGATCGATGATGGTGGCAGTTATCAAGAGGCTCAATGGGCTGCCCCCGTATCATCATCACCCATTACCTATGAAATGAGGTGGCTCAATAACAAGTACTACGCCTACCAAAATGGGTATTTCTTGGGGCCAGCAAAGGGTCCGTTTAATGCAACAACTCATGTTCCCCAAGATGCTCAAGTTTTTGGTGAGACCGGGTACGACAGCAATCCTAGAACGCCTGGCGAAACTAACGACTATGTCTTCTTCGACAACGTATACTTGGACATCAAGCTGGGTTATTGGTCCCTTGCAAATCTATCAAAAGCGCCCACTGATAGCGGTCTTCAAAGTTGGCAAGGCCGTTACTGGGTAAACAATCATAATTTCGGCATATGGGATACGCGTGAGACACGATAAAGAAAGGATAGATACGATGAGACGATCACTTCTTGTCAAACTCATAGCCATGATAGCGCTTTCTATAGTTATCGGGGTCGGGATTTTTATTCACGCGCAGGTGGGACAAAGCCCTGTCGCCAACGCGCAGGTTGGCCAAAGCCTGTCTCCTTTAGATTCTGAAGAAGCACGAGATTGGGGGAAAAACGGCCTCAAACTCGATATGCCCACAAGCGAATCGAAACTTTCCGAGGAGCAGGCGATTAAGGCGGCTTTGGTGCTCTGCCCGGGTTACGACAAAGCTTCAAGCGTTAAAGCTCGCTATGTAAAAATACAACCCGCTGACGGATCTGTTACAAGTTGGAATGGCAATCGCTGGATTATTGGGTTTAAAGGCATACATCAATTGGCGAGCGGCGGCCACATGTATGGCGATGATGGGAGCGCTGGCGAATGGTATTTCGATACCTTCTATGTAATTCTCAATGCAGACGATGGCTCCTGGGTAGGCGGTTTCTCAGGTACCGGCAAGCGTGAGAACGCCAAGTAGGTCATTAATGCATAAGTGCCCTATATATTTAGGAGTTAAGGAGTTTGTGAAATGCGGCCTTACGAGGGCCGCATTTCTTTACGCCCTGGATTGGTGCTTACCTTAACAAGCCAGCAGCAGGGGACGTCACCACAGCCGCTGCACAAGTGCTGTCAGCTTTGAACGTGATAAGTTGATTCGCTTCCAGGGTAAAGGTTTCAGTGGCAGTGGATTTACAGAACTAAGCAATCAAACTGGCATTTTCTGTATGCCAACACAACAAAATACCATTTTAGGCCATGCGAACCCGTTGTATAATAAGGGCGCAAAGTAAAACAAAGAGAATGTTATTATTATGAAAAACAACCCAGAATCACAACTAATCATCTATAAATCCGAAAATGGCAAAACTAAGATTGATGTCCGTTTTGACGGTGAGACGGTATGGCTTACGCAAAAACTCTTGGCCGAGCTTTTTCAGGTTACCGTTCCAACCATTAATGAACACATAAAGAACATTTATCAAGAGGGAGAATTGAGCAAAGATTCAACTATTAGGAAATTCCGAATAGTTCAGAATGAAGGCGGGAGAGAAGTCGAAAGAGATGTTGATTTTTATAACCTCGATCTCATTATCTCTGTTGGCTACCGCGTCAAAAGCTCTATTGCAACAGCTTTTCGCCAGTGGGCAACCGCCCGTCTACGTGAATATATCGTCAAGGGTTTTGTTTTAGACGACGAACGCCTTAAAAATCCAGACCTACCTTTTGATTATTTCGAAGAGCTACTTCAGCGCATTCAAGATATCCGCACTTCCGAAAAGAGATTCTATCGCAAAATCACAGATATCTACGCGACCAGTGTTGACTATGATCCGACCGATGAAACAAGTATCCTGTTTTTTAAAACAGTTCAAAACAAGGTACACTACGCCATTACTGGCCAAACTGCCCCAGAGATTATTAGCACCCGTGCGGACAGCACAAAGCCATTTATGGGACTTACTTCATGGCGGGGGACAAAGCCCCGAAAAGATGATGTGACAATTGCTAAAAACTATTTAACAGAGCCGGAACTTCTTGCACTCAACAATCTTGTTGAGCAGTATCTTGTGTTTGCTGAAGGTCAGGCTATGCGGCGCGTGCCGATGCACATGAAAGATTGGATAGAAAAGCTCCATGGCTTTTTAAAACTAAACGACAGAGATATCCTAACGGATGCAGGTAAAGTGTCGCATGAGCTGGCGGTAGAAACAGCGGAAAAACATTTTGATCAGTACAAGAAGAATGAAGCAAAAAGTTTAGACAATGATTTTGACACAGTTGCATTGCAAGCTGCTCAAATAGCAAAGAAAAAGGTTGCAAAAAAGAAGAAACAATAAGCTTAAGCAGATGCATAAAGGCACAACCGCTCAATAATTTTGAAGATTGCCCGTTCCGGGGAGCGCCCAAGAAGTTGGCTTTGGCAAGCCATTATTTCCTTTTGCCTCAAGGCCTATGGTTATGGCTCAAGCTACACTCTGACGGCCCCTTATTTCGTTTTATGAGGTGTTTGAGAACTTTCCATCCGAATCACTTGTTTTAACAGAGGAAACGCTTTCTGATGTACAAACCCATTATGAGTATCTTGCAGAACACGAAGAGATTATGCAAAAACTGAAAATGATTAGTCAGTAGGCGAACGGCCTCACTACAGCAGACAGCCTCGCTCCACCGCTGGCTCTGGGCGTTTGGGGTTTCTCTTAAAGCCTGCCTAACGACTCCTAAGATAAGCTTGCTATAGACGCCCTCTTGCATCTTCTCCCCCTGGTTAAATGTCTGATATGTGGCAAGGGGAACTTCGTGCCCGCAAGAGTTTATAACTTCATGGTAGCTCCTTTGCCTAGATTGATTAGTTACCAACCTTAGGCTAACTGGGTCGCCTCTTAATTTCAACTAGACTCGGGACAAGCTCGTTATCTGCGTCCACCGCCAAAGGCTCGTCTTGGGCCTTCGCGGCGTTCTTGCGGTTTTGCCTCGCTCACCTTAATCGTGCGCCCCTCGATCTCGCTCCCGTTAAGCGCAAGTATCGCTTCTTTTGCTTGCTTATCGTTTGGCATATCGATAAATCCAAATCCCTTGCTTCGGCCGGTATCTCTATCGATGATAACGTTGACCGATTCGACATCCCCATGCTTGCTAAAGAGTTTCTGGAGGGTAGCCTCGTCCGTAGTATAACTTAGGTTTCCCACATACAGTCTCATTCCGTTTTACACCCCTTCCTCTGAAACTCTATACCCACAAAAGAGGTTTTTATATTATTCGAAACAGTAAAATATCCAGAGAAACGTGTAATTGTTTCATGTTAATAGGGATTATAATAGTCGCTTGATGGGTCCACTGTCGTGATATGGCACACCCCGCAGTTTTCGGGCGCCTTTTTACCGTTATGGCATTGCATGCAGGTTTCCATTTTGGGCCTTTCGGCTTTTTCGCCGCCTTCGGCATGGGCGATGTTTGAGTGGCATGTCGTGCATCTAACTCCTTGTTCGAGGTGCTTCTCATGGGGCACGATTAAGCCACCGCCAAACGTAAATGTTCTGTTCATTGAGTGACACTGTTCGCACACCTCATTGGGGAGTGTTTTACCGATAACCCGTGCCTCAAGCCGGCTGTCGGGTTTATTGGGAGCGGTGAATTCAAGGTATGCCCTATTCATCCCCTTAACTATCCCGGGCGGCTTATGGCAAGCGTCGCATGGTACTGTGGAATGAATGGATTGTTGCCAGCTCTTAAAGAAAGGGTATGTTTCATGACAGTTACTACAGAGGGCGGGTACCAGGGTTAGCTGCCGCATCCCGTAGCCGAACACAACCAGGGCGATAATTATCGCCAGCACCTTTTTCTTGTTGTCCCGGCAATAGGCTTGCAGCTTATCTAGGGGTTCGTAAAATATTCCGTTTAATAGTTCGGTTAATAGTTCGTTAAGAAATGCTTTAAATAGTTTCTTGACCTTGCCGGGCACGGTTACTAACCCTTTCTGTTTCGCCATCTTTAACCGGTCACGGCAGCCACGGTAGAATGGCTCTGTGCCGTGGCTTATTGAGCCCCGTTTTTTCTAACATTAGCACAAATATCATAATGGGTAGGTTGCTTCGCACTACATTAACGGGCATAGGCTATTTTAACTGGTATTATCCGTGGAGAGCGGCAGGGGTTCAAGCCCTATATGCTAAACTGCGTAGGGTTTTTCTTTTGGAAAAAGCTGGAGAGCCATCAGAAAAAGGCAATAATCTATTTTACGGCCTTCATGCTTTCGAGAAACGGCTTTCCGCTAGCCGCTGATTCAAGGTGAAACTTGAACCGGCCGCAATCCGGGCACGTCAACACTTTAACCGTAAGTATTACGGGGTATTCCAGTCGCCAAGTTTTTCCGCAATTTTCACAAACATGTTCTTTTGCCAAAGCCTGTAATCTCCTTTACCATATTATACCAAAATTTGCTACGCTGAGCGCCGGCGTCCTCTTCCCTGACACAAAGGAGGTTGAGGCTCCTGCAAGCACATGAAAATGCATTTCAGGTAATAAATAATTGCTATTTGAAAACTATTTGAAAATGTTATAGACTGCGCTGGCGGTAAACTATCCGACGATGTGGTTATTCTCTTGCGTTAGAGCTGCTCAAGTATCGTTTGCACAGGTCATACATTGTTCTTGGGTTAAAATATGGTTAATATTAAAGATATCAGGTTCTAAATCTATTAAAGTGCAAATTCAACGGAGAAGAACATTGGAAAATGTGATCTTGAGACAACAGCTTCAACAAGCCCGCGATGAACTGGAAAGGCGTGTTGAAGAGCATGCCGCCGAGCTTTCAAGGGCCAAAGCTTTATCAGAGCATGAAATTGCCGAGCGTGAGGCAGCCGTAGAGGAAGTTAAGGAATCGAGGCGGCAAGTTCTAGATATCCTTGAGAGCATAACGGATGCATTTTTGGCACTCGATACCTCGTGGAGATTTACTTACGTAAACCGTAATGCGGCGAAGTTTCTAGGCAAAAAGAAAGAGCAATTATTATTTAGGTACATATGGGATGTGTTTCCTGAAGCTTTCGGTTCAACTTTTTCTCGGGAATTCGAAAGAGCGGTAGAACAAAAAGTCCCCGTTATGTTTGAGGAATTCTACCCGCCTTTAAATAAATGGTTCGAAGTCCATGCCTACCCCTATAAGAGCGGTCTTACAATTTATTTTCGAGACGTTACTGTTCGAAAGAAAATAGAGAAACAGCATGAGCAGCTGCTGTCGCAAGTTAAGCAGCAACACCGGCATGCGGAAAAGCTTGCAAAGGAGGCAAAACAGCGATCAAGCGAGTTGGAGGCCATCTTTAACGCTTTGGCCGATCCGGTAATAATTTATGATGCCGAAGGTGTCCTGGTGCGGGCTAATCCTGCAGCGGTTAAAGCATACGGTCTTGATCCGGTACATGCGGGCCGAAAGGCTATGGCGCGATCGATGCGCGTGCGCTTTTCTGATGGTCGGGCGGCCGGTGAAGAAGAGCTTGCCTCATCAAGAGCGCTACGTGGCGAGCATGTTATTGGCGAACGCTTTATTTACAGCGATGCAACGGGCAAAGATGTTATAGCCGAAGTATCATCAACCCCGATTGTTTATGACGATAAGGTAGTGGGTGTTGTCTCCATATGGCATGACGTAACGGTGCGCGAGCAACTGTTAGGGCAGGTTGAGCGGCAGAGGCAAAACGCCAGGGAGTTAGCAATAGCCTTTGAAAGAGAACGGGATACCCTCGAAACAATAATGGAAAACACTAACGCCCAAATTGCATACCTCGATGCCCAATTTAATTTTGTTTTGGTTAACTCCGCCTATGAAAAAGGCTCCGGTCACGCAAGAGCTGAGCTTATAGGGCGCAATCACTTTGAGCTTTTCCCTAATGCAGAGAATGAAGCCATATTTAGGAGGGTAAGAGATACCGGAGAGCGTGTAGAGTTTAAAGCGAAACCCTTTGAATTTGTCGACCAGCCATGGCGGGGCGCTACATACTGGGATTGGACGTTAACTCCGATAAAAGATACCCCCGGTCATGTCATCGGCTTGGTTCTCTCTCTTGTGGATGTGACCGATAGCATACGGGCACGCCAACTAAGCGATGCTCTCAACAGTATCAACGCAGAGATCAACTCAACGCTTGATTTTAGCGAGATAATGACAAGGGTTGTTATAGATTCCGCTAAAAACATGGGCTCAGAAGGAGGCGTGGTACTCCTGCGTGAAGTAGATCGCTGGGTTGTAGGCTATACCTATGGTTTTCCGCCTGAAATAACCGGCACCAAGCTGACCGATGATGAGGCTAGGCACGCGACGGTTGCCGCGAGCACGGGAAAGCCGGTTGCAGTCGACGATACCTCAAACGATGAAAGAGTTAATCGTAAAGTAATGGAGAAGTACGGTACTCGTTCGATCCTCACCGTACCTCTGATAGTAAGACATGATGTTATCGGCGCTCTTTGTTTCTGTTATCGGTCAAGCTCAATCAGCTTTACTGAAACCCAAATCGATTTTGCAAACAAGCTCGCCACATCGGTATCCCTCTCGCTGGAGAACGCACGCCTGTATGCAGCCGAGCGAAATATCGCAGACACCCTGCAGGAAGCCCTTCTTATTCTGCCCGAGCAGGTAGACGGTGTCGTCTTTGGTCATCTTTATCGCTCTGCGACCGAAGCTGCAAAAGTAGGCGGCGATTTCTACGATATCTTTGAACTTGAGCACGACAGGGTGGGCATAATTATTGGGGACGTCTCAGGAAAAGGCCTAGAAGCAGCAGCGTTGACGTCCATAGTCAAAAATACGATTAAGGCGCATGCCTACGAAGGTGGCACGCCGGCTTTGATAATGGCAAAAGCCAATGACTTGGTGGCAAAAACCTCACCCGCGGATATTTTCGTTACCGTGTTTTTCGGGATACTGGATACGAAAACAGGCAAGCTCACCTATTGCTCTGCGGGGCATCCACCGGCACTAATTAAAAGAAGCACGGGGCATGTGGACGCGCTTGGTACCCAATCACCGGTTATAGGCGCATTCACGATGATAAATTACGCGAGCGGCAAAGTGATTCTTGAGACCGGCGATGTTTTAGTTCTTTATACCGATGGCATCATCGAAGCGAGGTGTAACCGGGAATTCTTTGGTGAAAAGAGACTCGTAGAGGCCGTGAAAGCGTTAAGGCCGACATCGCCTCAAGAAATGCCAGGCGCACTATTCAACGAGGTAATGCACTGCACCGGCGGCAAGTTATCGGACGATATAGCGCTGCTTTGCGTAAGCCTCGACCGCGGTGTGACTGTTTAAGGGTGACATCCTGGATTGCGGTAATATGTCTAAGCGCTTTGGTAAGATGAGTAATATATTGGACCGACTAAGGTTAGTCCTGGTGCAGGGTTAAAAAGTATTGCTGTTGGATATATAAAATCTGCAGATCGGTGAGCAACCGAGGGTATTTTATGGTTCAGCTAAAATTACAGTACACGCAAATAATGGGGTTCCCATATATCAAGTTTGAAGGGGATTTATCTATTGATAATTTCGCTGCCCTGCATCTCGTCGTGAAGGGTGCTTCGCAGTTTGCGACAAGACCCGTTATCGTCGACTTAAGCGGTGATATACATATCTCGGATGCAGTCACCAAAGTAAAATGCTGGAGGTATCCGCCGGCGGTTCCTGACTATGCCAGAAAGGTTGTCTTGCTTGTAATTAGCCCGCCCCCGAGCGACTCGCCGAAATAAGGGCTCTCCTTACACCACATGAATTGCAGCACGCAGAAAGTTTACAAGAAGCGACTAAAATGCTAACGGAAAATCAAGGAAAACATATCGGGGCTTAGCTCATCATTAAGAATAGGGTTAAATGAAGACTTCCGATTTATTCCTGTGTGCGTGGAGGATATTGATGGTGCTTGGAATTGGCTCATCCCTAAAGGCCACGCTTACTTCAACCGGCCCGAATTCACTCTTAAGCGGCACGATCAGACGGTTTATCCCGATGGTTGAAATCAAGACATCCGTTCCGATAACGATGGCCGGGGGAGTGACGGCAAGGTTTGCATATTCGGTATCGAGTTTGCCGGCGGCGACGCCGGTTATCATATTGCCGAGCTCGCTAATTGCGCTTTGCGCAAGGTCGTTGAGAATTCTGACCGGCTGACCAAGCATCTTAATTGCGAGTTTCTTGGCGGTCAGGTTGCTCATGCCGTAGATTACTTGTCCGTGAAGCTGACCGGTGATGCCTATGAGGACGTTCACTTCTTGGGATGTCGTGGAGGATGTCTTCATGGAGAGCGTTCCTCTTTCTATATTAAGTTTCACTTCGGCTTCGAATACTTCAAAAGCGGCCTCGACAAAAGGATTTATAAAGTTGACCTTAAACACACTCCACCGTCCTCTCTTGTGGTATTTCGGCTTTTTGCAGGGCAAACTTGACGTAGTGTGGGTAAAAGTATAAAGATAAAGGGCGCCGGATGATCGACGCTCTTTATGCCCTATTTCCTCAAGCTAGAGTGTTACTACATCATCGTGAACGGTAGACATAAACAAAGGTCTTTCTCACAGGCAAGGGTTTATTTTTTATCCTTAGACCTGTATCTTTAAAACACCCAATAAACGCGGGGTATGCGGTAGCAAGGAGCGTATCATGAACGAGGTTGGGCGCGATAACGTTTTTCTGCGGTCTCTTACCGAGCAGGTGACCTACAACTGTGACGTATCCGATTCCAGGTACTGGGGTTATTTCTCAATTTGTGGGTTGCTCATGAGCCTTCGCGTCCTCTACATGTCCAAGAACGACCTTGCGCCGTGGGCGCAGATCGACCGGGAGGATATCTCCAAGTGGATTGCAGCAAAGGAAGCCCGCTGGGATGAGCTTGAGGACGAGGGTTTCAAGAACATAGAAATCGATGGCACCGTATACGACCCTTTCGATGTTGCCACAATAAATTCAGTGTTAGTGGAAAAAGGCCTGGTATACGGAGCAGGTTTATAAAGAGAGAGAAAACAAAGACGACCTGATGGAGCGGCTAAAAGAAATCCAGCAAACCCTCTAGTAGCACGCGAGGAGAAAGCACTACATGAAGCAAACCAATCGTAAATGGGTCACCGTGTTCTTAATGGCGGGGATATTTCTGGCGGCGATGGAAGCGACAATCGTCGCCACAGCTATGCCCACAATCGTCGGCAAACTCGGCGGATTCGCCCATTTTACCTGGGTGTTCTCGATGTTTCTGCTTACACAGGCGGCATCGGTGCCTATCTACGGCAAACTTGCCGACCTGTACGGCAGAAAACCGGTGTTTGTGCTGGGAGCCGTGGTGTTTATCGCCAGTTCCGCGCTGTGCGGATTCGCCCACACGATGACGCAGCTCATCATATTTCGCGCCATCCAGGGTCTCGGCGCGGGCTCGGTATTGCCGATAGCGATGGTCATTGTCGGCGATCTGTATCCCGGCCAGGAGCGCGCAAAAGTCCAGGGTGTCTTAAGTAGCGTATGGGCGATTGCAGCGGTTGTCGGCCCGGCGCTCGGCGGTATTATAGTGCAGACCATCGGGTGGCCGTGGATTTTTGAAATCAACGTTCCTTTCGGGATCATAACCATCGCGGGAGTAATGAGTTTTCTGCACGAGAAAGTCGAGCGCCACGGGCACAAGGTGGACTACCCGGGGGCGCTTATGTTGACCATCAGTATCATCACCCTGCTCTTTGCGTTATTGCAAGCCGGCGTGAGGTGGGCCTGGGCATCGCCCGAGTTTATCGGGATGGTACTGCTGGCGGTCGCCTTTTTTGCGCTTTTCATATGGATTGAGACCACAGCAAAAGAGCCGGTGCTGCCGCTTGCCGTGGTGCGCCAGCCGATGGTCTTGGTCGCCAACATATGCGCCATTATAACCGGCGGTCTTACCATCGGCGCGTCATCGTTTTTGCCGACATTTTCTCAAGGCGTGCTGGGGACCAACGCGATCGTTGCGGGCGCCACCATCGTAACTCTCTCCATAGGATGGCCGATTGCATCCACCTTATCGGGCAAATTGATCTGGCGTTACGGGTACCGCACGATCGAGATCGCGGGCATGCTGTTTTGCATCATCGCAAGCATTATGTACCTGGAGATTGGTGTTTCATCGAGCCCTCTCTATATAGCCCTCTGCAGTTTTGTTATGGGGATTGGGCTGGGGTTGGCATCCACAACGCAGATCGTATCCATCCAATCGACGGTTGACTGGAAACAGCGGGGTATCGCCACGAGTTCGGTCATGTTCTCGCGAATCTTGGGGAGCACATTACTGGTCGCCATGCTCGGTACCATCGTGAACACCTCACTCACCGGCACACTTGTCGGATCGCCGCTCATCAAAAAATATGGCGTCAGCGATTCGGTATCGATCACCAACCTGCTTCTTGATCCGGCCAGCAGGGCGGCCCTCCCACATGCCAACCTGGACGTGCTCGCTAACGCCCTCGCAGGCGGTATCCACATGACATTCTGGCTGATGCTGATTGTTTCGATCATCGGTATGTTCGCTTCCTTCAGGATGCCCGCCGGAGTGCCCGATAAACATGGGAGGCTCTAAAAACAATAGCATGCTTATGATATGCTAAAGGAACGGAGCATTAAAGAAACGTGGGTAAAATCGACCTTAGAGCATCCAGAGAGGGTCGAGCACAGAGACGATGGCACGGTCCATTTCATAAAGGCGATAAATAAATGCGGTGGCAAATACCTGCGCGTTATAGTAAATCCGAACGTGCAACCGCAAAGGATAGTAACGGTATTCTTTGATCGACGACAGAGGAGGGTGAAGTGAGGCTTAAAATAGATCGCGAGAACGATGCCCTATATCTTAGATTAGATGAATCGGCGATTGTTGATTCAGAAGAAGTTAAACCTGGCGTTATTTTGGATTATGATGCCAACGATAGCGTAGTCGGGATTGAGATATTGGGTATAAGCAAGCGTATCTCTGCTGAATCCCTCTCTGACATCGAGGTTGAGACCGCCTAAAGTAGTAGTAAGCAGTAAGCAGGGGACGTTGGGGCGATCTACCTGGATCGCGTTGCATCCCGGTTCTCTATAAAAGACACCGCGAATACACTCCAAGGCGCGGTAAATTCAACGGGCGTTTACCTGGGCGAAAACGGTCGGGCCGGAACCGTGCAACAGATAGACCTCGCCGTATAGCTTTCCTAAGCTCTCGCTAAGTAGCAGAAACAACGTATATTTTTATATCTATGTATTCCCGCCGCCCTCTCCGACGCACAGCAACGAGAGCGAAAGGTCTTCGGCGACCCGCTTGAGAGCATATGGAAAAATTGCATATTCGACCTATGCGGCATTAAGGATGTCTACAGGACGATGTTTCGCGTGATCGTGATCAGCACAGAGGAACAAAGAAAAAGTTGGCTGGCCGACGTTCAGCAGGTTGTAAACAGGTATTATCCCATCGATGAAGGGAATTAAGAATCTGCCCAAACCGCCCAAACCCGTGCCTTTTTAACCCCGATAAGGTTAACAGCTAAACCAATTGTTTTGGAGCTATGTGGGACATAAACCTAAAATTGCTCTACTCTACAACTTTAGCTATGCTTAGGAATAGTATTCGAGGTACTGATTATCTTTTAAACGGTGGCGGTAAATGAAGCAGATTACTAAAAAGAAACGGTCGGCAAAAGCGGGTCTGCCCCCCGGCAGCCTGGTTCATATCGGCGAAAAAAAACCCGGAAAACCGAAGATCACTATTATCGATTACGATAAGGATACCTTCAGCGAGAGGGAAACAGCCGAGGTCAAAGAGTGTTTCCCTTTTAAAGACAAACCCACCGTAACCTGGATCAACGTTGAAGGCATTCATGATACGAATATGCTGGAGAAGCTCGGCGAGTGTTACGGCCTGCACCCGCTTGTGCTTGAGGATATCCTCAATACCGACCAGCGACCGAAATTTGAGGATTACGGCGATTACGTCTACATCGTGCTCAAGATGATTTACTACAAAAGCGGCGGCAACGATATCGTTACCGAACAGATAAGCCTTGTTCTTGGCAGGAACTACGTACTCTCGTTTCAGGAAGGGATCGAGGGGGATATTTTCGATCCAATCCGCGAGCGAATCAGAACGGGCGCCAACAAATTGAGGGCTCAGGGCGCCGATTATCTCGCATACTCGTTGATGGATGCCGTTGTTGATAGTTACTTTGCGGTTCTCGAGAAACTCGGCGATGATATCGAATATCTTGAAGACGAGCTTGTGGCAAACCCCGGCAAGGATGCCTTGCAGCTCATCCATAACCTCAAGCACCAGATGATATATTTACGCAGGTCGGTATGGCCTCTTAGGGAAGTGATCGCCGCGCTTGAGAGAGGCGAATCACCGCTGATCAAGAGGACCACCATGGTATATATTCGCGATGTCTACGACCACACGATCCAGGTAATCGACACCATCGAAACGTTCCGCGACATGCTTTCCGGCATGCTCGACATCTACCTTTCAAGTATCAGCAACCGCATGAACGAAATTATGAAGGTCTTGACCATCATCGCGACGATTTTTATCCCATTAACATTTATCGTGGGTGTCTACGGGATGAACTTCCAGTACATGCCCGAACTCGGTTCGCGTTGGGGTTACCCCACTGTTTGGGCAATCATGATAGTTATTGTGTTGTTCATGCTCGCTTATTTCAGGAGAAGAAAGTGGTTGTAAGCCGGTAATAGTAAGATTGACCTTGTCCAACATTGGGTAATAGCTTAGTTAAAGTATGAGCTAATATTCGCAGAGCTGGTAATCGGAGGCAGGTATGGCGGGTGATGGGCGTCCACGGGTGGTTATTATCGGGGCCGGTTTCGGCGGTCTCTGGGCGGCCCGCGCCCTAACTAAAGCACCTGCAGATATCCTACTTGTTGACCGCGATAACTACCACACGTTCCTGCCGCTTCTCTACCAGGTGTCGGCGGCGGAGCTTGAGCCTGAAGAGATTGCTTATCCAATTCGAGCAATCCTGCGGCAACTCCCCAATACGCGGTTTGTAATGGGTGACGTTACCGATATTGAGCTTACCGAACGGGCGGTTAAGGTCGATGGGGATTCAATCTCATACGATTACCTGGTTTTGGCGATGGGAAGTACCTCTAATTACTTCGGCGTACCGGGTGCCGCCGAGAACTCTTTTTCATTAAAAACGCTGGAAGAGGGCACTGCACTACGCAATCATATCCTCTGCTGCTTTGAGCAGGCATCATTTGAAACGGATGATAAGCGGCGAAGGCGCCTCCTTACGTTTATCATCGTTGGGGGAGGCGCGACGGGTGTCGAGTTCGCCGGGGCGCTCGCTGAGCTAATCGACCGCCCGCTTGTGCGGGATTATCCTTCGCTCGATTTCAAGGAGGTCCAGATCATACTGATCGAAGCGGCGGACAACCTGCTCACAATGCTGCCGCAAAAGCTGCGCTCATATGCCCACGAGCGCCTGACGGGGATGGGTGTAAAGATTCGACTGCAAACAATGGTAAACCAAATAAATGCGGATTCGGTAATTCTTAAAAGCGGCGAGACCATACCGACTGAAACCGTGGTCTGGACCGCAGGTGTGGGGGGTCAGCCAATCGTTAAATCCTGGGGTCTTCCGACGGCACGCGATGGCCGGGTCAAAGTGTTGCCGACACTGCAGGTACCCGATCGCCCCGAAGTATATGTTATCGGCGACTTAGCGTACTTCGAAGAGAACGGCCGGCCTTTACCAATGGTAGCGCCTGTCGCTGTTCAACAGGGAGGATTGGCGGCCCAAAATATCGTGAATCAAATATCCGGACAACCTCTGCGGGAGTTCCGCTACCACGATCGCGGCACTATGGTCACGATCGGGCGGAATGCGGGTGTTGTAAGGATCGGTGAGCGGGTCTTTACGGGTCTTTTGGCATGGATGCTCTGGCTCGGGGTCCACCTGCTTAACCTGATAGGGTTTAGAAACCGCTTGCTTGTTATGATCAACTGGTCCCAGGACTATTTTCTCTTCGAACGGGCCGTCCGCTTTATATTCCCCTCAGAAAAGACCCTGTTTGCCAGGGCGCTCAGGTGTTCGACAGCGAAACGTGCGGGCGATAGCGACGAAAGCCGGCAGAGCTAAAGATATATTGGAATGATCTTTGCAGTAACGACCGTGCTTCGAGTTGAAGCACTTGAATCTCAAATCCTAAAAACGGGTATTCTTTAGATGAGAGACCGAATAAAACCGCACATACCGTTGAGAAACATCATATAAACGGTGGGCTAGAGGATGAGGACGATATGGAACAAAAAGCCCAGGGTCAAGGTGAACCGACCAACGAGCGTGCTGCCGAGATCCTCGATGAGATCGGCGATATGCTGGATATTCTCGATGAGAGCACGTTCAGGGTGCGTGCATATCACAAGGCCGCCGCAAGCGTTCGCAGCCTTACCAGGCCTATTGCGGATATTTACCGGGAGGGCGGCGTTAAAGCACTCGACGAAATCCCGGGCGTAGGAAGCCATACCGCCCTTCGTTTAGAAGAACTAATAGCGACGGGTCGTCTCCCGTACTATGAAGAACTGCGCGAAAAAATTCCCGAATCGGTTACCGAGCTTATGGTTATCCCCGGTATCGGCCCTAAAAAGGCGAAAAAGATCTATGAAACCCTCGGAATCAGCACTCTCGATGAGCTTATGAGTGCGATTACCGAGCACAAGGTCGAACATATACCGGGATTCGGGCGCAAGACCGAGGAGAATATCCTGCGGGGAATCCGCCAGTACGAGAAGATGCACGAGCGCATTCTTCTCTCGCAGGCCTATCCCATAGCCCACGAAATCGTCGATTCTCTCAGACGGCAACCTTTTGTAGACCGGGCGAACACCGCGGGCAGCCTGCGTCGCATGAAAGAGACTGTCGGCGATATCGATCTTTTAGCTTCAAGCGAACAGCCACTCAAGGTAATGGAATACTTTACGACAATACCGCAGGTTGCATATATCCTGGCGACGGGCGAGACAAAGAGCAGTATCATCGTAAAAAACGGGTTGCAGGTCGACCTGCGTGTGGTGGCCCCCAACGAGTATGGTGCGGCGCTCCAATATTTTACCGGCTCTAAGCCGCACAATATCCACCTACGGGACATCGCTAAAAAACGGGGCCTGAAGATAAACGAGTACGGAGTTTTTGAATCGGATACCGATAGAAGACTTGGGGGGCGCACCGAAGAAGAAGTATACGGTACTCTGGATATGGAAACGCCCCCGCCTGCGATCCGAGAGGACAAAGGCGAGATAGAGGCGGCGATGCGCCGGAGCCTGCCACGCCTTATCCGGCATGAGGATATTAAGGGCGATTTTCACATCCACACCAATTGGAGCGATGGCATAAACGATATCGAAACCATGGTGGAGATGGCGCGAAGCCTCGGCTATGCGTTCGTCACCATCTCCGACCACGCCGAGAAATTGCGCATTGCGGGCGGTCTTACAAAGGAAGAGCTTCAGGAGCAGTTAGAAGCGATCGCCGGGCTCAACGAGAAATACGACGACATAGAAATTCTTACCGGCATGGAGACGAATATCGACAATGACGGCGAAGTCGACTTCGGGCCGGAGGTATTACGAAAGCTCGATGTGGTGATAGGCTCGATCCACGGCGGCTTCCGGCAATCAAAAGAACAGCTCACAAGGCGTATGGTGCGGGCCATCGAAAACCCCTACATTAACATCATCGCGCACCCGACCGGCAGGATCCTGGGGCAACGCCCGCCATACGACATCGACCTCCACGAGGTGTTTAAGGCCGCAGCCGCTACCGGCACCTTCTTGGAGCTTAACGCATATCCAAACAGGCTCGACCTGAAAGACGACCACTTACGAGAAGCCAGGGATGCCTACGGCTGCAAGTTCGCCATCGACACCGATGCCCACGTCGCCGGCAATATGCTCTATATGGAATACGGCGTCGTCACTGCCCAACGCGGCTGGCTCACCAAAGAAGACGTCCTCAACACCTACGAAGTCCCTGAAATACGGCGCATGCTACGCCTAAAGAGGTAAATCGGTGAGTTTGTGCTATAATTTCTTACCGATGTCCACTAATAAAACCTTGAATACAACCGCAAACAAAGCATACACTCCGCTACCGGTAAGTTTTTACGAGCGTGCGGCGGATACCGTGGCGGTCGATCTTCTTGGGCGGCTGCTCGTGCGGGAAACCCCGCAGGGAGCTATGGCGGCGCGAATCGTTGAAGTTGAAGCCTACTTTGGCGAGGGAGACCCCGCCAGCCATGCGTGCAGGGGCATGACGCCCCGAAATGCGATAATGTTCGGGCGCGCCGGCAGGGCGTACGTGTACCTCAACTACGGTGTGCATTACCTTCTTAACGTTGTGACTGGGGAAGAGGGCTGCGCCGGGGCTGTTTTGCTTCGTGCGGTCGAGCCGGTGTCGGGTATCGAGCTTATGATGCATAATCGCCCGGTAAAGAAGATAACCGATCTGACCAACGGCCCGGGAAAGCTAACAAAAGCCCTGAAGGTAGATATAAACAATAACGGCACGGATATGGCGCATCGAGGGGGCGGCCTTTTCATAACCGCCGGTATACCGGAGGCCGTCTCGATACACAAAAGCCCCAGAATCGGTATTTCGGCCGGCACCAATATGCTTTTAAGATTCTCCATCCGGGGGAATCCATATGTATCCAGGTGATGGTGAAAGCTGATAGTTATAAAAATGGAGGTAGAAGGATGATGAAGTTCCGTGCGATTTATGACCTGGCGATTGAAGTTGGAATCCACCACGACCCACGCGGTGAGGCCGAGATTGAGAAGGTGTTGGAAAAAAAGAACAAGCAGTATGAAGACATGAAGGACGACGAAAAAGAGTTCTTCGATGCGGATGAGCTGACAAATCCTTACTCGGACACGAGGATGCTTACCGGCGACCCGGATACCGAGATTAACGGCCTTATAGCGGGGATCGATATGGAAACCCAAGAGATCGTCCTTGCGGATAGGCTGCGAGAAAAGGGCGAGAAGATCGACCTCGTGCTTGCCCACCATCCCGAAGGCAAAGCGCTGGCGGCGCTGGCCGACGTAATGGCGATGCAGGCGGATATATGGGCGAAATACGGTGTTCCGATTAACATCGGCGATGATTTGATCGGGGAGCGCATGACCGAGGTGCGTCGCGGCCTGATGCCGATCAACCACAACCGGGCGGTGGATGCGGCGCGCTTGCTCGGCTTTTGCTTTATGAACTCCCATACGCCGTGCGATAACCTGGTCATGGATTTCGTCCAGCGTTACCTGGATGAGAAAGCGCCGTCGACCATGGGTGATATCATAAAGGCCCTACGTGAAATCCCGGAATATAAAGACGCGGCACTCAACAATTCAGGCCCGGCCATCGTTGCCGGGGATTCAAGTAAACGTCCGGGTAAGGTCGTTGTGGATATGACCGGCGGTACAGAGGGTCCCGAAGCTGCGATGGAACGCCTTGCCGATGCCGGAGTGGGTACGATAGTCGGCATGCATTTCAGCGAAAAGCTCCGTAAAAAAGCAAGCGAAAACCATATGAACTTAATAGTCGCCGGGCACATAGCCAGTGACGCCATCGGCATGAACCTCTTCCTGGATAAACTCGAGAACAACGGTGTTACAGTACTTACAACTTCTGGCCTTGTAAGGGTTAAAAGAAGTTAAAACGGGTAGTGATGATTCCCTAAAATATGCGGCGTTTGATTCAGTGAGAACAAGGATACTCACCGTCAAAACCACCCACCTGTAAAGAATGTGTTAATAACATAGTGTTAAAAACTTAGTGACCCGTGGATTCCGCTTGACCTGAAATGGGTGGATTAGTCGTCCCCGCCGTCCCCGGAGCCGTTGCCGCTGTTCCGGGGGGTGCCGCCGTTGTTGGCGGGCTCGTCGGCGTTACCACTGTTTGCGGCGTTTGCTGTGTTGGCTGGATTGTGCCTGGTTGTAGAGCCGGGTTTGGCTGCTGCGTCGTCGTGACGTGTCGAAGTGACCTCCTTTTGGAGGCTGAAGACCCCCTTTTTGCCTGTTTTCCCGACCAACGGGCCGGCGTAAAGTCCAGCACAGGCGTACCCGCCAGGAATTGTCCCATATACGAGTGCCAGATCGAGGCCGGAATGATACCGCCGAAGCCCCTGCTGCCATGGACATCATACATCGGCACCTGCGCCTGCGGATAGCCCATCCACACGCTGGTTACCAGATTCGGAGTAAAGCCCACAAACCAGGCATCGCGATACTCTTCATTGGTCCCTGTTTTGCCTGCGGCAGGCCTGCCGATAGCGGCACGTGTAGCGGTGCCTCGCTGGATGACACCCTGCATAATATCGATAGCCCTGTTCGCAATTTCAGCGCTGATTGCGCGGGTTTTAAGCGGGTTTGCCCGCTTTATGATAGTGCCTTGGGTATCGACGATTTTAATAATTGAGGTCGGTTCGATATGGATGCCCCCATTAGCAAGCGTCCCATACGCGGACGCCATCTCAAGAGGGGAGACACCGATCGTGAGACCACCGATACCAAGTGAAGGATAGGGGTCTAAATGTGTTGTGATACCCATCTGACGAGCGGTCTCGACCACATTTGCCGGGCCCACCGCTACGGTAAGATTTGCATACACTGCGTTTACAGAGTGAACCGTCGCTTCCCTCAACGTCATCATTCCGTGCCCGCTTCCCTCGCAATTGTGCACGGTCCACGGTGCATCATACCGGCTACGTGAAATGCGAATCGTTTGGGGTGAGGACGAATCAAAAGTATTGTTTGGGCCATAGCCCTGCTTAAGCGCCGTAGTCAAGACAAACGGTTTAAATGATGATCCCGGCTGGCGTTTTCCTTGGGTGGCAAGGTTATACTTAATCTGCTTAAAGTTGCGGCCACCTACCATTGCAACGATATAGCCGTTTTTCGGATTAATGGACACCAGCGCGGCCTGCGGGTCTTTGCGCAGGTAGAGGCGATTCGCGATTGCCCGCTCGGCGAGTCTCTGTGCCTTTGGGCTTAGCGTAGTATAAACACGTAGTCCGCCTTTAAACACCTTGTTAACGCCGTATTCTTTTATGAGCGCCTGCTTAACGTACTCCACGAAATACGGCGCGGCGACGGGTTCGGTCTTTAGCACGGCGACGCGAAGGGGGGTGGCTTTCGCCTGATCGGCCTGCTGCTTTGTTATAAACTTCAGGCTTAACATGCGGTCCAATACCGTATCACGCCTGTTTATCGCGTGTTTCAAATTAATGTAAGGAGAGAAGTTCTGCGGCGATTTCGTCACGCCCGCCAGCAATGCGCCCTCGGCGAGAGTGAGGTTGTACGCCTTTTTCCCAAAGAACACCTCTGATGCGGCCTCGATACCGTAAGCGCCCTGGCCAAAGTAAATCGTGTTCAGGTATGCTTCCAGTATCTGCTTCTTTGAGTACTTCTGTTCCAGGCGCGTCGCCATAACGGCCTCGCGCAGTTTTCTAGAGAGCGTGCGGTCTTTAGAGCCGATGCTGTTCTTAACATACTGCTGCGTAATCGTGCTTCCGCCTTCAACAATCTGCCGGTGCTTGATATCGGTGACAACCGCCCGCGCGATCCCATAAAAATCGACGCCCTTGTGCTGGTAATAGCGCTCATCTTCAATCGCGATAAACGCTTTTTGCACGACCGGAGGAACATTCTGAAGTGGGATATCCTCCCGATTTTCAAGGTACAGCCTGGTAAGGACAGCGCCGTCATTAGCCAAGATATAAGAGCGTTGGGCTTGTTTCAGCAAGGCATTGTTTTCGACTTTTACGAATTGGTTTGCCTCACCGGCAAAGCTGTTTGCTAAGAATACTGTTAAAAATAGTCCAAGAACTGTAAGAAAGACGAATTTCTTCAAACCGGCATCACTCTTTCATCCGTTCTTTTCATCTTGTTCTTAGATATTCCCTAAATGATGTCTAACCGACCCAAACTATCGGCTAGTTTTTCTCACGCATTGGGATAAAGGGGCGTATTCGACCAGGAAGTTGGAAGTATGGGGTATCATAGTATAATCTAATTTCGGAAAGAAATTTATCTATATTTTTATGGATTAAACTATGGTTGAAAACAGAGAGAGTGAACAATTGAATAATAAACTTGAACTCCTGGCACCGGCGGGTAACAGAAAGGCCTTCGACGCCGCGCTCAACAGTGGGGCGGATGCCATCTACTTGGGCGTTGAAAAATTCAGCGCACGCCGCCAGGCCGGCAACTTCACAATCGATGAGCTAAAGAAAGCCGTACGGGATGCCCACCTTCGGGGGACAAAGGTCTATGTCGCGTTTAACACGATAATCTCCGACGGGGAACTGCCTTCGGCGATCGAGAGCCTTGCAGAAATAAACAACGCGGGCGCCGATGCCGTTATCATCCAGGACTGGGGCGTTTTTAAACTGGTAAAGCGTCTCTTACCCGATATCCGCGTGCACGCCAGCACCCAGATGAACACGCACAACCTGGAAATGGTGAAATTTCTCGAAGAACAGGGCGCCAACCGTATTACCCTGGCGCGCGAGCTATCGATAGGCGAAATCGCCGAAATATGCGATTCGACCACCGTTAAAATAGAGACATTCATCCACGGCGCCCTCTGCTTCTCATACTCCGGACAATGCCTCTTCAGCAGTATGGTGGGGAATAGAAGCGGCAACCGCGGAATGTGTCCGCAGGCATGCCGCTTAGGCTACAGCCTTTCGGTCGCGGGTTCCCGCGAAGAAGTCTGGCCGACGCCGGGCAAACACATCTTAAGCACAAAGGATTTAAGCGGTATCAAGCTTTTGCCCGAATTGGCGAAAGCCGGTGTAAAGGCGCTTAAAATCGAGGGTCGCATGAAATCGCCCGAGTACGTGGCGACCGTTGTGCGAGTTTACCGCAATGCAATCGATAGGTACCTGCGCGACCCTGATACTTACAGCGTATCCGATGAAGAGATAAACGAACTCAAAGAAGTGTTCAGCCGCGGCTTTACCGAGGGATATTTCAAGGATATCCGCGACAGCCGTCTCATGAGTTTCGACAGGCCGAGCGACCGCGGCATGCTCATAGGAAGGGTAACCTACCTGGACGTGTATACAGGCAAACTGGGCCTGCAGCTGAAACACGAGCTGTGCGTCGGCGACGAGATCGAGGTGTGGGTAAGCCACGGCGGCAGGGTTAAAGCCAAAGTCGACGAGTTGCTTATTGCAGATAAGCGTGTCGAGTGTGCGCCCGAGGGGTCGAAGGCGGTAATCGTTCTTAAAGGCAAACGTCATAAGATCAACACGGGCGATCGGGTTTTCAGGATATATAACGAGCGGCTTATTAAAACCGCAAGGGAATCGATAACGGGTGCGGTATCCCGGCGGGTGCCTATAGAGATGTCTGCATTTATAGAGGTAGGAAAACCCATCGAACTGAAAGCGCACGTAAACCCGGCTTACGGCGGCCAGCGAGCCGAAGTGACGAGCGATTTTAACGCCGAAAAGGGTGAGAAAAGAACCCTCTGCGAACACGACGTAATCTCCCAGTTGAACAGACTCGGCAACACGATCTACGAGGTCGATTCATGGGATATTACGGTCGGTTCGGGTGCTATGGTTCCCCTTGGAAAACTCAACGACCTCAGGCGCACCCTGGTCGAGAGACTCGATACCGAGAGAGTCAAAGCGTACCGGCGAACACGGGTAGCACCCAAAAAAGCGCAGGACGAACTCGATGCCATTATGCGCCCAGAGCGCACCAAAAAGCCTCAGAAACCGCTTCTTGCAGCCGATGTAAGTTCACCCGATCAAGCGGTCCAGGCCGCCCAAAACGGCGCTGATTGGCTCTACTTGAGGCCCGGCTTTTTACGACAAGGGGGTTTTGATCTTGCAAAGCTCTCAGAAATGGCCGCCGAGAAGGGCGCAAAGCTGGCGTTGGCGATCGGTAATATAATCCACCAGAGCGAAATATCCGCTCTGCTCGCGCTTATCGAATCCAAAAGAGATTATTTAGATGCTCTGCTCATCGATAACTTTGGGATATTTCGTGCGGTTAGGGATTTGGGGCTGCCGCTATTTCTCGATTACCATATCAATAACTTCAATAGGGTAAGCACCCGGTTCTTCAGAGATAGCGGCGCTTCAAGAATATGCCTGTCATCCGAGCTGACCCTTGACCAGTTAGCCGCACTGTCAAATTCCGTCGATGTAGAAACCGAGGCCCTGGTTCACGGCTGGCTCGAGGTAATGACCGCCGAGCACTGCGTACCGAGCGCCTCCAAAAAAAGCTGTGAGTTCTGCTCGATGCGCGATTTTTATATAGAGGATCAAAAAGGCTTCAAATTCCCGGTCGAACAGGACACAAGATGCCGCTCGCATATCTACAACTCACGAGAACTCAACATGCTTCCCAACACGGCCAATCTCATGCGCACAGGTGTCGGTTCACTGCGACTTCTGCTCAACCGCTACGAGCCGGAAGCTGCCGGTGCTATTACCAGGCTCTACCGCGAAGCCATCGACCTTATAACCGCGGGTGTTGACGACGTCACCCCGGTTCTTAAGAAAGCCGACCGGCTCTTCCCAGCCGCCGAGACAACAACCGGCCATTATTTCCGCGCCGTTCAGTAGCGTGGGCCCGGAGAGGCAGCAAGCAGCAAGCAGTAAGCAGTAAGCAGTAAGCAGTAAGCAGTAAGCAGTAAGCAGTAGGCAGTAGGCACAGATAGTGCGCATCGGGACCATGGTACTGCTGGAAACCGGAGAGGCAGCAAGCAGTAAGCAGTAGGCAGTAAGCACAGATAGTGCGCATCGGGACCATGGTACTGCTGGAAACCGGAGAGGCAGCAAGCAGTAGGGAGTAGGCAGGGTGTTGTGGGTCGAGAGTATGGGTTTAATGAAGAGTATTGCTAGGTGTCATTCTGAGCGATAGCGAAGAATCTCGGGTGCACTCACAGTGACTGTCACTAGTTAGCGTCTAGGCGTAGCTAGGCTACTGTAAGAAGAAGGTTTTATTCTGCCTACTGCATACTCCCTACAAGGGTTTGTTTATGCTGGGGCTAAACGTATAATATAAACAATGATGGGCAGAGAAAAACAAAGATGGGCAGAGATTGAAGACTCGTTTGCTTACAGCATCTGATATAAAAAAGATCATCAATATGCCGAATACCCTGGCGGCGGTGGAGACCGCATTTCGGGAATATGGGTTTGGTAAAGTCGTTATGCCTCCAAAACTCTACCTCGACTTAAAGCACTACGGTGGTGATTTTAGGGCAATGCCGGCATATGTCGAAAAATCCGCCGGCCTGAAATGGGTGAGTGTGTATCCGGGCAATCCCGGTAAGGGGTTGCCGACCGTGTTGGCGATGCTCGTGCTTAACGACCCCGAAACCGGTTTTCCGCTCGCCATTATGGATGCGACCCAGATAACGGGCTACAGGACGGGTGCCGCCGGGGGAGTGGCCGCGAACTATCTTGCACGAAAAGACTCAACGGCATTGGGCCTTATCGGGGCGGGCGCACAAGCAAAAACCCAGCTGCTTGCGCTGCTTAATTACTTCGAGTTCGAAAAGATTTACATGTGGAGCCTGCGCGAAGAAGATATCGAAAGGTTTCAAGCCGATTTTGAAGATCTGCCTATCGAGTCGGCCTCAATCGAGACCGCGGCGGGCTGCGACATAGTCTGCACTACGACCCCGTCCAGAGAGTTTATAGTGAAGCGGGAGTGGGTGAAAGAGGGCGCCCATATCAACGCCATAGGCGCGGACGCGGCGGGCAAACAGGAACTCGACCCCAGGATTTTAGCCGATGCAAAAGTGGTTGTCGACGACATCACGCAGGCAAAGCACAGCGGCGAGATTAACGTAGCGATTAAGCGGGAATCCTTTGCCGAAGTGGATATCTACGCCACGCTCGGCGAAATCGTAACCGGGGCAAAGCGGGGGCGCATTGGAAATGAGATCACCGTCTTTGATTCCACGGGGCTGGCGATACAGGATATCGCAACTGCAAGGATGCTTCTCGATAAAGCTAAGGCCGAAGGGATCGGTCACGACTTTGATGTGATCGGATAAGTCGGTTTGCCGGCGGCTTAATTTGAGGCGGTTTTCAACTCATAGGACGTACCGTTACCGCTACACGTCTCAACTCTGTTTCTGCCGTTTTCCTTGGCTTTATACAGGGCGACGTCGGCACTGTTTATGAGCCCTTCCTTAGAGATAGAGTCGAACGGATATGTCGCAACGCCGAGAGAGATCGTTAGCTTTCCGGTCGGCTGTTTTGATTCACCCTGGAAGGTTGATTGTTCGACCTTTGCCCTGATGCGCTCAGCGACGACGGTCGCACCTTCCTTATCGGTGTTCGGCATCACGGCGCACATTTCCTCGCCTCCGTAGCGGTACACAAGATCGCTATCCCTTACTGCGCTGCGCATAACCTCGGCGACCGTGCGGAGCGCCTCGTCTCCCAGTTGGTGCCCATTGTTGTCGTTGTATTGTTTGAAATAGTCGATATCGATCATGATAAAAGACAGGGGCTCTTTATAGCGCTTTGCCCGAATTAGTTCTTGCTCAAGGTTTTGAGAGAGCTTCCGGTAGTTCCACAGCTCAGTGAGCGGGTCGATGAGAGTGAGCCGCTCGGTCATTTTATGCAACCTATTAACATCCCTCCCGATCCAGAGCCAACCAAGCAAAGCAACCAGCAGCAGCGGAACAAATAGCGCAAAGTGATTAGCGAGTTCCCGTGTGACTTCTTTTTGGATGAGTCGCTCGTCGACGCAGACTCTCACAAACCATGGCACTTTAGATGCAACCGTAAAACCGGAGATTATAGTCGTACCATCAGGGTACTTTAACGTATCGGTCCCCGAAGTCTTCCCCAGCATCGTTTTATAGAACGGCTCATGTGAAAGGTTCTTGCCGACCCATTTTTTTGGATCATTGCTCCGGGCGATAACGACACCCTTATCATCCAATACGCTAATAACCGTACCTTGCGCAAAGCGTGTCTGCATGAGCTTATTCTGTATTTTTGTAAGATCGAACGCCGCCGCGATAAAACCGATCCTTTTGCCTGCAAAATTGTATACGGGATACGTGACATGGACTACGGGGATTCCCGTCAAGCGGCTGTATATGAAATCACCGACCGCCATACCGTCCGATCTGATCGATTTTTTGTAACATACGGTATCGCTCACATTTACCTTTTTTGCATCCTCGCTGTTGGTCATTGCCCCGGAAGCGGCAGCCGCACGAATATTCCCATCATTATCTACAAAAAGGATAACGTTATAGAAAGGAAACTTAGGTACGATCTCTTGCAACAGGGCTTTGACTTTGGGATAGTTTTGTGCACGCACATTTTCATTTTTAGCGATAGGAATTAGCGCTTCGCCGGTTGAGATGATATATTCGTCGATGTCGTGGGCGACATTCTGCGCAAGCTTTAGACTCTCGGTCTTTGTCTCTTCTTCAAGGCGCTTATTTATATCAAGCGCCTTATACGTGGAAAAGATGATGAACGGCAGGAGCATGACAACGAGCAGGACAAAAAGCCTACCCTTTACTGAAAGAAGTCTTGTATTGCCATTAATATTATTTGGATCCATGCATAACCCCTGATAAGTTGATTAGCAATAACCATCGGCACTATATTCGAAGTCTTTAGAAATTACCAGGTAAATGTTTGACCGGCATCGAACGCTCCTGCTAACATCTTATTGAGGCGTGAAAGGGGAAAGAATGTTCGGGTGGACGGGTAAAATCCTAAAAATTGATCTGAGCAGCGGTCGAGCGGTTCGGGAGGACGTCCCGGCCGATGTGCTTTACGAGTATCTGGGCGGCAGGGGCCTGGGCATTCGTTTGATGCGCGATTACTTCCGGCTGGACCCGTTTTCACCCGAGATGCCGTTAATCTTTACTGTCGGTCCTTTATGCGGTACGCCTTCACCGACATCGGCCAGGATGTCGGTCGTGTCGCGAAGCCCGCTTACCAACACCATCTACGATTCCTCCTGCGGGGGTCTGTTTGCCCACAAAATCAAAGCAGCCGGTCTTGACGCGATAATGATCACCGGCAAAAGCCGGCGACCCGTGTATATCCAGGTAACGGAAACGGATGCCGCTCTATATGATGCTTCGGGGCTTTGGGGAAACGACACGCTTGAGACGATGTCCGCTTTGATGGATAAGGGGAGTGTTGCCGCAATAGGACCTGCCGGCGAAAACGGGGTACTTTTTGCGAACATTATGGTCAACGCCTCAAATTCGGTCGGTCGCGGCGGTCTTGGCGCCGTTATGGGGTCGAAAAACCTGAAGGCGGTTGTCGTGAACGGCGGGCGCAGGGTTGAGATTGCGCAGAAAGAGAGCTTTAAAAAGGGGCAGGAGGATGTCATGCGCCTTTTCAAAGCATCGCCCATTATCTTTGGGGAACTCGGTATCAGCGAGTATGGGACGCCCGCCCTCGTGGATTTAATCCGGCAGCGGCGTATGGTTCCAACCGAAAACTTTCGCAAGACATTCTTCGAGGGTGCGGGGAATTATTCCGGGCCTTCGTTTAAGCGGCACTATAAAGCCAAGAAAGAGGGGTGCTTCGGATGCCCGATTCGGTGCAAGAAGGTCGACTCGTGCGGCAAAGCCCTCCCCGAATACGAGACCGCATCTCATTTTGGGGCATTGAATAGAAACAGCGACATTCACTCCATCGTTAAATCAAATGAGCTATGTAACCTGCTGGGGATGGATACCATCAGCATGGCATCTACGATAGCGGCTTACGGTGAGTCTACGAACAGGTATTTTGGGCCGGATGAGATAGTACGGCTGGTTCAAAAGACTGCGGTGCTCGAGGGCGAGGGCGAAAAGCTTGCACTCGGTTCCGTCAGGCTGTGCGAATCATTGGGCACCCCTGAGGCATCAATGTCGGTCAAGGGTTTGGAGCTTCCCGCGTACGATCCGCGTGGGGCCTACGGTATGGCTCTCGCCTACGCTACTAGCAGCAGGGGGGGATGCCACCTGCGTGCATACCCGATAGCGAACGAGATTCTCCGCAAACCGGTTGCGACCGACAGGTTTTCGTTCTCGGGAAAAGCCCGCATTATAAAGATCGCAGAGGATACGAATGCCGTCGCCGACTCCCTGGAAATCTGCAAGTTCGCACTGCTTGCGGCCTCGCTTGAGGAGTATGCAGAGATGCTGACCGGGGTAACCGGGATCGAGTTCACGGGGCAGTCTCTTCTGAAAATCGGTGAGCGGATCGTTAAAGACGAACGATTCTATAATTGCAGCAACGGCTTTTCGTCTAAGGACGACATGCTACCCGAACGCTTTTTTACCGAACCCGGGTCATCGGGCGACGGCATAGATATCCGGCCTATCGACAAGGCCAGGTTTATCGAGGAGCTGCAAAAGTATTATAAAATGCGCGGCCTCAACGAAAACGGGTGTTTTGACTAGCCGCAATATAAGGAAGGTGCATCTTGCTGTCATTCTGAAGGAGCGATTAGCAAATGGTAAACGGCGCTTAATTGTCATTCTTATAGCAAACAGCAAACGGCGATTAGTTGTCATTCTGAAGGAGCGATTAGCAAACAGTGAACAG
>PFFU01000021.1:0-1444 GCA_002783345.1 Candidatus Aquicultor secundus
CACCTTCTGGACCCTGATGCTAGTCCTCAAGTTTCTCCAGGCGGTCGTAGATAATTCCGACGTTTCGTAAGAAATAGGCGGTGTCGAAGAGTTCATCGAGTTCCTTATCACCCAACAGCTCCGCGGCTTGCTTATCCTTTTTAAGCAGGTCTTTGAGTTCGCCTTCACCGCGCCAGGTTGCCATGGCGTTTCGCTGGACGATCTCATAGGCTTCTTCCCTGGATATCCCTTTTTCGACAAGGGCAAGGAGCACGCGTGACGAGAAGATGAGCCCGCCGGTGCGCTCGATGTTTCTCTTCATGTTCTCGGGATAGACAAGGAGACCTTCCAAAAGCCATTTAAGCTTGTTAAGCATGTAATCAAGAAGTATCGTGCTATCGGGGATGATGACGCGCTCGACCGAGGAGTGGGAGATGTCCCGCTCGTGCCAGAGCGCGACGTTTTCAAACGCTACCAGTGCGTTCGCCCTGATAATCCTGGCCTGGCCTGTAAGGCGCTCGGCTATTATCGGGTTTCTCTTGTGCGGCATGGCGGACGAGCCTTTTTGCCCCTTTGCAAACGGCTCTTCGACCTCACGCGTATCGGTTTTTTGCAGTCCCCTAATCTCAACGGCGATTTTTTCAATCGTAGCCGCGACGATGGCAAGCGCGCTCATGTACTCGGCATGCCGGTCGCGCTGCAATACCTGGGTGGATATCGGCGCCGGGGTGAGCCCTAAGCGCTCGCAGACGTATTCCTCGACCCACGGGTCGATATTTGAGTACGTACCGACCGCGCCGGAGAGCTTGCCGACCGACATCGCCGCTTTGGCGCGCTCAAGCCGGTTTAGGTTGCGGTGCATCTCAAACGCCCAGTTGGCAAACTTTAAGCCGAAGCTCATCGGCTCGGCATGGACGCCGTGAGTGCGCCCGACCGAAACGGTATCTTTGTACTCGAAGGCTTTTTTCTTCAACACGCCGATCACGTCACGAACATCCTCGATGATGATATCGATGGCATCCTTCATCTGCACCGCAAGCCCGGTATCGACCACATCCGAGGAAGTAAGGCCGAAGTGAACGTACCGTGAGGCGGGGCCGATGTTTTCGGCCAGGTTGGTTAAAAACGCGATTACGTCGTGGTGGGTTTCGGCTTCGATCGCCTCGATGCGATCCACGCTAAAGGCCGCCTTGGCTTTAATCTCCTCAAGCGCTTCCTGCGGTACTACCCCTAGCTTCACATGGGCTTTCGTGGCCAAGATCTCTATCTGAAGCCACGTGTCAAACTTGTTTTCAAGCTCCCAAATAGCCCTCATCCGGGGCAGCGAGTATCGTTCAATCATGTTGTAAAAGCCTTCTTCCGTTTTATAATAGCGATCAGCTGTCAGCTAAAACCTTCATCAAGTGTTTGCTTTATCTAAGCTTAGACACTTTCACTTCTAATAATGCTTACTGCTCTCTAGATT
>PFFU01000021.1:1462-7917 GCA_002783345.1 Candidatus Aquicultor secundus
GCATGTTATCAAAGTGAATTTTGCCGACGGCCTCGTAGGCCTTGCGCCTGGCCTCCTCGAAGTCTTTGCCGAGGGCGCTCACGTTGAGCACGCGCCCGCCCGCGGTAACGATACGGCCGTCTTTTACCTTGGTGCCGGCGTGGAAAACAGTCACGCCTTCAACGGTGCCGGCTTCATCAAGCCCCTTTATGGGGTAGCCGGTCGAGTAATCGCCGGGATAGCCGCCCGATGCCAGAACCACCGTAATGCATACATCATCGGTCCATGCCAGGTTTACACCCGAGAGGTCACCATTGGCAACCGCGAGCATCGGCTCGATGATATCGCTGGTAAGCCTGGGTAGAATCGCCTGGGTCTCGGGGTCGCCGAAGCGCACGTTAAACTCCAAAACTCTCGGCCCATCTTTGGTGAGCATGATACCCGCGTACAGCACACCGCGGTATTCAATCCCCTCAGATGCGAGACCCTCGATGGTGGGCTTAAGAACCGTCTCGACGATTTGCCCGTAAAGCTCTGAGGTAACGATGGAAACCGGCGAGTATGATCCCATGCCTCCCGTATTCAAGCCCTCGTCGTTGTCGTAGGCGCGCTTGTAATCCTGGGCGGGCACCATCGGGATTACGTCCTTGCCGTCGCTAAACGCGAGAACGGAAAGCTCCGGGCCTTCCAGGTATTCTTCAATGAGCACCAGCTTGCCCGCCATGCCGAACTGCTCCTCGACCAGGCAACTTTTAAGGGCGGCTTTGGCCTCGTCTTTATCTTTCGCAATAAAAACCCCTTTTCCGGCGGCCAGACCGTCGGCTTTAATCACATAGGGGGCTTTGAGTCGCTCAAGGAAGGCGGCGGCGTCCCCGTAGTTATCGAAAAGGTTCGCCTCCCCTGTGGGGATACCGTACTTATTCATGATGTTTTTGGCGAAGCTCTTGCTCCCCTCAAGCTCGGCCGCCCGTGCGCTCGGGCCGAATACTTTTAAACCCTTTTTCGCGAATACATCGGCTATGCCCGCTACCAGGGGCGCTTCGGGACCTACCACCGTGAGGTCGATCGATTTATCCTGTGCGAAGTTGGCCAGCGCCTCAACATCGGTCGGGTCGAGCGCAACGCACTCGGCCAACTGTGCAATCCCCCCGTTTCCGGGAATACAGTATATCTTCTCGACCTTGGGACTTTGTTGTATCTTCCATACCAGGGCGTGTTCGCGCCCGCCGCTACCAATGACCAGTATCTTCAAGACTCCTCCATTTCACCTGACACAACGCAAGCCTTACCACTTTTAATGAAAATGCGGTACAATAGTTAGCAGAGCAATTTGAAAAAGTTAGACCACCGCATTTCTTAATTTTACGTAAAATCAGTCCTAGCTGCAATAAAGCAAGGTGACCGCCCAGCAATCCAGCAATCGTATATCGAGATTGGGCTGATAGAGTGATTTAAAAGGCTCCTATTAAGGGTAGAAACTTACTACGGCTAAATTATTGGTTTGTTATAGGTTTGGGGTAGAATTTTATCCCAACTGGTGTCATATTTGCAATAGCAATAGAGTTCTTGTAATAGAGTTCCTTAATAGACCGTATTAATAGAACACGCTGCACTAGAACAGTTAGTAAGTCTTTATTATAGGTCTATCAGAGGTGGTACGGAAGTAATGTAAAGAACCGCCGTTTTCATAAGCTGTTGTAGTGGGTCTAGCGGCTCACAATAGGACAGTAGGTCACATTAGGCCACAATAGTTTACTTATTTCATAGTCGTGGGTAGAAACGAGGTTGATGTTGAAAAGGCTCTTTATATCGTTGCACTTAGCAGTAGCACTAATCATAGCCCTTATGGTACCGGCAGCCGCAGCAGTGAACACGGACACGCCGAGTGGGGGTAAGGTTGTCATTAGTGAAACGACCGTTTCAACCGTGCCGGGGTCAGAAAGACCAACGAGAAAATCGACAACTACAACGTCGACCACAGAACGTAAAAAATCGCAGCATAACAGCAGCGGATTAAGCACAACCAGCTCCGATCGGGCAAACGCAAGTGCTCCGGTTAAAACTAAAAAAAGCGCACCGGACACGACAAGTAGTTCAACCACGTCGACCGACGCGTATGCCCCGGTGAAGAAATCGGTGGCGACGAGCACCTCGACGACGCTCAAACAAAGGGTTGTTGTCGAAGGGGAAAAGATAAAAAACCCGGCGCTTGCGGCCAAAGTGAAAAAACCCAAGGTCAACAAAGCGGGGATCGATTTTAAGCCGTTTCTTGCCATGGCGATCTTGTTGATTATCGCCGGCAGGACAAGTTTTGAAAGAACCTCCTTCTCGCCAGCTTGGGGCAGGGAGAACAAGATCAACAAAAGGACGGGAACCTTATGATGCATCCGGCAGAGGCATATAGCGAATACTCGTTTCCTGCCCAGGGCAGAAAAACCCGGCCAAAGATTTCCATAGTCATACCGGTATATAACGAAGAGGCGTTCCTGCCGACCGCCGCCTCCGACTTCTACGACGGTCTGCAGCAGCTGGGCGTGGCGTTTGAGATCATTCTGTGTGAGAACGGAAGCACCGATGATACCAGGCGGATAACCAAAGGGTTATCTGAGGAGCTGGATAACGTGCGGACGCTGACAATAGGTGTTGCTGATTACGGTAGGGCCATGCGGGCCGGCATGGTCGCCGCTAAGGCCCCGTATATCTTTATTTTCGATATCGACTATTACAGTACCGATTTTTTGAAGGAAGCGCTCGGGCTCCTGAAAAAATACGATGTGGTCATCGCCTCCAAGCTCGCGCCGGGGGCCGAGGATAGGCGCAGCTTTTCGCGCAAAATGGCAACACAGGGCTTTTATCTGTTCATCAAGATGCTCTTTAACGTGCACGTTAAAGAGACGCACGGAATGAAGGCGTTTAACCGGAAGAAAATCGAGCCGATTATCGAGCGCGCGTGCCTGGCAAAGGACCTGTTCGATACCGAGCTCGTCATCAGGGCCGAGCAAAGCGGTCTTAGAATAAAAGAAGTCCCGGTCGTGGTCGAAGAGAAACGGCCGGCGCGCTCGAGCATGGTAAAACGAATCCCTCGAACGATTATCGGCCTTTTCATGCTTCGCTACTTCTTATGGAAAGAACACCTTGCACAAGGATCATCCACGTAGGAGGGGACCAAAATAGAGAGGCTGGTATCCCGGATCAGGACCGTGAGGCTCTCACGCCTTGCGGTAGTGCTTGGATTTATAGCGATCTACGGAACGCTTTTTTCATTTTTTAAACCGGATTTGATCTTCTCCGCAACGACAACCGCCGGAGGAGATACCGGCGCGCACCATTATATCGCCGACTTCCTTATCCATAACCTGCTGCCCAAAGGCAGGATAACGGGATGGTCGCCCGGCTGGTATATGGGATTTCCAATGCTTCATTTCTACTTTCCGCTCGGCTTTTTGGCGATAGCGGCCATGAGCACCGTCATCAAATACCAAATCGCCTTTAAAATCGGCACGCTGCTCGGTGTGTTTCTGCTTCCCGCCACCACTTACGCGGCCTTTAAAGTGCTGGATTTTAAGTTTCCCTTCCCCCTAATAGCCTCGGGCTTTACCCTGCCGTTTCTGTTCATGGAGAGCTACTCGATTTACGGCGGCAACATCTTGAGCACGCTTGCCGGTGAGTTCGGCTACAGCTTAAGCTTCTCGCTGCTGATTTTATTTTTAGCGCTTCTTTACCGGGATATTAAAGAGCAGAAATTCAGGGTCTCTACCGGTGTGCTGCTCGCCATGGTCGTGCTCTCGCACGTGGTCACCACCATCATGGCGCTCGCCTTCTCGACATATTTTCTGCTCAACAAGCTGAACGTAAAGCGTTTTGCCATTCTTGCCGGCGTGTTCGTGCTGGGCTTTTTGCTTACCGCATTTTGGTCGCTCCCCTTTGCCGCAAAAATCGGTTACACCGCACACATGCAATGGGATCAGCTCCAGGGAATCAACGAGATACTGCCCGATCCCCTGCGACCCTTTATAGCACTAAGCGCCCTCGGCATACTGGGGGCGATTATCAGGCGCGATAGCCGGATGTATATCTTTTTGTGGACGTTCGTAATGTCGGTGGCGCTGTTTTTCCTGGTGCCGCCGGGTCGGCTCTGGAACGGGCGGGTCGTGCCCTTCTTCTACTATTTCTCGTTTATCTGGGCGGCGTACGGCATCTGGTTTTTACGCCGGGTTCTCGCCGGGCTCTTCTATGATTACGTGCTGCTGCCTAAACGCTATGCGGATTACGCGGTAGCAGCGATTGCCGTTGCCGTGGTCGTTGGCAATGTATTTGGAACCAGCCAGACCGCCACGGCCTGGATCAACTGGAACTACTCCGGCTTCGAGGGCAAAGCTCACTGGAACGATTTTAATGCGATCAATAAATATATAAAAAGCCTGCCTCCGGGGCGGGTGATGGTCGAGCACTCCTCGAAGATAGACACCTTCGGCACGCCACGTGCCTTTGAGCTTTTGCCCTATTTCGCGGGGCACCCCACCATCGAGGGCACCTTGATGGAGGCTTCGATCTCGGCGCCGTTTCACTTTATAAACCAGGCAGAACTCTCAAAAGAGCCGAGCTGCGCGATACTCGGCATCCGGTACCCGCAGCTTAACGTGGCCGATGGCGTGCGCCACCTGCAGCTATACAATATCGATTATTTTCTTGCCCTTTCAAACGAGGTCAAGACCCAGGCGGAAAAAGACCATGACCTGGCGCTCCTAAAAAAGTTTAAAGTGCGCGGCACCGACATGGAGTTTGCCCTCTACAAAGTCAACACCGATGGCTACGTGGTCATCCCAAAATATATGCCGCTGATGGTTGACACCAAGGACTGGCGCGCAACCGCTCTCGCCTGGTATTCAAAACCCAAGCTCTTTGATGTACCGCCGCTGGTCGACGCGAACCAGGCGCGGGCTCTTAAAGACTCGTTCAGGACGGTTTCAGCCGACTTGGAGGGCACCGTCCAGCATGAGCCGGCGCGCAAGGGCAGGATCACTAACGTGCGCATCATCGACGATGGGCTGGATTTCACGACCTCCGCCATCGGGGTGCCGCATCTTATAAGGATTTCATATTTCCCAAACTGGAAAGTCGAGGGTGCCGATGGGCCGTATCTGGCCTCACCGACCATAATGATGGTCGTGCCCAGACAGCGGCACGTGCACCTCTATTTCGGCGAGACCTGGTCTGATACCGCAGGCAGGGTTCTCTCGGATATCGCATGGCTCTTCGTTGCGGCGTATGCGCTTATGTTCGCCGTGCGAAAGATCTCGTCCCTTCGCTCTTCCTCGCAACCCGAGGACGCCGGGCAGGGGGATTCTACCGGGTTTGCGAAGGAACGGAGCGCATAGGTGCCGATTTTTAGCCTTAACAACCGCGAGCTTAAAAAGATACACGAGGCGTCCTGGCCCGAGGGTGTCGATACCGGCTGGCTTGCCGGGCAGATAGCCGAGCGCGACGTGCTGCCGGAAAAACTTCTCGTTATCGGCGACTGGAACGCAAAAAACGGCGCCGGCGGCCTTATCGCGCTTGATGAGAACGCCTCGCTCGTCGCCATACTGTTCGCACCGAAGTCACCTCCCCATGAATGGATCGAGGAAGCTGACGGGCTTGCCTGGGGGGCGCGAAACACCGGTTATGCCGAGCTTAACCAGATGGCCGCACGCTATTTTGAATCGCACGGGCTGGTGGTCGAAGACCTCACCGAGATGCACCGGAGCTATTTCTCGTACGATGAGAAAAAGCGGCCCGGCCATTTTAACCAGGATCAGCGGCTTTTCATCATAGCCACAGATTTTTTTAAAGAGGTACTTTCCGCTCTTAAGTGGCGCAAACTCGAAGTCGACACAACCGCGTACCGTCTGAAATTCATGGAGTTGGAATCCGCAGAGCTGCTCATGAGCATCGATCCGGTGGCCGAGCTTGAAGGCGGCAGGGTCGCCTCACTGGTTTCGGCGCTCTTCGAAGTCCCTTCGATCGTCGCAAAGCGGCTGCTCGGCGACTCTCCTAAAGGGGCCGGGCCTGAGCAGGATGAAAAGGATGATGGTTCGCAAAGACCGGTGGCATCCAGGCTCGACGTTCTGGTCGCACTCGATGCAAATCCCAGGAAATACGAATATGCGGCGCTCGCCGCCATGGTCGCGCTCTACGTGTTTACGTTTTCCTTTATCACCATTCGCAACCACAATAACTACGGGACATTTGGGTTTGACCTTGGTATATTCGACCAGGGTGTCTGGCTTTTGAGCCAGCTTAAGGAGCCCTTTATAACCGCGAGGGGGCTTCACCTGTTCGGGGATCACCTCTCCTTTATCCTGCTGTTAATCGCACCGCTATACCGGATATGGGCCGACCCCAGGCTGCTTCTGATACTGCAAACGGTGGCGCTTGCAATCGGCGCCGTTCCCGTGTTTTTAATAGCGAAAGAAAAACTTTCGAGCAGGATATTA
>PFFU01000071.1 GCA_002783345.1 Candidatus Aquicultor secundus
GCTTTTATTAAGTGATAAGCTTGCCAACGCATTGGCTACCGATAAGATAGATCTTATTATATTAAACATCGCCGACCCGCTCCTATCGTTTGAAGTTGCCACAAAGGGTATGTTGGTTTTCGAGCAACGCTCAGGCTTAGCTGATGAATTTAGGCTAAAGGCAGTTAAGATGCATATGGATGCAAGAAAGTTCTTTGAGCAAGACAAGCAGGCTGTTGAAAGGTTTATAGCGGAGATGAAGCCAGGTGCTTAATGCTGCCCTAGTAAGACGAAAATTAATCTCTTTGCAGGGATATTTAAAGGAGCTTAAACAGCTATCCAGCGTTTCGCTTCAAGAGTATAAAAGCGATTTTACAAAACGCAGGGCTATTGAGCGACTGATACAACTTCTTGTTGAGACAGCATCTGATATCAATGCACATGTTTTGATCGAAGAGACCGGTGAGCCGCCAAGAGATTATTATACATCTTTTATTCGTGCTTCCGATGTTGGACTAATCTCTAGCGAACTTGCAGAAAGCCTGGCTCCATCTGCCGGATTGCGCAATAGAATAGTCCACGAGTATGAGATATTGAAAGACGAAATAGTGTATGCAAGCATAAAGCAAGCGATAGATAAGTATACACGCTATGTCCAGGAAGTAAACGCATTTCTGGAAGCTAAAGGTAACCAAGATTAAGGACTCAGGGGACGTTCTTCTCCCCTTTTTCCTCTTAGGCCTTAATCGTTCTCAATTGCTGACCTATCAACCAATCTTCAAAATCAAGCGGATCTATCCTTTGGATAGTATCCGCATGGTCAAAATCTTTATCAGCGCTTATGATAGTATCTATATTGTTGTTGCTCATCACTGCCAGATGTAAAAGATCCCTTGGGCTAAAGGAATATTTTTCAGAAAAACTTCAGCACTGGTTTCGCCATAGAGTTCTTCTCTTGCTATCGCCCCAAGAATATACCCGCATGGTTCTTTGTATGCACTCTCGGCTCCACCCCAATACATAGGAATATTGGTGTCAACGAACACCCGCTTCATCCGAGCATTCCTCTACGAATTTCCTCTTCCATTTGCTCCCAGCTTGAAACAGGTGCTTCAACCTTGCCTAGCTCTTCGACAGCCTTTAGCTTTTTCAGAATCCGTGCTTCTCTTGCCGGATAGCGTGCATCGATAGCCTCTCGCACAAGTTCTGATACGGACTTGCCTCTACGTTGTGATTCCTCTTCCAATACTTTAAAACGCTGTTCATCAAGCCGAACTTCCAAACGTCTTGGCAAAGACGACATTCCCGGCAGTCTCCTTTACGTAACATGATTCCGTACAATTTATTTTTTACCTTTCCCGCAACAATAGACCAAGACGGCATTCATGCAGAGCGTGGCAGAGCGTGCGTCGCGATATGTACGACGTCTTCTATGATCACCATCAGCGTATATTTAATCGCCTTGGTGCGTTTCCTATTAGCGGAGTTAATGAT
>PFFU01000075.1:0-550 GCA_002783345.1 Candidatus Aquicultor secundus
TAGTTTCATTATACAAGAGCATTTTATCCGGCATCATGTTAAAATAGTGACATGAGTTTATTAAATCGATTCTTTGGGAGCCAAGCCCCTCCCAAAGAATTAGGAAGAAATGAGTCGTGCTGGTGCGGCAGCGGAAAGAAATATAAAAGCTGCCACTTGAAAAAGGACCAGAAAAAGTTGGCCGCCGAGCGGGCGAGACAATGCGTCTCCGGCTGAAGCAGGTAAAAACCGTGCGGTCGCACAACCCCAGGTGTTTCTTAACTGATTTTAACTATCGCTAATAACCCCCTAATCCTTATATTCTAGGATGTATTTGACGATACATCCTATATCCATTACATATGCGTTCAAGAGGGTTAACTATGGGGTACTTCGAAGATATCGATGCTTTCGAAAGGCGAAAAACAGAACAGCAGGAAAAAGCGAAGAAGCTGCAGGCTGAAAAGAAAGAGTTTATAAACGCCGTAATTCCCAAAGTCATCGATATCCTCAGGGAGTTTGCATCCAAAGCCCCCGATGTAGTACCTCAAAAGTTTGTGCTCACGCCTAC
>PFFU01000075.1:577-6551 GCA_002783345.1 Candidatus Aquicultor secundus
GGGCACTACTACCTACCGGCCGGTCATCGAGATGCCTGATGTAATGCAAATACGGTTTGGGGTCAGTCTTGAGCGACTGGAAAATGAACCGAATTACTGGAATGAGATATATCTGGATAAATCGGGGCGTTACCATTGCTGCGAGAGTGTAGTAGTACCGAACGGTGACGAACCTCCGCAGACATATCGCATCTACAAAGGCTTTGCCTACGAGCGAAACCTCGCAAAGACCATACTTGACGCATGTGTCGCCAAGAATGAGTGGTTAAATATCGATTATTTCATTGAGTTCCTGATCGATACGCTTGAGGCTTATTTGGCCGATGGCCGCGGACTAGCGATTTAATCCCCCTCCCTGCCCCCGGAGCGAAATTCTGTGCAGATTGCGGAACTAAAGTTTACGGTTAATAACCGACTTGGCAATACCTGTTATAATATGGTAAGTATAACGTATTATAGCGGCCGGCCTTAGAGGGTTGTGCGCAAGGCAAGTTCGAGCGCAAGGCGAGAAGAAATGAACGGTTCAAACCGGCTTAAAGAGCCACGTTGGTTTATAGGAATCGCTGTCTTAGTTTTAATCATTGCGGCGGTAGGCCTTGTTGGGCTTGATTACAAAAACCAGGAACCCGCTAAGCCTGCTGTGAAAATCAGCGATTTTTCAGAATCCCGGCTTAAAACTATCGTTGGGGATAGTTCCGGCATCGGTATCAGCGAGGTCACGATCAATAAGCGATCAGGCCTTGTAACCATCTTCTACATTGATGACAGCGCACGTGATGAGAACGCTATTATGTTCAGCCTATCAATTGCTGCAGTCCGGATCATGCCTCCCCTGTTTAAGATTGACGGTGTTAAGAAAGTAAAGGTCGTTGAACTTGGCACGTTTATGAACGATGCCGGGGACAGCAGCGTAGACCAATCTGCGGCTATTACGATTAGCAAGAAGAAAGCCGATATGCTCGACTGGGGCAAGGTGAACTTAAAAAACAAAGCAGGCTTACTTGCCGAAGCGACTGAGCTGTATATAAATCCTGCCATTAAGAACCAAATAGATGACCTGGATGTATTAAACGCAATAATCGTTCAGCTCTCCAATAAGCACGAGTAATCTATCTACTTGCTTGGGGTTATGCCGCGGGTCTGCCCATTTGCTCTTTGAGGTGGAGCCTCCGTATGGTCGCTCTTGTTACGTCGGTTCCGGTAAGGATGCCGACAAGCCGGCCATCCTGCACGACGACCATACGACCTTCGGCCTTGGTGACGAGTTTCTGCAGGATATCGAGGACCTCCGCATCGGGTTGGGTCACGATATCTGAGGATAACGGGCGCATGATGGCGCCGACACGGGTGGTGTTCCATTCGGACCTCGGCAGGTTCTGCACGCTTTTAAGTGTGACCATCCCTTGGACTGTACCGTTTTCAACCACAGGATAGGCCACCCAGTTGTGTTTTAGGAAATGCTCCTCGACCAGCCCTTGTACGCTGACGTCAGGGCTGACTGTCTCCGGGTCGGGCGTCATGATTTCACTCACTTTAACGTTTTCGAGGGCCTCATGGTAGAGCACTTGCTGATATTCGGCTTGCGCAGCCCGCAATAGATACCATCCCAAAAGAATGAACCATATCAGGCTGAGGTTATTGGTGAAAAACGGACCGGCTATCCCTATGAAGATCATCGTATATGCGATTCCCCTGCCGAGCGTTGCGGCTATGCTGGTGGAGCGCCTTAGATTTCCCGTGAAATACCAGATAATAGAGCGCAACACGCGTCCGCCATCCAGGGGGAATCCCGGGAGAAGATTAAATACCCCCAGCAAGACGTTGATATATCCCAGGTAAAATGCAGGTGCGGTGACTGTTGCCGGAAGCCCGAAACGTCGGCTGAGCACCGAGCTTCCAAGAAAAGCCATCCCTAAAACCAGGCTGCTCAGCGGACCGGCAAGCGCCATTTTAAATTCGACGCCCGGCGTATCGGGTTCCTCTGAAAGTTGGGAGACGCCGCCGAAGATCAGCAGCCGTATGCCGCTGACCTGAATACCGTTTCGAATGGCGACAACCGAGTGCATGATCTCGTGAAAGAGCACCGATGCAAAAAATAATATCGATGTGATAAACCCGATTAAGACATATGCCCCGGTACTTAAGCCCGGGACGAGTTGCGGGAATAGCGAAAAAGAAAGCGCAAACGTAATCAATGCGAAAATCAAAAACCAGCTGTAATCGAGCGTTATCTCAATTCCAAAAATCCTGCCGAGCCTTATACCACTGTTCACATTAAACACCTCTAATACTTAAGGAAGATAGTTCTTCTTTGCCCAAGGGGAGCAGGAATGAAACCATCTATCGCTTAATAGGCCGGCTGGCAGTTGGTCGGTCTATTCATGGATGAGGTTTCAAAAGACTTCAAATGTTCTTGCTCTCGATTATTTTAATAACGGTGGGTTTGTCCACATAGCCTTTAAGCTCAAGCTCATCATCGATATATACTACCGGTAGTGCGACCGCATCGCGCACGACCTGATCGATAAGCCCACGTATTTCTTCAGTATCGTCATAAAAGATATTGAATGCGGCAAACTTAACCTTGTTGCCAAATAGTTTCTCAAGGGTTTCTTGCAGGGAATTGATTTGCGCCATTAGCTCCTTATCGGCCCCACAGCCACCGGCCGGGCCAGATGAGCTTCAGCCGCTTGGAACGGTAGAGTAAATGATTACAATTCGTATCGGTTGGTAGTTGTTCATTAATCATCCTTTGTAGGTATCTCTGGTGGCCTTAACGGGCACCGTTTATTATCAAAAACTAAAACAATCAAGTTGAAGTTGTAGGTTCTTTGCCCCCTCTCGATGCTTTTCGTATAAGGCTTCTAACTCTGGAATTGCTTCGATGATGCCGTCGGCAGAAACATTAGCGAGTTCCTTAGGCTCAATTTTATGTAGACCTCCACCATAAACCCTGCCATTTCCCATCATGGAATCGACATTAATATTATTCAGTTCCGCCCATATTTTCTCAAGCAAAGCGTCATTTTTCTCAATAGCGTCTCTCAGATAATCTTTCGGATAGAGCACCAAGTAGGAATTGGCGACAATAGCTTTTGAGCGATTTAAGATAAACCGGAAAGGCTTGCTCTTATCTAAATGACGTCCCATATACGTACAAATAAAAGGCGATGCAGACCGTTTCTCTTGTGTATACCAGGGTGACCTGTGCATACATAGATACCGATTATTAATTTCTTTTTCTTTTCCAGACTCCAAATAATGCCAAAGCGCGGGATACTTTTCTTTAACTTCATGCTCTGGCAAATCGCACGAAAGCAAGAACAGTTTTTGCTCTAATATTGGATTGCCGATATGGTCAGCCTGAATTCTATCAACCGAAAGAAACCGCGGACTAGGCAAAATCGGTATCAAGAATTCGTCTGGTATTCTGTATTCTTCCACTCTTTTTGAATCTAACATGAAGAATTCGTTTGAACCTGTGGCAATACCACGCTTGACATAAAATAGATCAGATAATTTAATTTCATCTTTGTCTGGTCTTCCTCCACCAACATCAAATACAAGCCTTGTCCACTTATTAGCTCTTCTTAATTCCTCTGCTGTTATTTTTTTACATATTCTAGGATTATTAAGTGTGCCGCCATATGTAAACTCAATTTGATGGCCCGAGTTCGGGCTTGTCTTTTCAAACCATACAACTGCTGATGAAACCAGCGCATCGTCAAATTGAACATCATTAGGATCAAAACGATGAATTCTTATAAGTCTAACTTTATTAAGCAGATATTCTTTAACTCCCCTGCCATAATTCACATCCATGAATTCACTCGGGATAAGCCAACCGGCCAAACCATTTTCCGGCATCCATGCATGTGATAAGAGCAAGAAGTAGCAATAATATCCAGATAGACCATTCAGTTTTATGCCAGTAACCATTCGTGTAAGTGCCTGAAGTCTTATCTTCTCTTGATTTGATAAGTGATGGTGCCTAACATACGGTGGATTGCAAATGATTAGATTAGGCCTGTCTTCATCGATTTCTGGCAGTACAGCCTTTGTAAAGTCACCTATGTTTAGTCTCAATAAAGATTCATTCCATAATCCTATGGCTTCATTTGCATATTGGAGGTCAATTTCAAAACCAGCAGCGCTCTCAATTCTTTGCGATTGGAATGTCCTTAAAAGCGCGGAATAAAATGAACCTGTGCCAAAAGCCGGATCTAAAAAGCGGATTTTGTTATCCGCCGGCAAAAGGTCTTTTGCATATTCTAAAATCTCTGTCGCTAGCTCCGTGGGCGTTGCGAATTGCCCTAATTTGTTTCTTTCAGCTTGGCTCTTTAAAGCATCCAGCCGATTTTGAATTTCTAAGCGTGAACATTCTAACAGTTCGATTGCTGCCATGTCTAAACTCCAAATTCTGCTAGATCATCTATCCGGTGTTCCCAAACCCAATCTATACCCTCTGCTGCCTCATATCCCAAATAACCGCTATCGAAGTAGCCACAAAGGAATAATATAAACCGCACATCTTTTCCATAATTTCTCCGTAATTGAGCGACTTTAATCGCTTCTTCCTTTCGGCGTTTGTTGACATTTGTAAAATTACCGGCAGATTTAGCTTCTATAAGAAGAGGCAAATCTCCAGGCTTAGAACTAAGCGGCATAACAGCAACATCTATTGGTATATTAATCTGAGTTTCTCCACCTTCAAGTTTGACAGGAACATTTAAATGAAACGCAAATGTGCCGGGCTGCATGGCGTTAAACTTTAGACCCTCGCCTGCGCTTATATAGGTATATTCCCTTCGCTCCAGCCACTCTTTTATGAGGCTTAACTGCCGTTTTTCCTGTGCATTTCTTATTATCGGGTCAGCAACTGCCCCACAAAGACGATCAGCAACTATGGTCGCAGCGCGATTAATTTCTTCTTGAGCTGGTCTCTTTTCGGTTTCTAACCAAGTGAAAATATCTTTATCGGCCAACTTCATTATTGCATCACCGATTCTTTTAAGCTCCTCGTTTACTTTAGAGGCTTCCGTTTTGGGTGGTATTTTACAATCTAGTTCCATGCACTTTACTAAATGGGGCGATATTCCAGCGAGGCCGATTAACCTATCTCGTGCTATGGGTGGCGCCGTTGACATGCGAAGTATCGGTAAAACAGAGGGATTCTCGTGCAGCATACTAGGTGATATGTCCTTTAAGTTGTTTGTTTTTTCTAGCGCTGATTCAACTTGCTGCGTCGTTTCTACTCTTGTATCCCTATATGCTTTTGGGGCGAATTTCATAAACCAATCATTATAACAATCAACAGATTGGGCTATATCTGATTTCCATCTAGTTGGCTTATCAGCATTTATCGCCATACTTGCTCCTTCACAGACAAATAATACTTTATTATATCGCTGAATTTAATAGCGATAATGTTCATATTTTAATACAGAAATAAGTGATTCCATAGGTATAAAAACGAACGTGTGTTTGCCCTATATGCTACTCTATACAAGCATATCAGTCAAACAGTAAATGATAAAGCGTCTGAATCCCACTGGTGTCCCCGGCCACATTAATTGAGCAATAACCTTCCGATTTTGGACAAATTAATTGTTCCTCTAATGGTAGTTACTACGATAAGAGGTGACATAAATGCTTCAAAAGCAAACAAGGCAGAAGCTACTCTTAACCCTAGTTTTTGGGCGCATGCTGGTCTTTATTACTTCAGTGCCAGCTTGGACATTATCTCAAGGGATTGGGTTTGATGAAGGAGGTTTAGGTAATTATAACTACGGATAATCGATCTTGTTATGACTATGGCTTCAAACTCAAAAACAAAAAGGTCAGCGACACAAAGTTCACTGACCTTTTCGACGGTATCTTTAACCAAAGTTTGAATAAGGACTATCTGGTGGAGATAGGGGGACTCGAACCCCCGACCTCTGCATTGCGAACGCAGCGCTCTCCCAGCTGAGCC
>PFFU01000144.1:0-99 GCA_002783345.1 Candidatus Aquicultor secundus
AAGAGGCATTGCTTGAGGCGTTCGAGGCGGATATGGACATCCACGAAGCCACCGCGATGCAGGTCTTCGGCGTCCTTCCCGAGCAGGTCACATCGCAAA
>PFFU01000144.1:226-6523 GCA_002783345.1 Candidatus Aquicultor secundus
CCCGAAAGTCGAAGAATTTATAAAGAAAACGATTGAAGAGGCTACCAAAAAAGGTTACGTCGAGACATTATTGGGAAGAAGAAGATATATCCCCGAGCTTAAGAGCGGCAACACGAAGATTAGAAGCCTGGGCGAGAGATTTGCGGTAAATGCACCCCTTCAGGGAAGCGCAGCCGATATAATCAAAGTCGCAATGGTGCGCATTGACAAACAAATAGAAGAAGAAAACCTGCAGATAAAAATGGTCCTGCAAGTTCACGACGAGCTTATCTTTGAAGTGCCCGAACGTGAGCGCGAGATTGCGGCAAACCTTATAAATGTCATGATGGAAAACGCATATCCGCTAAAAGTAAGACTAAAAGTTGAGACTTCCATCGGGTATAATTGGAAAGAAGCCACGAAGTAAGTTATAAAATTAAATAAATAGAATTGCCAAATTGCTTAATATAACTTAAGCTATAAGAGCAATTAAAGTAAAAAGCGTTTCAATTAGAGGAATAGTTGCCAGGCAAGCGGCCACGCCGCATGGATAGAAAGGAAAAGCGAGTTGAAGGCAGATTAGCCAAGTTAGTCTTTTCCGGCCCCGCATAGGGTGATCCATAAAGTCCATAGATAGACGTGCCTGCAACCACCTCTGGTGGTATTTTATTTTTTGAGACGCTAATTTGGGAGGTTTCTATTAATGTCGGAAAAAGAACCAGTTGAAAACCACGAGAGCTATATGATGGTAAACGAGGCCGGCGTGCTCGTGCCCGATTACGATCAAACCATCAAGATATTTGATGACGGGGATATAGTTGTCGGCGAGGTTGTGAAGGTCGATAGGGATGAGGTGTTGGTGGATATCGGATACAAATCCGAAGGAGCGATCCCCGCACGCGAATTATCGATCAGACCTGATGTCGATCCGGGCGAGGTTGTAAAGGTTGGTGATCGCATCGAGGCCCTGGTTCTTCAGAAAGAAGACAAAGACGGCCGTCTCATCCTTTCTAAGAAACGCGCCGAGTACGAAAAGGCATGGGGAAGGATCGAAAAGATCGCCAAATCAGAAGAGAAAATATCCGGCCGGGTTATCGAGGTCGTCAAGGGCGGCCTGATTATAGACATCGGTCTACGCGGCTTCCTGCCGGCATCGCTTGTCGATATCAGGCGCACAAAAGACCTCACACAGTTTATCGGTCAGGACATGGAGTGTCGAATTATCGAGATGGATAGGAACCGCAACAATGTTGTCCTATCCAGGCGTGCAGTCCTCGAGCAGGAGAAAAAGCACGAGAAAGGCAGAATTCTCGAGAAGATCGAAAAAGGAGCGGTACTTGAAGGCAAGATTTCAAGTATCGTTGATTTTGGGGCCTTTGTTGACCTCGGCGGTATTGATGGCCTTATTCACATCTCAGAGCTTTGCTGGGATCACATCGATCATCCGTCAGAAGTAGTCGCCGTCGGCGACGAGGTTAAGGTTCAGGTCCTGGATGTTGATTTCGACAGGGAAAGGATTTCCCTCGGCCTACGCCAGACCCAGGAAGACCCGTGGAAAGAGAGAGCAGGCAAGTACGCCATTAGCCAGATCGTAAACGGTACGATTACGAAGCTGGTCCCGTTTGGCGCATTCGTTGAGATCGAGGAAGGCCTTGAGGGCCTCATCCACATCTCCGAGCTAGCCTACAAACACATAGAAATGCCCGAAGAGATAGTCAAAGTCGGCGATGGCGTTGAAGCCAAGATCGTCGGTATTGATTTTGACCGCAGAAGGGTAAGCCTCAGCATCAAGCAAACCCAAGAGCCACCGGTTGACGAGACAAAAGCGGAGCCCGCAAAGGCTGAAGCAATAGCTGAAACCGTAACGGAAACCGCTGTCGAAGAAGCCGAAGAAGCCGAAGAGGCTGTAGCGGAAGTCGCCGAAACAATTATAGAGACCGAGGAAACGGTCAATTGTGCGGGCGAGACCGTCGAGGAAATCATCGAGGTCGTAAGCGAACCCGAAACCGAGCCCGAGCTAAGGGTTATCGAGGAAGTAATTCCGATTGATCCGGTAGAGGTTGTAGTTGAGGTTGAAGCCGAGACAGTGACAGAGGCCCCGGCGGTAACAGAAGCCGTCGAGCAACCCGAAGACGCCGGCGCTATTGAAGAAGAAACCGACTCCGCAGACCCGGATTCCCTTGAAGCGGTCCTGAAACAAATGAAAGCAGCCCAAGCCAAAAAAACGCCCGCGGAATAACGGATTAGGTAATAGATAGTATATCGTAATTCTTAAGCAGAGGGCTTTGTGTAAAGCAGAGCCCTCGCTTCTGCTTTTCTGGTATAGTAATAACCTGGAGTATAGTAAGGGCCAGCCAGGATAGTCCGGGGAACTCGTCATGAAGCTCATAGGCATAACAGGTGCGATAGGGTCAGGAAAATCAACGGTAGCCTTGCTCTTGAAAGAGAAAAGCGCGATTATTATTGATGCCGATAAGGTAGCCCGTGAAGTCGTCGAGCCAAAAAAACCGGCGTGGAAGCAGATCGTCGATTATTTCGGTGAAGGTATTCTTCTTCCCGACGGGGAAATAAATAGACGCGAGCTGGGCAAGAGAGTCTTCGGACATCCTGAAAAGCTCGCCCGTCTCAATGAAATAATCCATCCGCATGCAATAGCCGAAATAGACCGCAGAGTCGAGCAGCTTGAAAGCGAGTTTAAGAACGGGCAAGCGGTGGTCATCGATGTGCCGCTGTTATTTGAAGCCGGCATGCACACGCGCTGCGACCTCACGGTTGCAGTCATCGCTAACAGCGAAATAAGGAGGGAGAGGCTTCTGGAGAGGGGAATGTCTCGATCGGAAATCGAGCGGCGTATGGAATCCCAAGAAGGCAAAGACATCCTGGAACAACAGGCCGACGTCGTTATTGAAAACAACGGTACTCTAGCAGAGCTAAAAGAAAAAGTAAATGAACTCTGGAAGCGTATTCAAAATCACTAAAGCATATTAGAATGAACAGTATGCTACAATCCAGTAATTGATATATGAAGGCAATAAAATTCGCAGTCACCATTTTAATTCTATTGACGGTTGCTTTTCTGTGGTACCGGTGGTCATCTCCGGATAAGTGGGAACACATCCTGTATCCTCTTGAATACCAGGACCTGATAAGCGAGGCAAGCGCAAAGTACTCCATAGACCCCTATCTTGTGTGCGGGATCATCTATGTGGAGAGTAAGTTCGACCCATTTTCCGAATCCAAGGTAGGGGCAATCGGCCTCATGCAGGTTATGCCCAACACGGGGACCTGGATTGCAAAAAAACAAGGCAGAAAGTTCGATCCCGATAACCTTACGAGCCCGGAGATAAATATCGATATGGGCTGCTGGTACTTTAACTACCTGCGTTCGAAATACGGCGATGAAAAGCTTGCGCTTGCCGCATACAATTCCGGCTATAAAAACGTAGACCGCTGGTTAAAGCAAGCGGGCTCGGGAACCGTCGAGGACCTGGTGGCAAAGATCCCGTTCAAAGAAACGCGCATGTTTATCCGGCGTGTCGAGGCGGCGCGGGATATGTATGAAAAGGTATATCCAAACGAGTTTACCACCAGTAAACCGCGGAGTAGGGGCGAGCGCCGAAAAAGCAGCGCCATACCCCTTAATAGTAACGCTAATCTCTCCGTTATCAGGGCTAAAAGAGCTGGTTATTTCACAAATTAACTCATTGTGGTTATCTTAAGCGCTAGTTATAAGCTGCCGATACTCATCGTATGTCTGATGAACAAACCTCAACCATAGATGAAATATGACCGGATTTTGTAGAGCTTGCTAAGCCCGGTGTAACCGTTAGGCTTGAGAACAAAAATACAGCTGCGCTCTATAGATTTGTTTTGGTCTTACAAGACAAGACGATTATTTGCAAGGCGGTCGAGCGCCCGCTCATCCACGGATGTGAGGTCGGGGGTATACTAACCGTTATCCGTCCGACCAGCGACGGAAGTTGCGCCATGTCCGTCAAGGTTGTGGCCATCGGCGATAAGGCCGAGATAGTTGCCATTATGCCGATTGGTAAACCGCAGCGGATACAACGTAGAGTTTTTCCAAGAATCAGGACGGACGGCGGTATTCAGGTCAGGCTCCAATTTGACAACCAGGTCAACCGCTATAAAGGCTTAAAGATTTACGATGTCAGCGGTGGCGGCATCGGTGTAACGATATACTCAAGAAATCCCATTGAGGCCGGGCACAGCGCGCGGCTTGAGATCGAGCTAAACTCGATAAAGAGCAACAAAATCAAGGCATGCGGCGAAATCGTCCACTGTAGCTCAAAAGGCTCTGGCTCAAGCGAGTACCTTCTTGGGATCAAGTTTACAGAGATCGATCAGAGAGACCAGCACAAGATCGTCGAGTTTGTCGCCGAGGAGCAACGACGCCAGGATGAGCAAGACCAACACCAGAAACACCTCGATGAACAGAAGGCAAGTAAACCGCAGCAGGAAGAAACGGCTAAACCAAATTAACACGCTATCCATTGCCGAGTGCAAACCCCCCGTAAATCCCGTAAAATGAATGCATAATGAATGGATTTAAGGCTGAAGCTCCCTACGAACCAAAGGGAGACCAGCCCAACGCAATCAAAAAGCTGGTCGAAGGCGTCACTGCGGGCATGGATTACCAGACCCTTCTCGGCGTTACCGGCTCGGGCAAGACCTACACGATGGCGAAGGTGATCGAGAATATCGGGAGGCCGTCGCTCATCATCGCCCCTAATAAAACGCTCGCTGCCCAGTTGTGCAACGAGTTCAAGTACTTCTTCCCAAACAACGCGGTCGAGTATTTTGTGAGCTACTACGATTACTATCAACCCGAGGCGTATATCCCGCATACCGACACCTACATCGAGAAAGATTCCTCAATCAACGAAGAGATAGATAAGCTGCGTCACGCCGCAACAAGCTCGCTGTTCGCTCGACGCGATGTTATTATCGTCGCATCCGTCTCATGCATTTACGGCTTGGGTTCCCCTGAGGATTACCAGTCAACTACTGTTTTTCTAAATGTTGGTGAAGACTACAACCTCGATGATATCCTCAAGAAACTGGTAAAAATCAAATACCAGCGAAACGACATCAACTTCACGCGAGGCACGTTCAGGGTAAGGGGAGACGTACTCGAGATATTTCCTGCTTACGACGAGGTGGCGATTCGCGTGGAGTTTTTCGGGGACACCGTCGAGCGCATCATCACCATCGACCCCTTGACCGGCGAGATGATGAAAGCCCACGACCACATAGCTATTTATCCGGCAACCCACTTCGTCACCATCGAAGAGAAGATCGAACGCGCCCTTCTGTCAATCGAGAACGAACTTGACGAGCGCCTGTTCGAGCTAAAAGACCAGGGCAAGCTTCTTGAGGCGCAGCGTTTAGAGCAGCGCACCAAATACGATCTTGAGATGATCAGAGAAGTCGGGTATTGCAACGGCATCGAGAACTACTCGAGGCACTTCTCCGGCAAAGCGCCCGGCGAGGCGCCGGATACCCTGCTGGATTATTTCCCAGACGATTTGCTTGTCCTAATCGACGAGTCCCATATAACAATATCGCAGCTCAACGGCATGTATAAAGGCGACAGGGCGCGTAAGCAAACGCTGGTCGACCACGGCTTCAGGCTCCCCTCAGCGGTGGATAACCGCCCGCTAAAATTCCAAGAGTTCATCGCAAAAGTGCCGCAGATTGTATTCGTCAGCGCCACCCCGGGGCCGTTTGAGGGGCAGGTTTCAAAGCAAACAGCCGAGCAGATCATTCGCCCGACCGGCCTTGTCGACCCCGAGGTAATCGTTATGCCGACAAAAGGCCAGATCGACGACCTTTTGGATAAGATACGCGGGCGCACCCAAAAGACCGAGCGCGTTCTCGTCACAACGCTCACCAAGAAAATGGCCGAAGACCTGACGGATTACCTCATGGAGGCAGGCGTAAAGGTGCGCTATCTTCATTCAGACATCGATACGCTTGAGCGCGTTAAGATTCTAACCGATCTGCGGCGCGGCGAATTCGACGTTCTCGTCGGCATTAACCTGCTACGCGAGGGCCTCGACCTGCCCGAGGTATCCCTGGTAGCCATCCTGGACGCCGATAAAGAAGGCTTCCTTAGATCCGAGCGAAGCCTTATCCAAACAATAGGACGCGCCGCCCGAAACGTAAGCGGCCAGGTAATAATGTATGCCGATACGGTTACCGATTCGATGAGCCGCGCCATCAACGAGACAAACAGAAGGCGTAAGCTTCAGATGGACTACAACCGAGAGCACGGCATCGAGCCCCAGACCATCCGCA
>PFFU01000144.1:6536-6961 GCA_002783345.1 Candidatus Aquicultor secundus
CCCCGTGAAGAACTCGAAGCTCTTGTACTCGCCATCGAAGAAGAAATGCGCGCGGCCGCCGAAAGGCTCGACTTCGAACAAGCCGCCCTGCTCCGCGACGAAGTCTTCGAACTCCGAAAAGACCTCGATGCTTTTGCCGGCATCAAAAAGCCAAGCTTAAGGGTTGTGAAGTAGGGTCAAGAGGCCTGAGCAAGCTCAGCTTGGAGGATCCGGGGTCCAGGGATTGCGGATCTAAAGTCGATCTGGTTGTTCTTAACACCGCAGACCCTCTTTTACTATTCGAGGTAGCTATAAAAGGCATGCTAGTCTACGAGCGCCTAGCCCCTCAGCAGGCTTGCGATGGAGAATTTCCTCGAATCAAAGAATCCGCAGTAAACAATCATCATTAGAAATAACTGATAAAATGTCAATAGTTTCCTTGACAA
>PFFU01000144.1:6978-7495 GCA_002783345.1 Candidatus Aquicultor secundus
AGCTAGTGTAATTGCCGCTGTTTCTAGCTGCTTATAATCGCATTTATGTAGCCTATTCGTTCTATTAAAATCGTATTTTATCAAGCGCCACAGGTGAGCTATAGGTATAAATGCATAAAAGTGCTTTAAGTAGCGTTATTGGTCTATGCTTTTAGGCATTTCAGCGATAGTATTCGCTGTGTTTTTGATTATTTTGGTTTAACCTCATATAGATGCATGTCATTTTCCGGCAAAGGAGGTGAAACATGATTAAGAAAGTAATAGTCGGCTTGATGGCCGTAGCTATGCTTTTTGCCATGACGGGTTTGGCTTTCGCCGTTCAGGACAACACCAACGGCACCGGTCCCTATACCACTTCCGGCTACATTGCCGGTCAAAAGGGTAACATCACCCCGGATATGTATAACCTCGATAGTGGGGGATGGAATGACGGTAATGGGAATTCGTTTACGTTCAACAAACCTAAGAATTGGACACAGACGGTTCAGAGTGTAGCAATAAAGGATGGTTTTGGAAA
>PFFU01000131.1:0-4015 GCA_002783345.1 Candidatus Aquicultor secundus
TGGATCGCTTCCGATAGGATGGTTCTTCCACGGTCCAAAGCCACCATCGTCAATCTGCTCAGCAGCGAGATAAGTTAGCGTCTGCTCGATGAGACTGGGGTTTTTCGGTTGGATCGCGTTTCGTCCAAATGCCATAAGTGTGAGTCCACCCTTGTAGGTGAGCTTTACCTTAGCTTTCATATCTTTTGCCCATTCATTCTCTAACCACGAGAACGCGGATTCACAAAACAGTTGAGGAAGTAAGGCTAGAGCAAGGCTTGTTGTAGGGATTCTTGGCATGTCTCGGTTTGTTAGACCCCAGCCGCCCGATGGATGCTGCATCGATTTGAGCCATTTTAAGGCATCGTTAATTTTAGGAAGGTAGTGTCCGCCGAAATTACATAATGCTTTTGCACACCAGATCGTCTCCTCGGTATCTGACCATCCGCCGTCTTTGAGTTGCTTTTTTAATATAAAAGAAGCGACCTTTTGTGCATGTTCCACTTTTTGATTGCTATAAGCAATTGATGTAATCCTACAAATACGCTTAGGTTCCATGCACCTTGAAAGCAAAGATTCTTGTGAGGCTATAAGAGATCTGCGCGCTTTTGACAAATAGGACATTTATAAATCTTCTCTAACTTTTACTAGCCAGCCATTCTCATGGTAGTCTTTTATTTGCTCCATAACCATTTTTTCTCGATAACTCCAGCATGCTTTACAGACATAATAAGTCGCCTCTTCTTTTCCGTAGGGAACAATTTCTATGTCTTTGGGCTCGACCAAAGAACCACATGCAAAGCAAAATGTTTTCGGTTGTGGCTCGTTTGAGATATCGCCAAGTAGTTTAATGGTCAAACCGACGTCTTCAGGTAAGAAATGTGTTTGCTCAGCCGTTTCATTTAGTTGGTTTGCCAAGTCTGTTTTCAGCCCGCCTTTAAGCTCTTCGCCAAGCTCAGATATGATTATTAATTTCGGTATCTTACGTCCGTTGGTGAGCTTTTCGGTTAGTAGTGTAAATCCCGGCCAATATAAATGGTTTTCGTCACGCAAGATCTTCTCTACACCTTCATGCTTATTTAGGGTCCTATTGATTTGTTCACGGTTTGTCACGTTGACGATTGCACCCAGATTTATACACATTGCTGCAATACCTTCGTATTGTTCCTCCATGCCTTCCCACCATCTTGTATCACCCGTGAAACCGATTATTGGTTTCACAGTCTCGGTCTGTGGCGTTTTCTGTCTTGCGCTTATAATTATCCCTAATGTATCGTATGCAGTGTAGTCCTGGTGTAATGCTTTTCTAACATTTATCGTAAAATGCTCTAATTGGTCTATTGATGGAAGTTGCTTAACATTACCATTCTTATAGTTAGCAACAATAACATCACAAAAATACTCTTTTGACTGAGTTATTGCTTGCGAGTATTTATCAAAACAACCGGCTGACATTATTGCGAGAAGCTTTTTATCTTTGCTTTTCGTTCTTTTGTTGTACTCTGCGAATAAGCTAATGATCGGAATAAAATCAACTGTGTGATCAACATGTGCATGTGACATGACAACCGCTGTTATGTCCCGTATTGAGAACCCTTCACGCTGGAAATTCTCTAAGAAATCAAACCCTGGGTCGATAACAATGCCCTCCTCGATTAAGCCATCAGTACCAGTTTTGTAAACAAAATAGCCGCCACCTTTACTATTAATTTCGATACCACTTGATAGTGCGGGTGTGAATGATTGCCATCTTCGAAGGACCGTTAGACAATATGAGTTTTTAATAGGCCGCACTGATGGGTAAATCAACTGTTTATCGAATTTGTCAGTATTTTTTCGTAAGATCTGATAATACGCATTAGCGCGGCATGTTACTGGTGGTTCATTACCTGCTATGTCATCATCGAATTCATATGTACAGTTTTTAAATGGCCTATCTTTACATTTCAGCCCGTCATCTTTATCGCAATAGACTATCTCCGAGAACTCAATAACCTTCTCGCTACATGTTTTTGGTAGTCGGTAGAGAAGATCGGAGATGTTTGGGTCTAACACCTGTAATCTTCGTTGATATTTAGCCTTTCTCCATTCAAGCGTTTTAGGGTCATACACAACTATCTTTAATGCATCCATCTCTAGTTTCTTATACTTTTGATTGTCTATTGACTTATTGATATCTTCTAAAAGCCCAAGAAATGTTTCTTGGCGGCTCTCTTTATCTTGCAGCCGACGGTTCTCTTTGAAGCAACTGTTGAAGATGTTTTGAATAGTACTCTTATGGTTTTTCCAATCTATTTTTTTAGCGCGAGCATCTAGCTGATCTCGCCATGTCTTTATCTTATCTTTTGACTTATCGCTTGGTTTAAGTTTATCGATGATATCTATTGCATTTTTTATAGACTGTCTTATTTTGTTAAGCGCATCATAATAATCTAACCATAAAAGGTATACTTGCTTAATTTCATCAGAGTTTTTCATATCACCTGAAATTGCTCTTGCAAGTTCCAATAAAGTCTCAAAGTCCGTTTTGAATTTACTTGAGGCATCTTCTATGCTTATTATCTTATCCAGTAAATCTTGTCCCCTGAAGGTTTCAATTGAACCTTGCTCGATCTTTTTAGCCTTTTCTCTAAATTGACGGAGTTTACAAATAATACTTCGCCTAAATTTCTCAACATCATATCTGAGAAGAACCGAACAATACTTTTGGTACAGTATCGGCACTTTGTCTCTATATTTTTTGTCATCAAAAGCAGATTTTCCACCCAGCAGTGTTTTACAGTATTTGATATTGCAATCACAAGATGCTGTAATATCGCATGCATCCCAGGCATCCCCATCTATTCCAGCATCAGCTCTTAAGACGTTGCGCCACTTGTCCTTATAAGGTGTCTCATGGTGCCAATCATCATCAAGCGTTCCTATAATTTCCGTAGATCTATTTAAATCGGATAAAATTTCTGCGAAGGTCAAAACGGTGGGGTAATAAATATATTTTCTCCAGAGGGCTGCATCCTCACTGCAGATTTTTCCTGATCGATATTGCGATTTGTTGCTGATATAGTAGTTAGCGTTATCGCTATTAGATAACTCGCCATTTTCGTCGAAGACACTAAGAATCTCGTTGAGAGTATCTAAAGCATCACTATGCCGATGGCAATGCTGCAAACCTCTACCCTTATTGAATAAAGCCAGTAATTCATAAATGTTTTCACCAATCGCTGAGGTTTGCTTAATAAATGTTATTGCCTTGTCAGCATAACCAATTGATAGCTCACGCTTATAACAAGCACTTACTTCATTTAAATAAACAAGGTATAAGGTCTTATTCATCTCGTAATCATGAGACATAGCTGTTTTGCTTGGGTATGGTGCGTGGTTTGCTAGCAAGAAGCGTGCGACCTCATCAAGTTGGCCTGGTGGATTACCTGCGCGCTGCAATAGCGCGCGTAACCTTTTCGCTAAGAAAAGGTTAAACCAAGCATGCTCGACAGAATTATCAGATGGTAAAGCTTCCAGAGATACACTGGATTCTGTCTCAAGGGTTATCTTTGAGACCTTCTTGAAGCTTGCTTTATTATAGAGGAATGAGGCTACGTCGGTCTTTACTTCGGATCCAAGGGTCTCCAAAAGTTCTTCATCAGTTTTTTGGCCCTTACCGCCGATATGTAGAATAATTTTGTTTTTGCCCTGATTGTACTCCTCTTCATCGATGGCAAGGTCGTACAATATATTAAATTTTTCCAGTGCTCGAAAATCTTCTTCGTTCATCTATATCCTTTAATGCTACCTGCATCCATGACAAGAGGAGCATTGCCGGCAAGCGAGTTCGCGATTATCGGCATTAATAATCTGGAGCGGGAATTCCATCTTCGCTTGTTTTCTTACAATGGGTTTTTCGTATGCCCTCTTTTTAGTCTTTTTCATGACTACACCTCTTTTCTATTATAAGCGCTTGGTTAATAAATTCACCAACTATTTCCATAATATCCGCTCTATATTGCAACTCTTCGACCTCGAATACGTTTAAAAACTC
>PFFU01000131.1:4035-5462 GCA_002783345.1 Candidatus Aquicultor secundus
AGATTAAACGCCCAGTACTTATTTAGATCATCTACCTTGCGCAACGCAATATTTGGGCTAAGGCAGTAGATTGATTTGGTTGTTTCCAACAGTGCGGGTCCTCCTCTAAGTAATCACCTGTAACATAATAAGCCATGGCTCTGCACCCCCTGCAAATGGGAACTAACTCGCATGATCCACACTTGCCCTTTAGGTTGCTACTTTGTCTAATTGACCATAGAAGATCGCTGTCATACCAAGCCTTAAAAATACCCTCTTGAAGAATGTTGCCAATAGCGATTGGCAGCCTTCTACATGGATATAGCGTTCCATCATGCATGATCGTAAGGGCGTTTGTGCCAACTGAACACATGGCGCCTACTGTGGGATCATCTTTATCAACTAAGCAAAACAGAGGGCGGTACATCAAAACCCGGACGCGATCTTCATTAATGCCGATTTCATGAATCTTTTCGAAAACCTCGTGTGCCTCTTCTTTGCTTAAGGCCAAGTTCTTTATAGTCAAGCCTGATCCTTCAGGTATAAAACGTTCAATTGCAAACGTATCAACGTGCTCGGCAGTCAGAAGATCGAGCAGAGTAGGAATGTCACTCTTATTCTCTTTCGTGATAGTAGTCATGATGCTAACTTCAAGGTCATTTTGTTTTAGTAATCGAATAGCGTTTATGACTTTATTGAAGTTTCCATCGCCACGGGTTGCATCATTCTTGCCTGCGTGTGGAGATTCAAGGGAGAGTTGAACCCGCCGTAACTTACGTGATTGTTGTAAGCGTTTTGCATCTTCAGGGGAGATTAATGTGCCATTGGTTAAGATATCGAAGTAATCGATGACGTCACTTTCATCGATTGTATCTATTAGATTGAACAAATCGTCTTTACGAACGAACGGCTCGCCGCCAGTCAGCGAGAGAGAGCCGACCTTTTGCCACACGGTAAGTGCCTGTTCGATTTTGGCTAGAACCTCTTTAAGCTGTGTGAACTCGAGTTCCCCTGTGGATTTATAGGATTCGTGGTAGCAGTGTTGGCAGCGAAGATTACACCTTTCGGTGATGTGCCACTGGAAATAGAATTCTTGCTCTAGAGAGTTGTCGCCCATATAAATCACTATCCCTAGTACTGTAGCCTATAGTCTAACAGAGGTGAGGGCAAGTTGAAAGTAAATTCGAGAAAAATACATTTTGGGAGCTATCAATAACACAAGCTCAGATGCCCTATTGTTTTAAGCTTAAGGATAATATTTCCCATAAAATACACTACTTAATCAGTCGGCGACTACAAAGTTGGCCTTGATGTGTAATCGAGCAGCCAGACCATGAAAGGCCAGTGAGATAGCAGGGTGATGTTATTTTAAGTACGAGAAGCCAGTCGATGGGGTGAGAGAGAATTACAAGTGCAAAACAAGTGCAAATAGTGAAGTGGACGGCCCA
>PFFU01000131.1:5503-11876 GCA_002783345.1 Candidatus Aquicultor secundus
AGGCCGGTAAAACCCCCCTCTGCAACCATCAGGCTGGCTGGCGGGGGCTGGTTGTGGTTTGACTTTGCCGGCTCTCTCAACTATCATAATACTTTAAAATGGAGCACAATTAGTACACAATAAGTAACACATAGATGTGCGTAGAAGGGAAGAGTACGGTTAGATCACGGTGTAAGAGAGCCGGGGTGGCTGGGAGCCGGTACCTGGTTTAGCTGGGAAGCCGTCCCTGAGCAGTCGGGCAGAATCAAAAAGTAAGCCCGACCGGAGGTACCGTTATCACCGGGGTCGTGCGACTCCATAAGGCCGCAACCGTGAGGTAGCGGCGAAGATGGGTGGTAACGCGAGCGGAAAGTCAAGCCTCTCGTCCCGTTGGGATGAGGGGTTTTTTGTCTATAAAGACAGAGTAAAGTGGTAGCGTGCTGGGCCGAAGGTAAGATAATGACGGAGTTTAGATTAGACCAGTGGACAAAGCTATACGCGCCGCGGGTAAGCCAAATGAAGCCCTCGGAGATACGGGAGATGCTGGCGGTCGCGGCGCGCCCGGATATAATATCGTTTGCCGGGGGCCTGCCCGATACCCGGGTGTTTCCCGTTCATCAGATTGTGGAATCAACCCAGCGGGTGATGCTGCGCGAGGGCCCCGAAGCCCTGCAGTACGGCAGCTCGGAAGGATACGAGGCGCTCAAGCGCCAGATCGTGGGGATGATGGCCGAAGGCGGCGTTAAGATCGGCGTAGATGACTTGATTATCACCGATGGCGCACAGCAGGCGCTCGAGCTTCTGGGCAAGATATTCATCGGAAAAGGAGATACCATCCTGGTCGAGGCACCGAGCTACCTGGGGGCGCTGCAGGCTTTTGCGGGCTATGAGCCCAACGTCGTCGGCATCCCCATGGATGACGATGGCCTGAAAGTCGACCTTTTAGAAGACAAGCTTAAAGAGCTTTCCAGGCAGGGCATTCAGCCGAAGTTTCTCTATGTTATCCCCAACTTTCAGAACCCGGCGGGATTTACGATGTCGGCGGACCGGCGCCTCAAAGTGCTCGAGCTTGCGGATAAATACGGGTTTCTCGTTATAGAGGACGACCCGTACGGCAAACTGCGCTTTGACGGCGAGGCGAAGGTGCTCCTGCGCGCGGTGGATGAAAATGTCGTCTATCTCGGGACCTTCTCCAAGATATTTGCCCCGGGCATGCGCCTGGGCTGGGTTATCGCACCCAAGGCCATCCTGGAAAAACTAATAAACGCCAAGCAGGCGGCCAACTTATGCACGAGTTCGTTTTCCCAGCGGATAACCGAGGAGTACATGAACTCGTTTGATTGGCGACACAACGTCGATGTGCTGATCGACCTCTATAGAGACCGTCGCGATGCGATGTTCGATGCGCTTGAGGAGTACTTTCCGGAAGGCTCAAGCTGGTCGCGCCCCAACGGAGGGCTGTTTATCTGGGCGACACTGCCCGATGGGCTCGATTCCGGCGAGATGTTGGCAGAAGCCATCCGTGAGGCCAAAGTGGCCTACGTGCCCGGCAGGGGGTTCTTTGCGAGCGAGGGCGGCAAGAGTAATATGAGGCTTAACTTCTCGTATTGCCCTCCCGAAGTAATCGATGAGGGAATAAAACGCCTGGGCGGAGTTATCAAGCACCAACTAGTTCTTTACAAGTCGCTTATGCGTGGATATACGCCCGAGAAAAAGTAGTGTTATTTACAATCGTTACGCAAAACGTTGTACATTATTAGTTAACGGATTTAACAAAACGAAGTGAGTTCGAAGGGAGTTTTTACGCCAGTGAAATGGGGGATACGGCTGTGAGAGAAAGGATAGCGGTTCTCATGGGAGGCCGCTCGCTCGAGCGCGATGTATCGCTTAAGAGCGGCCATCGGGTATTTGAAGCGTTAAGGGAGAAAGGTTTTGAGGTCATCAAGCTCGACGTGGATGAAAACCTCGTCGATAACCTCAGGCAGAATCCGGTCGATCTAGTATATATAGCACTGCATGGAAAGTACGGCGAGGACGGCACGGTGCAGGAGTTGCTCGAGATCATGGGCATCCCGTATACCGGGCCCGGCGTTTATGCCAGTACCGTTAGTTTTGACAAAGCACTCTCCAAAGAAATATTTGAACGAAAAGGCATCCCAACGCCGGCGTACTATACGCTGACCGCCGGCAGCTTCCGCGAGATGGGGGCGGCGGCGGTCCTTGATGACGTTGTGGAAAGCCTCGGCCTGCCGGTTGTCGTAAAGCCCGCCGGACAGGGCTCGGCCCTCGGTATCAAGATCGCACACACCAAAGAAGAGCTTCCCGGCGCCTTGATCGGTGCGCTCAGCTACGACGACAAGGTAATCATTGAGCAGTACATCAAGGGTGTCGAAGTAAGCGTGAGCGTCCTGGGCGACCATGACCCGAAAGCTCTTCCCGTGATCGAGATCAGCACGAGCAAGGAGTTTTTCGACTTCGACTCGATGTACTCGATGGGCCAGGCGGAGTACCATATCCCGGCAAGGCTTCCGAAGGACCTCCTTCAGAAGATTCAGGACATCGCAATAAAGGTACACACCGTGTTGGATTGCCGCGATGTTTCACGGATCGACATCATGGTAAGCGAGAAAGGCGACCCGTACGTACTCGAGCTTAACTCAAGCCCGGGTATGACCGAGACAAGCCTGCTGCCGATGTCGGCGGCCGCACACGGCATCGAGTTCGATGATCTCGTAGAGATGCTGGTAGGGTTTGCACTCAAGCGCAAGAAAGCTGTTTAAAAACAGCGCAAGTTGGGTAGCTCATTAGAATGAGCAAAGTTTAATTTAATTTGGAGGGTTGTTATATGGCACACACAGGAAAAGGCAAGATCGCGAGGTTTTTTGCCTTCGTGGTCGGTGGCGCGGTCGGCGCGGTCGGCGGATTGTTGCTTGCACCGCGCGCTGGCCAAGAAACCAGGGAGCGCCTTAAAGAGCGCGCCGAGGAGATGATGGAGGAAGGCCGCGAGAAATATGGGGATCAATTCGACCGGGTACGCGGCATGGCGACCGAGCGGGGCATGGAGTTAAGGGGCCGCATCGAGGAGGCCAGAGAGCGCCTGGTAACCGGCGTTGAGTCCGCATCCCAAACGGTGCGCGAAAAGATCAACGCAGCGGCCGAGGAAGCCGAGCAAGCGGTTTCAACCGCCGAGCAAAAGACCAAAGAGGTAACGGAGAAACCGGCTAAAAAGCCGGCTGTGAAACCAGCCGAAACACCGGTTGAAACATCAGCCGAAGCACCAGCTGAAAAACCGGTTGAAGTACCAGCCGAGAAACCGGAAGAAAAGGAAGAAGAATCCAAATAGACTTATTGCAGCCGGGCTTTTAAACTTTTAATATTAACCGCTTGATATCGGGCAACCTGCCTGGTTACAAGCGGTTTTTTGATTGGTGGGAGAGAAAGCGCACGAACTTGCAGTCGGGCGAGTATTGCCTACAATTAAATAAGAGGAACTTCATCGATTTCGAGGGATCGCTATGCGCAGAAAAATAGTGCCGGTAACGCCAAAGACGCTGCTGCGCTCCGGTTTGGAGTGCGCAAGCTGCACGCGCTGGGAAGGATTGCCGACAGAGACCGACCCCGAGCGGGCGCATGAAGCCAAAGCAGACCGCATGAGGCGCCTTATTAGAGAGTGCGGTGCGTGCGGCAAGATGATTTACGTCGACAACGAGGCACTTGCCTACGCCCAGTACGGACCCGCAAGATTTTTTCCGGGAGCGCAACGGTTCTCAACCCCGGTCAGCGATGACGCATACCTTTTGACGTGTTTATACGTTCGCTCCTATGCAAGCGGGCGCGGTCTTGGCCGAGTGCTTTTGCAATCGGTTGAAGCAAGCCTGGTCAAGCGCAAAGTGAAAGCCATAGAAACGTTTGCGACGCGGGACGAGAAGCACGCCCTCGGGCCTATCGAGTTCTACCTGCAAAATGGTTTCTATATCATACGAGACGACCCGAAATTTCCGCTGATGCGCCTGGAACTAAAAGCGCTTGTCGGATGGCAGATAAATATCCAATTTGCACTGGATGGACTCAAGATCCCCGTGCGCGGGCATGTCGGCGCGCCGGTATCGTTTATTCGCTAGGCCAATAAGTTTTTAGCAAGTCTCTAATAAGTCTCTAATAAATCTTTTATAAGTATCTAGGAAGTCTGTTGGTGGTTTTTTTGCCCGACGTAGTTAGAAAGATACTCTCCTCCTGGGCCGTCGCCCTGATAATCGCGATAGTTGCAAGCGGTACCTTTGCCCTTTTGTTTGGCTACTCCTCCTATGACGTTGATGGACTTCGCCTGGGCTTTGGGATAGAACCCTCCGCGCACGGGCAGACCGAGCTTGCCATCCCACCGTTCGGCGAGGTCACGGCAGCAACGCATAAGACACCGCTTCGTATACGGGTCGGGGTGGAGCGCATCTATCCGCACGAGATCGGCCAGGTCGCCGATAAAATCGATACCGGCGGCGAATTGGTCAAGAAAATCGAGACAGAGGGCAAAAAGGCTTTCAGGCAGTTTGTCATTCGCCTCATAGTGCTTGCCGCCATCGGGGGGATGCTGGGCGCCGCCCTCTCACCGCGCAGGCGCATCTATAAGGCGGTTGCGGGCACCTTCGTGGGGGTCGCTTTCGTTGGGGTGCTCCTCTGGGGAACGTACGCAACATTTAACGTCTACGCGTTCAAACAGCCGAGCTATAGCGGGGCTTTAACGGCGGCGCCGTGGGCGACCGAAGAGATAGCCAAACGCCTCGGCGATATCAAGGCGTTCAGAAACGAAATACGCGCTATCGCCGCAAACGTAGACAGCTTCTATTCGAAAATCGATGCCTGGCACCCCATCAAGGAAGATACGATCAAGGTGCTCCATGTCTCGGATATCCACAACAACCCGGTGGCGCTGGATTTGATCAAGCGGGTCGTCAAGGACTTTAACGTTGACCTTGTCATCGACACCGGCGATATCACCGATTTCGGCACGCCGGTTGAGACCAAGCTCACCGAAGGGATTTCCTCGCTTCCCGTGCCGTATGTCTACGTACCGGGAAATCATGACTCGTCGGCCACGGCTTCGTTTATGCGCAAAATCAAAAACGTGGTATTCCTTGATGGAAAACCGGTCACAGTTAAAGGGATAACGATTCTGGGCATGGCCGATCCGGCATCGGCAAGCTCTGAAGTAGCCCCGGCCAACGACGCGGTGATGGCGACGTTCCGGCTTAAAGTCAAACGTATTCTTGAATCTCAGCCAGAAAAACCGCTCATCCTTGCGGTGCATAATCCAAAAGCGGTGCGGGGCCTCCTCGGACAGGTTCCGATTGTCCTGGTGGGCCACACGCACAAGGCCGGGCTTACCGAAAAGAATGGCTGCGTAATAGACAACGCGGGCACTACCGGAGCGGCGGGCCTGCGCACATTCCAGAATGAAGCGGGGGTACCGTATACGCTTGACCTCCTTAATATAGACAGTTCTAAGAAGAAGCTGGTTGCTATCGATAGCCTGGCGGTAACGGGCGCCGAGATGGAATTTCGCCTCGAGCGCAACTTAATTAAAGGAAAGGAGGCATCTGAGACCGAATTAGGAATGGATCAATTCAAGCAAAACCTTAGACGCGCCGGGAACAGGAACAAAGGAGCGGCACCCAGTGCAACGGCTGAAAAACATCTATAAATTCGCGGTAACGATCTATTTCAAGTTCAACGAACACAACGGGTTTTTGCTCGCCGCCGGCATCGCCTTTTTTACGTTTCTCTCCCTTTTCCCGATCCTTATTCTCGTCGGTATCGCGCTCGGTTATTTTCTTGAGAGCCCGGCCTTGCGCGAGCAGATCATCGCCTATGTCTTCAAGAGCCTTCCATCGCTTACCGACACCATACGAACGACGATAGAGCAGGCCGTACAGGATACTATAAATAAGCTCATCGCTCACAGGCCAAGCGCGGGCGTTATCGCGCTGATCGGCCTTATCTGGTCGGCAACCGGATTATTCGGCGGTCTCGGAGTAGCCCTCAACGCTGTTTACGAGGTTAAAGAGACGAGGAATATCATCATCCAACGTCTTATCGCGCTAGGAGTGTTTTTGCTCATCATGTTGCTCCTGTTGATCTCGTTTGGGGCAACGTCGGTTGCTTCGGTATTCCGGGACCAGGTGTTAAACCTGTTTTTCCCGCGACAGGTTGTAACCTTTGCCTGGACGTTCTTATCCTACGCCATCGGCTTTATATCGACCCTGTTGCTTTTCTTAACCGTCTACCGGTTCGTGCCGAACGTTAAGCTTAAGTTTAAGGATGTCTGGCTCGGCACCCTTGTGGCGGGATTCGCCTCAGAGGTGGTAAAATACGGGTTCGCCGTCTATATACATATGTTTGC
>PFFU01000131.1:11984-15463 GCA_002783345.1 Candidatus Aquicultor secundus
TAGGGGCGGAGATTAATGTGGCCTATCGGAAGCAGAAGATGGGTGGTGTGAAGATTTTTGAACCGCGAAAAAGTAGCCAGTCGCATATCTGATATCTTTAACCCCTATTACTTGTCGGCCCCGTTCTTCCTGCTCGTAGCCATCGTCTCGTCGCGAAGCCTTAAGACGGCCCTTCTTTACTGGCTGGTAACAGCGCTCTTTTTTAGCGCCCTTCCACTCTGGGATATTAACCGCAGGATACGGTTGAAGATGGTAAGCGACGCCCACATCAGCAGGCGCGAAGACAGGATTAAGCCCTTTTTGTTCTCGCTTGCCTGTGCGGCTTTGGGATTAATTGCCGTATACATAATCGGGGCCCCGGCCGCTGTAAAAGCGGTCTCGTGGATGGTAGTCATCACCGGCGCCGCGATCACGGCGACCACCATTTTCTGGAAGATTAGCCTGCACGCCGCCGGCGCAACTGCAACCGTCGTCGCCCTCATCGCTCTGTTCGGCGTAACCGCAACCCCGGCCATTCTCTTAATCCCCGTCATATTCTGGGCCCGCCTCACCCTCAACAAGCACACGCCAGCCCAACTTATAACAGGCTCACTCGTAGCAGCCGCCATCGCCATCCTGGTGTTTTGGAAATTCGGGTTGGTGTGATTTAGAGATTATCCCCGGACGGATTCCGCTCTCGCAACCGTCCCCCATGGGTATCGATAACCCGCTGCTCGGTAATGATCTTATCAACCGGCAGGTCATGGCTCTCTTTTGGGATAAGGGGTGCGATCTGCAGCTCGAATGCAACGGATACCCAGGAAACCGATGGGTCGAGCTGCCGTAGAAAGCGGTCGTAGTAACCGCCGCCGTAGCCGATACGATTGCCGGCCTCATCAAAGACCATACCGGGCACCAGCACGAGGTCGATGCGGCTTGCCTCACAGTGGGCGGTTTTCTCGATAACCGGTTCGGGAATGCCGTATTTGCTCGGCTGCAGGCCTTCGAGATCGAAGACTTGTCTAAGCACGAGGGCATTGGTCTCAACGTCGGTAATCGGCAGGATGACCTCTTTGCCGAGTCGCAGGGCATCCTCCATCATATCGAGCGTCGGCACTTCGCTCCCGAAAGCCGCGTAAAAGAGTATTACCTTAGCCTTTTTAAACTCCGGCTGGGCGAAAAATATTTCTTTTATGGCTAAAGCCTTACATTGGCGCTCATCATCACACAAGGCGTCCCGCCTGTCACGCGTAATCCGGCGCAAGGCGCGTTTAGGTGACATCTCTATCCCTTCAACACCAAGTATCTCTCGCTTCGCTACGGCTGTCTCGTGGCGCTTAAAATCGCTGTGATGATTTTAAAATATCTCGGTTTAAGTTGAAAGCCTTATTGAAAAGCGGTTAAACTTAGTAAAATACTTTATCGGGAGAGATAGCCTTGATCTTTGTACAGATACTGCAAACATTCCGCGGCTTGGTCATCGACATTCTCCCGTTTTTTATTATAGCACTTGTAATATCCGCGGTGGTTGTCGAGTATTTCCCAGCCCGCGGGCTGGATAAATTGCTCCAACAGATGAAAAATCGGGAGACTCTGGTCTCTGCGTTTTTGGGCGTCTTGATCCCCGCAACACCCGCCTTTCGCGTTTCCATGGCCGCCATAGCCAGGCGAAGCGGCGCACAGTGGACGCCGGTTCTCACATTTATCGCCGGCGCCGGCGCCGGCTTATCGGCCCTTATCATGACATCTATGGTAAGCGTACAGTTCATGATATTACGCCTGGTGGTGGCGCTTCTTTTTGTTTATGCCCTGTCGCTTTTTATCGTCAAGCTGATAGAGCCGCGGCTTGCGGCGGTCGCCATGGACTCGGATGTAGAGACGCTTTTCAGCCGGGACTTTTCTGAAGTCTCAGCAGAAGATATCAACAACGCCGGCGGCAGCGTGACACTTGCCGGCGTCTGGCGCAACCTGCTCGGCCTGGCCAGGGTTATGCTGCCGTGGCTGTTCTTAAGCCTTTTCCTGGCGACCCTGGTCGACGTGGTGGTATCGAAGGCGACCGTCGAGGCGCTCCTGGGCGGGCCCTTCTCGGCGCTCAAAGCGGCCCTTATCGGGATTCCCTTCTATTTTGTCGGAGGTGCGGAGATCCCGCTGCTAAGCGTCCTTTTAAATAAAGGGATGAATCTCGGCGCCGCGGTTTCGCTTATGCTTACCGCACCACTGATAAATTTTCCGGTTTTGTCGGTGTTGGGGCGCTGGGTCGGATATCGCAAGGCACTGGGCTTTATGGCTGTTTGCTGGCTTATCGCCGTTGTTATCGGCCTGTTGCTCGGTTACATCGACGCAAGGTAATTCGTACCGAAAGCAGAGCGACCCTATAACCAATCTAATATCGGTCTAACATCGATTTTATAATACTACCCAGCACCACCCCACAAGGAGGTACACATGCGAGTTGCGGCTAAATTGGCCGAAAGAATTTCAAAACTACCAATGGACGAGCAAGTGCACGTTATCATAAAAATGCGCATGCTCGAGAAAGAACTTATAGAAGAGCTTATTAAAAGGCCCCCTGTAAGCATTCGCCATGTGCTTAAAACGGCAAACGCCGTGTCGCTTTTGATACCGGCCGGTCACATCGAAGGACTTTCCCAGGAGCCCTGGGTTGAGAGGATCGAAGAAGACGAGAAGGTCTACGCGGTCCTTGACGAGTCCGACGGCCCGCTCGGAGCACCTGCAGTCCGGCAGACCGGCTATACAGGTAAGGGAGTAATGTTGGCGGTAATTGATACCGGCATCGACACGGATCACCCCGATTTTGCAGGGCGCATCGTTGCAACCAGAGACTTTACCCTCGAAGGATTTAAAGACAGCAACGGCCATGGAAGCCATATTGCCGGAATCGCCGCAGGCAGCGGCGCATATTCTGATGACAAATACAAAGGAATGGCGCCAAATGCGCTGATTTTAGCCGGTAAGGTCTTGCAGGCCGACGGTAGCGGCAGAGCGAGCGATGTTATGGCCGCCATCGAGTGGGCGGTTGATTTGGGAGCCGATATCATTAACCTCTCGCTCGGCTCAAGCGGCTCATCCGATGGCGCCGATATGCTTTGCGAGGCCTGCGATATGGCGGTCGCAGCCGGCGTGGTGGTATGCGTCGCAGCCGGAAACGACGGGCCCGCGCGAAGAACGATAGGCAGTCCCGCGGCGGCCCGCATGGCGATAACGGTCGGCGCCACCACGGCAAACGGTCTGGTCGCCGAGTTCTCCTCACGCGGTCCGACGGCCGACGATCGGCTCAAACCCGAGGTGGTCGCACCCGGCGTCGATATCGTATCGGTGCGCGCCACCGGAACCCGCGCAGGTAAACAGGTCAACGCCCACTACACATCGGCCACCGGAACCAGCATGGCCGCCCCGCACGTAAGCGGCATAATCGCACTCCTTCTTGAGGCAAACAAGAGCGCATCGCCGCAGCTAATTCGCGAGGCTTTGCTGCATAC
>PFFU01000088.1:0-3282 GCA_002783345.1 Candidatus Aquicultor secundus
CATTAGTATCAATAAACCCGAATCTCTATATACTAACACTTGACTATTCAAGAATTCACCGGTGTATACGATATACATCATACATGGCATTAATTAGCGAGCAAGGCTTAGGTGGCCGGTATGGATATTATCGTTTCTGAATTCGGATATTTCTTAGGCAAGAAAAGCGAGCGTTTGGTAATAAAAGAAAACGGCAAGATTAAGGAAGAAGTGCCGTTTTTTAAGATAAACCAGGTGCTTATTACCTCAAACGGCGTGTCATTATCATCCGATGTAATTAAGGAGTGCGCTGTAGCCGGTATACCGCTAACTTTCCTATCCTCGGATGGCAAACCGTACGCCATAATACAATCACCGCACCTACAGGGCACTGTTATCACGCGGCGTGAGCAAATGGTGGCTTATAATGACCACCGTGGCTTTGAGCTTGCGAAACAATTCGCACGCGGCAAGATTTCTAACCAAGTCAACCTTCTTAAATACGCTTCGAAATATCGAAAAACCGCCGACCCTGAGGCCTACGAGCTATTAAGGACTAACGTATCCAAGATAGAAGATATAAAAAAATCACTGGATGGGTTAATAGTCGAGTGCATTGATGAAGGAAGAGAAAGCATTCTTAATCTAGAGGGCCGGTCGGCAAGTATTTATTGGTCATCAGTCGCTCGAATAATTCCCGCAACGTACAGCTTTACATCCCGTGAAAAGCGCGGCGCGACCGATATCGTTAATTCGCTGTTGAACTACGGTTATGGAATCCTGTATTCGCAGATAGCAATGGCTATCGCTCTTGCCGGACTTGATCCATACGCGGGGTTCTTGCATGTTGACCGCTCAGGCAAACCATCACTTGTGCTCGATTTAATCGAAGAGTTCAGACAGCCTGTCGTGGATAAGACAATTCTGGGTATGCTTGGCAGAAATGCCGACTGGCGAGTTGTTGACGGCAAGCTGGACGACAAAACTAGAAGAGACCTGGCCGAGAGGATAATGGAGCGTCTTGAGGCTAGAGAGACATATGAGCGCAAAAAATTCACATTGCGGACGATTATCCAGCGACAGGCGCGGGCCGTTGCCGCCTATGTACGGCGTGAAAAGCCTTACAAACCATTTCTTGCAGGTTGGTAGCTGGTTATAACAAATATAAGGCTAGCGCAACCGTATAAATAGGGGTTTTCCATGTGCAAACGTTAGTTATTTACGATATCCCGAATGACCGCATCAGAAACAAGATATCGGAGCGCTGTAAAGACTCGGGGCTGCTGCGAATCCAGTATAGCGCCTTTATCGGCGAGCTTAACCACAATCGCAGGGAAGAGCTTTTATTAAAACTAAAGCACACGCTTAGCGAAAATACCGGCAATATTCGCATCTATCCGCTTTGCGATAAAGATTTGCGTTTAATGAAAGAGATCGCTGTTGTTGAGTCTGAGGATGACGAGTAAGGCTAAATACAGCGAGAAGAATGACGGCCAGCGAGGAAGTAATGATGAACAATAAAAAATCGATATCATCAATAGAGCTTACGGTAACCGACATCAAACAGTATTTCTTCTGTCCGCGCGTGATCTATTTCACCTATTGTATGACCTTAATTAGGCCAACTACGACCAAAATGGAATTCGGCAAGCAATCACACAAGCGCGAGGAGGGACTTCAAAAGCGGCGCTCCCTTGTTAAGTACCAGCTCATAAAAGGCGAAAGGCGTTTTAATTTGCGGTTGAGATCAGAGCGTCTCGGGCTTGTCGGCGCGCTGGATATGGCAATTTTTACACGTCGCGAGGCGATTCCTGTTGAGTTCAAAATGTCCGCTAGAGGGCTTTCGTTAAATCATAAGTACCAACTTGCCGCATACGCTATGCTGCTTGAGGACGAACTATTCGTAAGGGGTAAGCCCAGGGTTATATGCCGGGGACCGTTAAAACCAAGGCGTTACGTACGGCGTGGCTTTATCCATTATATACCGAACAGGCGTGTGTATGAGATCGAGATAACTCCGAACATGCGTGAGCATATCAAGCGTGTACTTGGCGAGATACGACAGATGATAGCAACGGAGTCGATGCCGGAGGCGAATAGGCGCAAGAACCGTTGCCGCGACTGCGAGTTCGCTCGATTTTGCGCCGATATTACATAAACGCAAAGTAATAACGTGAGGTGGAGATTCTATGTACTTTCCGACCGAGGAAGAGAGAAAAGATTTAACGCGAGGGCTTCTACCGAAAGCCCGCAAAATGGTTGTGGCCGATGAGTTACGTGGCTGGAACTGGAACATGCCGCCGCTAGAGCCAATATACGATATAAAGCTCGCGCTTTACGAAGTTGCGGGATACTACTGCGCTACCGCCCGCGACCTTTACATGAAACGTGTTCAGGGTATTGAGGTACAGCCTAATATAGCGATGATGTTTGGGGGCATCCTTCATGCTGCGCTTGCCAAGCTTATTATCGAGGCAAAGCGCGCGATCTATACGACCGACGTCAGTTTGGCTGCTAACGCTCTGGAGGAATTGCGCGATCCGGATTACTCTGCACTGGATCGAGCTGCAACCGATTTAAATCAGGATGAATTAACGGAGCTTAAGAATAGAATCGCCGTTGTCTGGCGCCACCAACTCAATGCGATAATTACGCAGGTTGATACTGTTCTTTCAAAGCAGCCCAGACTCGGAGTCGACTCTCTTGTTGCTCTGGCGATTCCGGTAAGCGTTGAGCATAACCTTGACGGGTCGTTTCTCGGCTTAAGCAGTCATCTTTCTACCGATGCCTATCGTTATTATGAAACCACTATCCTTGATCTCAAATTCGGCGAGCCCAGTGACTTTCACAGGCTCACAACCGCTGGCTACGCGCTAGTTATGGAATCACTTTACGAATATCCTGTGAATTTGGGTTGCATTATTTATGCTCGTTTTGATAATGGAAGGTTGCTTGTTGATAAGGACTATCACCTGATAGACGACGAACTCAGGCAGTGGTTTATAGAGGCTCGCGACGAGAAAATGAGAATGGTAAGCGAGGAGATAGACCCAGGGATGCCGGATGAGTGCTACGAGGGCTGTCCGTATACGGGTGATTGTTCAAGGTAAAGCAAAAGACGTATAGCCGCAATTGCCGAGCAAATGGATAAATTGTACGCGGGCGAATAGGCGGTTTTTGGCTTTAGAGCAGGTAGTCTCGGTGTCATGCAATAGCGACCGCTACACTTTCAATCTCCCCCATGCTTTTTTAGTACATGAATGTACCCCTCAATAGCATCTTTTACATTTTCAAGAGCCTCTC
>PFFU01000088.1:3291-3756 GCA_002783345.1 Candidatus Aquicultor secundus
CAAGTCTTCATATCAACATTATAATTTTAACCTTGTTCATAAGTATTTCCAAGTAACTGCGACTGCAATGCGACTGCAATTGCAACACATGTTTAAATATTTCTTGCCTTACAACCCACTGTCTTCTGGAATTATAAAAGAAGTATACCAAAAATGTGCCAAGAAATTATTAACTGTCAAACAGCTGACAGCCTGCTGTGCTATTATTATCCTATCGGTTGCATCTGGGGTGGCCATATCTTGTTTATGTCGTTGTGTGGGGGGCAAAGCGCGGTTTCACGTTATTTGTGGCGCTGTAATTGCATAATAAGTGTACGAAATTAGAAGGAAGTAGCTACTTTGGCGTCGAAACACGTTAAACAATCGAGTTATTGTTATCCAGACGGTTGGGGGCAATGAAAATGAAAATCACCAGATTACTTTACAAGTTGGCAAGAATTAGCCGGGATGCTGAGGTTGTCGCCA
>PFFU01000088.1:3767-10137 GCA_002783345.1 Candidatus Aquicultor secundus
GCCGTGCAAAGAACAAAGTGCTGGGCAGGACGCTGTTCAGGAAGTTGTGGTAGGTTAAATAATCGCAATATATGGTCATAACAGTACCCAAAGCAAAGCAACTGAGAACGTAACTTATCCTGTTTGTATTCAGCAGCGCAGGCAAACGCACTCCTTTTTCTATGCATAACCATATATCTCAAAAGACGAGAAGTTGGCCTTTATGTTTAGCGCGACATTTAAAAAGTTAACCGGTTTTACTCCATATCGATATCAGGAAAGGGTCGCAGACGCGATAATATCCGGCCGTAATGTGCTACTTATAGCACCAACCGGTTCAGGTAAAACATGGGCGGCAGTGGCGCCGTTTATTCATGCGAGATTTGCCAGGGCTAGCGATGCCGGTAATAGGCGGCCATGCTTTGCCGATCGTCTGATTTATGCGCTGCCGTTGCGAACTCTGGCAAGCAGTTTGCATGCTGATGTTGTTCGGGCAGCAAAAGAGGCCTTTGGTGAAGAAAATATCGCTATTTCAGGAAAAGATCGAGGCTACAGGCAACACAGTAAGCTTTATATTACAATCCAAACGGGCGAAAGCCAGGACGATCCGCTATTTGCAGGCGACATTGTATTTACCACAATCGATCAGCTGCTATCGTCGTATATTAATATGCCGCTGTCGTTGCCCCGTAGACTTTCCAACATCAACGCGGGCGCACTTGTGGGTGCGCAAATCGTACTCGATGAATTCCATCTTTTGGAGGCGGAAAAGAGCCTTTCGACCGCAATTGAGATGATCGATCGCTTAAACAGTCTTGTAAAGGTAGTGATAATGACAGCAACACTTAGCAATGCCGGCTGCCAACAGCTTGCCTCAATTTTAGAAGCGGAGAAGGTCGAGCTAAAAGACGATGAACGGTTAATGCTACCGGCTGAATCAAAACGCAAGCGCGACTGGTTTTTTACAGGCACACCCATTGATGTTTCCTCCGTTGCCTCGGTTCATAAGCACAGGACCATTGCATTGTGTAATACTGTGAACCGGGCACAGGCGCTGTACTTAAACATTAAAGAAACCGCGTCGTCAGGCACCGACGTGCTTTTGCTTCACTCGCGCTTCTACCCGGATGATCGCGCCAATATAGAGTCCGAGATTATAAGGCGATTTGGTAAAAACGCCCAGGCGCAGGATGATTCAATCATCCTCGTGACTACACAGGTTATTGAGGCGGGGATGGATATTTCTTGCGATACTTTGCACACCGAGATAGCGCCGATTAACTCGCTGGTGCAGAGGGCCGGGCGGTGTGCCCGCTATGGCGGAAAAGGCGATGTATATATCTATGAACTGCCTGAACCCGCTAAAGCAGCACCGTATAATCAAGGTCTTATCGATGAAACCCGAAACATTTTACCGCCTGCACGGGCTATAATTGATTTTGCACAAGAACGAGACCTAATCGACGCCGTGCATGGTAAGCCGGAGAGTAGTTTTGTTGAAGGGTTTTCTGTCCATTCTCACCGTAAAAGAGTTGCTGCCGCCATGGCAGGCGATGACTCTGGGGCAGTACGGGCTCTTATACGCGATATAGATAGCGTCCAGATAATTGTTGCCGCTAATCCAAGCTCAATTGAATTCAGCTTTAAAAAGTGGCCGATGTCTCTTTCGGTTCCGAGGTTTACATTAAAAAAGGCGTTGAAAGGTACTTCTGGGCAAGCCTGGTTGGCCGAGCTTAACGACAGCGATGATGATGTATGGGCAGGTATTTCCTGGCGCCAAATTGAAAACTCGAAGAAGGATGTTGCAGGCGCGTGGTATGTCGTTTTACATCCAAATCTAGCGTCGTACTCCAGCAAACTTGGATTAACGCTTGGCGTCTCAGGCTCAGCCCCTAAGGTTAGATACCTCGGCAGGCCGCCGATTCCTCTTTACCGGTATAAAATGGAGACGTTTAAAGAACATTCAGAGCGAAGCCTTAATGCTTTCGAAAGAATCTCCCAATTTTATGAACGGGGATTGAATGATTTGGCTTTGCTCCTCAATGTTAGCGATGAAGAACTAAGATGGCTGTCCGGCGTTTTAATTAGCTTGCATGATACAGGCAAGCTTTCTGTAGGCTGGCAATCTTTTGCAAAAGCCTGGCAATTGAAAAAGAACACGAAATCGGCTCCGCAAGAGCCGTTAGCCCATACGGATTATGACCCGGTAAAAGATGCAGCTCTGATGCGCAGCATGCCGCAGCGACCGCCTCACGCGGCGGAAGGGGCCTTTGCGCTTGCAGGCTGGCTTTTTAGCGGTGCGGAGCTTGCGCCGGGCATTGCCACAGCCGCAATGACTGCAGTAGCCCGCCATCACTCGGGCCGCACTTCTTCAGTGCGACAATTTGAGTTTATCAAGGAGGTCGAGAAGGTTATTGGCGATACCGTCAACGGCAATATCACCGGTCTAAGGGCACCCCACGACCTGGTTGAATGCAAGAAATTTTCCGAGGAGCTAATCAATCCTTTACTGGATGAGGATGAACTGTATCTACCGCTATACTGGTATCTTGTACGGCTGGTTCGCCTTTGCGACCAGCTTGCGACCAAGGAGGTGAATTTAAGATGAAACTGCATGTTGAGAAGCTAACGGGCACATATGCTGATACTCTAAAAGCCGTTGGTCTGGCCGATCTACTTGCAGAAGTGACCGGGAAGGATGTACGCGTTCGCAACCTGGGCCCGGCTTACGAAGTTGAAGGCGCCGACCCGGGCCCGATTGAAGAATGGCCGATTATCACGCCAGGCTATCCCTATATTCTCGATTCTAAGGATAAAGATAAGCCTAATGGCTGGATCATAGATTACGAACGAGAAAAAAAGAAAGCTCAGGTTGCAAAAGAATTCCGGCAGGCCAAAGATAAAAAGCGTGAGCGGCTTGAAGCAGCCCTCAGAGAGCAGGGCTTGGATGCGCCGGAGGGGCCAGGCTTGGAATACCGCATGGCATCTTTTCTTGCATCTATGAGAAAGGGCTGGAGCGGCGACAAACAACTTTATCGCTGGATAGTTGATAACCAGGATGTTATAAAAAATCATGTCAAGTCGATTCTGGAACATAGCCAATGTTCGGAACCATTCCCTGAAATCAGCAACAGTCAGGTATTTAATCCAACCGCAGGTAAGGGTGTGCATAGGCCCAAGCCCGACTCTACGTCGCCAGGCGCTATTAATAAGGCCGTTATAAACGGCATGGATGAGTGGCTTAAGTTTAGAGGGACATATGCGGCCATGTTGGCATACCGGGTTGGCGATGATTTCAAGGTTTTTGTAATCGAGCCGGGCGATATAGGGGTAAACGCAGTTAGGCAGCTGCGCAACGGTTTACTCGGCCTTTCTCTTTTTGGCGGGATACGTTTGGACATAGATGCAGCCCTGCGATTGCTGGAGATACTTATCTTGCATTCGGATGTCCTGGGTCGGGAAATTAGTCTTTTTGGTCGGCGTCCATCATCGGTTATCGGTGGTTTACACCAGGCTTACTTTCAAAGATTGGGCCCGGCCTCAGCTTTGATGAATTATGCCTTTATGCCTCTTCCGTCCTGGTTTGTCGTCACCGATCATGAGTCTGCCAATGCTTATCTTAAAATAGTAAAAGAGCATGCAGGTAACAAAAATCGCGATGGCGAAGCCGGTTGCCTGCAAGTTCTTCGCGAGGACAACTCGGGCGATATTCCAATCTTAAAAATGTATCGGGAATGGCTGTTAACGGGCGAGATTGCTGCGCTGCTCGATTTCTTATCAAGGTTTGCCGTAAAGGTTATGGAGCGGCGTGGACAAAAAGAGTGGGTCCGGGAGTTCTCCGCTAACGGTTTAGATGATCTATTAGAGAGGGGGTATGGTTTCGTGCGAGAAATCATCCAAAATGAAGGATTTAGAAACGTGGCTAGAGCGGTTCGTAACGCTACAATTTATGCGCTCTCATTAAAAAACAGAGAGGTGCGATTTGGTCTTGCCCAGGAATGGAAGCAGAAGATAAAAGGCGGCGATAGCGAGTTTATCCCGGCGCTAAGCGATTTTGTTCAGCAATATAACTGGGAGTCGGAAAAAATTAAGGCGCATGTGATAAGACAAGAAGACCTCGATGCTTTAATCGGGCTAATCGAAGAGCATGGGGCTGAATTGGTCGGCATGTTGTTGTTGGCATACGGATATGCCAGGGCGCCGAAAATCGAGCAAGAAGTTGAGAAAGGGGAGATAAACGTTGAAGCTTAATTCGCTATCTATATCGGGATTGGTCACGCTGGATCTTCATGCTCTGAACAACGAGGGAGCAGAGGGCAATACGATGATGACGCGGATGGTCGAAATAGTTGATTCGAATGGCAAGCTTGCCACAGTTAATGCTATTTCGGGTGATATGTTCAAGCATATCCAGGCCGAGCATCTTTTTCGCATAGCGACGGAGGAAGGAATACCGCTTTGCAGTGCCTGTCAGGTATTCGATGCAAATCGTATTTGTGCTGATAAATCCTTCACGGGTTCATTCGAAAAAGGGACACAGGATAGTTTGGTCCTTAGCGATGTACTTAAACGGTGTATTCTTGATGATTGCGAGGGTATTCTTATCACGAACAACAACAAGTCAATCGCACGTAAATCATGCATCGAATTCGGCTGGCTGGTTGGCAGGCCGGAAACTACGCGTACGGAGTCTTACTTTCACGCAAAGTACGTCCCGGAGGGCCGCAGCGCTGGCTCCGGCGCTGGCGAGAATCTAGGTCAGAATATTTTCCATAGACCTGCTTCCAGCGGGCAATATGCTGCAGTTGCCAACGTTGACCTTTATAAAGTTGGACGCAATGATATCACGCTCGGTTACGACGTGGGGGGAGAAGCTCGCCTACAGCGCACGAAGGCGCTGCTTAAAAGCGTGCTTTACTCATTTATAAAGCCGACCGGCGCCCACAGGAATACGCAAAACCCGCATGTAGTTGACTTCACCGGGGCTGTGGTTACCTCGGCCAATACGGTACCGGCGCCGCTTGTGAGCGCCTTAAACCCGGCATTTATCGACGAGATAAAAGGCATCTCCGAATCGCTAAACACCCTTACCCCATCATCGGTTAGTGTTTCGGTGTTTAATGGGCTTCAAGAATTCGCAGGTATTATGTCCTCGATCATTACGGGGCTTGAGGGATAGGGGGCCTTATGCTCATCGACAACAGTTCTACGATTGAGGGTACGGGGTCTTGGCTTTTGGCTACATATCGCCCGGTAAGCCTCTTTACATTAAGGACAACATATGCGACCAGCAAGGGCGGAAAGACGCTACTTGTTCCGACCCCCTATGCGGTTAAGCTGGCGTTGGTCGACGCCTGCTTTCGTGCATATGGGGCAGATAATGCTGAACCGGTTGCACGTGATGTCTTCGATCTGGTTAAGGATCGCGAAATAAGGTTTTCGCCACCGGATCGCTGTGTTGTGCAAAATACTTTTATAAAGGTAAAGCAAGAGGAACGTGATGCGCCGAAGGGTATCTATTGCTCAACCGTTTCTTACCGTGAGTTCTGCTTTTTTGATGGGGATTTAACAATCGCAATCAATGCCAAAGGTATGGATAAAGAGAAAAGCAATCTATTATCCAACGTTATGCGTCACATTAATTACTTCGGGAAAAGAGGCAGCTTCTTTCAGTTTCTGGGCTCAAAACTGGCTACTGAGTTACCGGGCGGTTTCAGCCTTTTTGAATCCGATACCGATTTTAAGATGGACACATACGGTATCATGCAGCCGCTTGACGATGTAGGCGACACTGACGACCCCGATTTGTTTGATCGTGTGAGTTCGTACTCCTACGGTAAGGGGTTAACACTGGGCAAACACCGTGTGCTTAAAAACACGTTTTTGCCTTACCGCATGGTAAAAAGCACCAGAAGCTATACGTATTATTCACGGGCTAGTATTTAGGTATCTTGGCTTGTCGGCAGAGTTTGTTATCGGCTTAAAAGTGGTGGTGTTATCTCTATCAGCCTTGGATTAACACGGGGGACACGTTAAGCTACTATCGGTTTGCGAGCTGGTTAAAAACAGGCTCGATAAAGCCAGAAGCGTTTAGTTTATAAATATAGACCACAAATGGCTTGGCAATAGTACGACTATTGAGCTATCATCAAGTAAGCGGAAACCCTAATTTAGTATTTTAAAAACACAGTAGATACTGCTGTGCTTTATTCGGTATTGGTTGAAATAAAAGGACCGGCATGACTAACGAGCACACCATTGAAATTAAAATGCGCACTCCGCTCTGGACAGGCGGCGTGGACGGCAAATGCGACCGCTTGCATGAAACCGGAATCATCGGCTCGATGCGCTGGTGGTATGAAGCCATCGTGCGCGGTCTAGGTGGTTATGC
>PFFU01000164.1 GCA_002783345.1 Candidatus Aquicultor secundus
AGGGGATCAAGCCGAATTGCGCCACCTACAACGCGCTTATCTCTAAAGCCGACTTTGATACGGCGGTGTCCCTCTTTGAGGCAATGCAAAAAGAGGGGATCAAGCCCGAACTTGCCACATACAACGGGATTATCCCGAAAGCCCCCGACTTCGATACGATTCAACCCTGGCTTGAGAAGATGCTCGCCGAGAACATCCGGCCGGGTGTTGTGATATATAACACGTTGATTACCAAATCCCCCCATCACGACACGGCGGGTTTCTGGTTCAAGAAGATGCTTGATGAGGGCATACAGCCGAATATCATTACCTACAACGCTCTTATCGCCAAGGCCCCGAATTACAGCACGGCCAGCTACTGGTTGGAGGCAATCCTTGAGGACAGCATCCAATCCAATCTTGCCACCTATAATCGCCTTATTGCAAAAGCCCCCGACTACAACACGGTCAAAGGGTTGCTTGAGGCGATGCTTAAAGAAGGTATAAAACCCAATGTGATCACCTACAACGCGCTCATCTCAAAATCGCCCGATTACGATAAAGCGCTGTTGTTGCTTGAGACCATGCGCAAGGACGGCGTTGCGCCGAACGTGGACAGCTTTAGCAGGCTGTTCAGCAAGAACCTGTCCGGCAAATCAGCTGAAGAGGTGCTTGCGCTTTATCAATCACGGGGGATTGCCTCTGAGGAGCCGATTCAGACCGCCATCTCCACGTATCGCAAAGCCGGTCGTGTCGACCAGGCGCTGCTTATCGCGCTCGAGTACCCGCACCTCCTGGTCGCCAAGAAGCTCATCAGGGAAATCATGGATGATGTGTTCGCATATCTTGAGACTATCCGCGAAGAAGGCCCGGCGGATGTTGAAAGCTACAATACACTCATCTCAAAAGCCCCAAATTACGATGCGGCCAAAAGCTGGGTGGATACGATGCGCAAGAAAGATATCCGGCCCGACCTTACTACATATAACGCGCTTATTGCTAAATCGATCGACTTCGATACGGCAAGGTCCTGGCTGCAGGCGATGCAGGCCAAAGGGATTGTGCCCGATATTGAAAGCTATAACGGCTTATTCAGCAAAGACCTCTTTGGCACAAGCGCGGATGAGCTACTGAGCTGGTATCTCGCCCAGGAATACCATCCGGATGAGCCGATGCAGGTCGCCATTGCCTCGTATCGCAGGACGGGCCACGTTAACCGGGCATTACGCCTTGCGCTGGAGTTTCCACAATTGCAATCCGCAAAATCCCTGGTAAGAGAGATTATGAACGATATGTTCGACTACCTTGCGACTATTCGCGAGGAGGGCGTACAGCCGAATATCGCCACGTACAGCGCCCTGATCTCCAAGGCCCCCTACTATAGCATCGCAGAATCATGGCTTGCGACGATGCGCAATAAAGGAATCGAGCCAAATACTGTTACCTATAACGCACTGATCTCGAAAGCCCCGGATTACGAAACCGCCAAGTCATGGCTGGACGTAATGAAAAAGGAAGACGTAAAGCCAAGTGTGGTTACCTATAGTACGCTTATCTCCAAGGCCGATTTCGGGGTGGGCGCCTCTTTGTTGGATGAGATGAAGCGCGAAGGCATTGCGCCAAACGTTATCACTTACAACGCACTTGTTCTTAAGGCGCCGGATTATCCGACGGTCCAATCGCTGCTTGCGACGATGCGGCAGGGTCACATCGAGCCGGATGTCGTAACCTACAACACGCTCATGCTTGCCGCACCCGATTACGATACCGCCAAGGTGTGGTTGGATGAGATGCGCAAAGACGGTATCCAGCCTAACATCGTGACGTATAACAGGCTCTTCAGTAAGAACCTCTCGGCCAAGCCCGCAGACGAGATTGTGATCTGGTATTTATCCCAGAAGTATCACCCGGACGAACCGGTACAGGCGGCAATCGCCGCATACCAGAAGAGCGGTCATATCGACCAGGCGCTCCGTCTTGTTCTCGAGTATCCCCATCTGCAAGTTGCCCGCAAGCTGATCCGCCAGCATACCGAGCAAGCACTCGCATACCTTAAAAATGTCTCAGGCTATAATCCAAGGCATTCCAACATCGATTATGCCCTCGGTATCGCCTTTATGGAAAAAGGCAAACGCCGTGAAGCAGAACCGCACCTGAAAAAGGCCCTCGCTACTTCTAAGCCTGGGCCAAGAAGGGCTCTACTCGAAGAGTACCTGCGCCAAATCGAGCGCGAACTTACGAAGATGGCGTAACAGCGCCTAACCGTTGCGCGCATGAAAATCCAAATCGTGGTAGAATAATTTAAGACACATGAATTATTCTAATGAACTAATTCAATGATTTACTTCAGGTGGGGAAACGACCCGTCGCTGGCCTTATGGCTAGAGGAAACATCCCACACCCCGTTGAAAGTTTTGCTTTCAACGTAAAAGACCGCCTTCCGTGAGGGAGGGCAGTTCCTTTTTAAGGGGCTGACGACCAGTGCCACAGAGACGAGCCGCTTTAAAGCGGGTGAAACGAGGTAAACTCCGGTCGGGTGCAACTCAAATAGGGGGGCGCTTTTGCGCAGTCCCGGGTAGAGGCAGCCGCCCACAAGCGGCACCGGCCCAAACCGGTAGATAGATGACGGGATAAAACAGAATGGGAGTTACGGTTTCCCCACCTCTTTTTGTTTGCTGCACAAATAATAAGTCTATTACCAGCAGAAATAAAAAACACTCGGCGCAAAATCCGAGTGTTTTTTCAATTTTTCTAACAAACTTCTAACAGAATCTTAAAAAAGCTTCTAACATCTGTTACCCATTTATCGCTCTTTTGTGCATATATTATCTTAAAGCAGAATGCCGTCTATGCGCTTCGTGTACGGACAACTTAAGGTTACTGGCCTATAATACAATCTAGTGCTTATAATATAAACAAGCTAAGGTAGTGTGCAGGGTAGCGTAAGAGAGGGCTGGTGATATGAGACAAGTAGTGATTGAGAACCCTATTATCAACGCCCCATTCGACGAGCCGACCCGCCACTTCAGGTTTGCCGACGAGGGGATTACCAATGAGGTGGTTGATGGCCGCCGGACCAGTTCGTACTTCGTGCCCATCGCCAAGCCAAAGAAGAAAGGGTCTAAGCAGCTTCAGTTCGACACCGAATGGACGCAAGATCGCATCGAGGAGAACAAGCTTGTCAACGATATTCGTCGCCGCATCGCCCTGTGGCGCAAGGGTGGCTATGTCGGTGTAACGCCGACAACCGCACGCTTGATTGCTTATTGGACCGATACTAACCGCGAGAAGAAACTCTTCTTTTGCCAGAACGAAGCCCTTGAAACCGCCATCTACATCACTGAGGTAGCCAAGAAGTACGGCGATACCTGGATAGAGAACGCCATTCGCGAGGCGAACGATACATCGAACCCAGGTCTGCCGCGCACGGCGTTCAAGATGGCCACTGGCTCCGGCAAGACTGTCGTTATGGCCATGCTCATAGCGTGGCACACGTTAAACAAGCGCGCTAATCCGCAGGATGCACGCTTCACCGATACCTTTTTAATTGTCACGCCCGGTATAACCATCCGCGACCGGCTGCGTGTGCTGTTACCGAACGACCCGGAGAACTATTATCGTCAGCGGGATATTATCCCCGCACACGATATGGAAAAGCTGGGCCAGGCAAAAATCGTCATCACCAACTTCCACGCATTCCAACTACGCGAAAAGGTTGCTGCCGGCAAGCTTACGAAGTCCATTTTGGCAGATGGGGAGACAAGCGCGTTCACCGAAACGCCCGACCAAATGGTACGGCGTGTTTGCCGCGAGTTGGGTACAAAAAAGAACATTGTTGTCCTCAACGACGAAGCCCACCACTGCTACCGGCGCAAGCCCGACGGCGAGCACGAAAAGCTCGCGGGAGACGATCGCGTCGAAGCTAAGAACCGCGAGGCGGAGGCACGCATCTGGATCTCCGGCATCGAGGCCGTGAAGGCCAAAATCGGTGTAAAGGCTATCTACGATCTTTCGGCCACACCATTTTTCCTACGCGGTTCAGGTTACCCCGAAGGCACGCTTTTCCCGTGGGTGGTCTCAGACTTTTCCCTGATCGATGCCATCGAAGCAGGCATCGTCAAGGTGCCTCGCGTGCCGGTTGCCGATGATTCGATGACCGGTGAGCAGCCCACCTATCGCGACCTGTGGCTGCGCATCCGCGAGCACCTTCCCAGGAAGGGGCGCAAAACCGATAAGCTGGGCGGTGAACCGAACCTCCCTGTCGAGCTGCAGGGCGCACTGCTAAGTCTTTACGGCAATTACGAGAAGTATTACCGTCTATGGGAGCAGAACGCCGAGGCCTGCGCCCGTGGTATTACGCCGCCTGTCTTTATCGTCGTTTGCAACAACACCAATGTTTCCAAGCTGGTCTTTGACTTTATCGCCGGCTGGGAAAAACAGATTGGCGAACAAACCATAGTCCAGGCTGGACAACTACAGATATTTCGAAATGATGATGGCAACGGTGCTTGGCTGCACCGCCCGAATACGATTTTGGTGGACAGCCAGCAACTCGAATCCGGCGAATCAATGAGCAATGATTTTAAGAAGATCGCCGCCCGCGAAATCGACGAATTCAAAGCCGACTACCGAACTCGATTTCCCGGCCGTGACGCCGAGAATCTCACCGACGAAGACCTGCTCCGCGAAGTAATGAACACCGTTGGCAAAGCAGGCAAGCTCGGCGAGCATGTCAAATGTGTGGTCAGTGTATCCATGCTCACCGAGGGCTGGGATGCCAACACCGTCACCCATGTTCTCGGCGTGCGCGCCTTCGGCACACAACTGCTATGCGAGCAGGTGGTCGGGCGTGCTCTGCGGCGCAAAAGTTATGCTGCCAATGAGCATGGCCATTTTAATCCCGAATATGCCGAGGTTTACGGTGTACCGTTTTCCTTTATACCGTGTAGTGGTGCAACAGTAGACCCAAAACCAGGCCCGCTGCCCACCCGCGTGCGCGCCCTTGAAAGCCGTATCGCCTGCGAAATAACATTTCCCCGATTGCTCGGCTACCGCTACGACGTGGCCGGCGAACGGCTCAACGCGACCTTCACCGACGAATCCAAACTCGTGCTTTCCACTGCCGACATTCCCACTAAAACCGAGAACGCGCCTATTGTTGGTGAGTCCAGCATCCATACCCTTGACGATCTCAAGCGTCGACGCCCTAACGAAGTCGTCTTTCTGCTGGCCAAGCTCACACTGGAGAAGTACTTTCGTGACGACGACGGCAACGACAAGCCCTGGCTTTTCCCGCAATTGCTCGACATCGCCAAACGCTGGCTCGCAGAATGCATGACGCTCAAAGACAACACCTTCCCGCAACTGCTATTGCTGATCGAGTTTGCGCACGACGCCGCCGACCGCATCTACAAGGCCATCGTTGCCTCGACCGACGGTACGGCTGCGCTTAAGCCCATCTTGCGACCATATGACACCCTTGGCTCCACCCGTTATGTGGATTTCGACACCACCCGGCCCGTCTTCGCTACCCGCGAGGACAAGTGCCACATCTCCCACGTCGTTGCGGATACCGATTCATGGGAACAGAAGATGGCTGAAGCCCTCGAAGATATGTCTGAGGTCATTCGCTACGTCAAGAATCACAACCTTGGATTTACCATCCCCTACACGCTGAATGGTGAGGAGAAAGATTATATACCTGACTTTATTGCCTGCATTGACGACGGCCACGGCCCGGATGATTTGCTCAACCTGATCATCGAAGTTACCGGCGAGAAAAGGAAAGACAAGGCTGCCAAAGTCGCTACGGCGCGCACATTGTGGGTACCGGCAATCAACAACCATGGCAGCTTCGGGCGATGGGCGTTCCTTGAGATCGATGATCCGTGGGACGCAAAAAACATCATTCATGTTTTTCTTAAAACAAAGGAGCTGTAAATGAGCGATCAACTGACGCCCGACTCGCAGGGCAAGATTATTGTCTTCGGCGCGAAGCAGATTCGACGAATTTGGCACGATGAGCAGTGGTTTTTCTCAGTCGTAGACATCATTGCCGCGCTGACCGACAGCGATAATCCACGGAATTACTGGAACATGATGAAGGCGCGCGAGCTAAAACAGAGCGAAGTTCAGTTGTCCACATTTTGTGTACAACTGAAATTAACCTCCACTGATGGAAAAAGTTACAAGACTGAGGCGGTCAACGTCGAATCCGCCTTTCGCATCATCCAGTCGATCCCCAGCCCCAAGGCCGAGCCGTTCAAACGCTGGCTTGCCCAGGTCGGCTACGAGCGCGTTCAGGAGATCGAAAACCCCGAACTCGCTCAGCAACGGATGCGGAAACTTTATCAAGACAAAGGCTA
>PFFU01000033.1 GCA_002783345.1 Candidatus Aquicultor secundus
CAATAATTATGGTGTTCTGGCACTAGGCGTAGATAAACTATTCTAAGAAGAAGGTTTTATTCTGGCTCCTGTCTTCTGACTCCTTAAGAAGTGGTTTGATATGAAATTAGTCGATTCGACATTAGATAAAAACATAAAGCCCGAAGATGTGCGGCCAAGGTTGATCGTGCTTACGTTTATCGCGATAGGTATCTTTGTCGTCTTGTTGAGCAGGCTCTGGTTCTTGCAGGTCATGGGCGGGCAGAAATATATGGAGCTTGCCGAGGGTAACTACATCCGGGTCATCCCGATCGAGGCACCGCGCGGGCTTATCTACGATCGCAACGGCAAGGTGCTCGTTAACAACCGCCCGAGTATCGGGGTCTCGCTGTCGCCGCCGGTTGCGGACAAACATCCCCAGATCATAGGCAAGCTCGCAAAAATCCTGAAGATGTCGGTTGGTGATATCAAGGAGAGACTCGCGGAGAAACGGTCCGACCCGTTGAAACCGAGAGTTATCATGCGCGATGTAGACGACAAGACGCTCGCCTATATCGAGGAGCACCAGATGGAGCTTCCCGGGGTGGATGTCATCACCGAGTCCATCCGCGGCTACCCGTTCGGCAATCTCGGGGCGCACGTGTTTGGGTATATGGGTGAGATTTCCGATGCCCAGGTCTCGAAACTTAAGAGCATCGGCGACTTTTCTCCGGGCGATATTATCGGACAATCCGGTGTCGAGAGCACCTTTGAGGGCCTCCTGAGGGGACAGAAGGGGAGCCAGCAGGTCGAGGTGAATGCCTCGGGCAGGCCGCTTAGCGTGATAAAAAGCCAGGATCCGATTCCGGGGCATAACCTTATGCTCACCGTCGATCTCAACATTCAAAAAGTAACCGAGCAGGCGTTAAAGGACGCGATCGACCGGGCGCACAGGACCGGTAAAGCCGATCGGGGCGCGCGGGCGGATGCCGGAGCGGCGGTCGTGATGGACCCACGAAACGGCGAAATCATAGCGATGTCCAGCTATCCGACATATAATCCGGAGCTTTTCATCGGCGGCATCTCCAAAAAGAATTGGGCGGAGCTTATCGATAAGAAAAACAACTATCCGCTTAACAACAGGGCATTGATGTCATACCCACCCGGCTCCGCCTTTAAGCCGGTCACCCTAATGGGTGCGCTTGCCGACGGGTTAACGTCGCCTAGCGAGACATTTGTTTGCAGCGGTAAGTGGACCGGGTTAGGGAAGGACTGGGCCAGGTGGTGCTGGGATCACTCCGGCCACGGCACACTGGGCCTTACCGCCGGAGTCGCCCAGTCCTGCGATACCGTGTTTTATATCCTGGGCAACAAATTCTACAAACAGGGCGAGGAGCGTTTGCAATACTGGTCTAAAGTCCTGGGCTTTGGCTCTCTGACCGGGATTGATATGCCTATGGAGAAGAGAGGCCGAGTACCGAACAAAGAATGGAAGCGCAATTTTAATAAAAACAACCCCGCGTATCAGCGCTGGTATCCTGGAGATACCGTAAGCCTTGCGATAGGCCAGGGCGACCTGTTGACATCGCCGCTTCAGGTCGCTTCGCTCTACTCGATTATTGCCAATGGCGGAATGTTTTATCGCCCCCATGTGGGCAAGGCGATGATATCATGGAATGAAAACGTAAAGACCGAGTTCAAGCTCAAACCGGAGGACAAGCGTAAAGTCCCGATCCGAAAGGATATTATCACGTTCACTCAGCAGGCCCTTGAGCAGGTAATAAGCCAGGGTACGGCGAAGGGCGCCTTCTCGGGATTTCCGGCACGCGTTGCCGGTAAAACCGGAACCGCCCAAGTAAGCGGCAAGCAGGACTTTGCCTGGTTTGCCTGTTATGCGCCCGCGGACGAGCCCAAGTACGTGGTCGTAGTAATGGTAGAACAAGGCGGGCACGGCGGCTCGATCGCGGCCCCGGCGGCACGCAAGATACTTGCGACGGCCCTTGGGATCGCAGACAGAGGACCGGGCACCGTCACCGATACTTCGAGGTAATCAGCATGGATTTATTAAGTATTAATCGCAGAGTAGATCTAACAATGGTCGTCACCGTACTGCTTCTTTGCATCTACGGGATGGTCGCGGTATTCAGCGCGACCCAGGCAAGTGCGCAGAGCGGAGGCGACCCATACTTCTTGCTGAAGAAGCAGGTTCTCAGCATCGTTATCGGGCTTATCGGCCTTCTTATTGCAAGCTTTTCCAATTACAACAGTTTTAAGAGGTATATGATTCCACTCTACCTGCTCAACATTGCAATTCTCATTATCGTGCCGTTCATCGGGCACACCGTTAACGGCGCCAAGAGCTGGGTAAACATCGGGTCTTTTCAGCTCCAACCGTCGGAGTTCTCAAAGCTTCTGCTCATCATCACTCTGGCGAGCTTTTTTGCCTTGCGCAGGACACAGTTGGAAGGCATCCGGGATTTAGCCGCCTCACTGTTTCATATTGGCGTGCCGCTACTTCTGGTACTGGCCCAGCCCGACCTCGGAACGGCTATGTGCTACGTGGCGATTCTACTCGGGATGATGCTCGTAGCCGGCTTTCCGGCACGCCACTTTGCAATTATTATCCTTGCGGGTATCATCGTGGGTTTTGCCGCCATCCAGTTCCATCTGGTAAAACCGTATCAGGTCGATAGGCTCACCGTTTTCGTTAACCCGGATAACGACCCCCGTGGTGCCGGATACAACCTTTTGCAATCAAAAATAGCGGTAGGCTCAGGGCAATTCTCCGGGAAGGGACTATTTTCCGGCACGCAGACCAGGCTGCAGTTCTTACCTGAGCGCCACACCGATTTTATATTCTCGGTCATTGGCGAGGAAAGGGGCTTCATCGGCACGTCGGTCCTGCTGTTCTTGTTCTTTATTTTGATAATGCGCGGCCTGCGAACCGCCGCATTCTCGAAGAATCTCTTTGGGACATTGCTTGCGGCCGGGATCGTCTCGCTTTGGATATTCCAAATTATGGTAAACATCGGTATGACTATCGGTCTTATGCCGATTACCGGTATCCCACTACCATTCATCAGCTACGGAAACAGCTCACTTATCGTACATCTCGTAAGCGTTGGAATACTTCTTAATATTTACCTGAAAAGTTATATATAATAGAGAGCAGAGGAATTTCGAATTGCGAATGTCGAATTACGAATTGGTGTAGGTCTAGAGTGGGCCGCAAGGAAGACTATTGCTAGGTGTCATTCTGAGCGATAGCGAAGAATCTCGGGTGCAGTACGCATGGTTGCAACTTATTAGCGTCTAGGTGTAGCTAAGCTACTGTAAGAAGAAGGTTTTATTCTGAATTCTGGCTCCTGGCTTCTGCCTTTTGGGGTGTCGATTAGCCGGGGCAAGCCGATAGTTTATTTGTATGCCTTAAAATAAGGAGAAAACGGAAAAGCTATGTCATATATCGATCATTTTAGGAAAGTCAAAAACATCAATAAGGTTCTCAAAACGGTTCGTGGGGAAGTCGAGCAAGAGGTTAAGATCGCGGTTTTAGCTGAACCTGAAGTCGAGGCTGAGATATTATCAATACTGCAGATCAATGAGGGGAATAAGGTTGTTTTCGGACTCAGTGAAGTACGGGATGAGGCTTCGAGAAAGGCTAAATTAAAGGCAGCCGATCTGGCGCTTGTCGTTATATCGACGGGCAAGCTTAAAGACGAATTGGATAAGATTGCCAAGCAGGCGTTAATGGCGAAGAAGAAACTCGTCATCATAACCGGCCGTGAGATTAATGAATGGTTAGTAGATAACCTGGCGTATGTTTTCCGGGTCAGCGGGGAGGACGTTGCGTTTGTTCCGCTCTCGGATGTTCGGAAAATCAAGACCACTCTGATACCGCGAATCGTAAGCAAGATCGGTGATAAAGAAGTCGCTCTTGGCGCGGCGGTTCCGATATTTAAAGATGAGGTGGTATCGCGTATTATCGCCAAGACGGCGCAGCAAAACGCGCTCATCGGCGTAGCGGTCTTTATCCCCGGTGCCGACATGCCTCTTTTAACCATGAACCAGATTAAGATGATACTCAGGCTGTCCGCGGTGTATAATCAAGAACTCAGCGTGAAGCGGCTTTATGAAGTGCTGGCCGTGGTCGGCGGCGGTTTCGCGTTTAGAGAGGCCGCGCGGCAGATTGTGGGCACCATGCCGGTAGTCGGCTGGGCGCTAAAAGGCGGTGTCGCCTACGGCGGAACGATAGCGATGGGGCAGCTTGCGAAACGATATTTTGAGTCCTGGAAAGGGAACATAGAAAACGGTGAAGAAACAGACGGTGAAACATCAAACGGCAAGCGAGCCGAAACGCAGAAATCTCTGGGCGCGCATAGAGCAGGTACTTCAACAGGTGGAGAAGCCGAGCCGGTACATAAATCATGAGCTTAACTCGGTTCACAAGGAGATTTCCGAGGACCTTCTGCGATTTGGATTAGCATATCCCGACACATATGAAGTCGGCCTACCCAACATGGGCCTTCAGATACTCTACGAGATTCTCAACCGGCGCGAGGATGTCTTTGCCGAGCGCATCTACGCGCCCTGGGTCGACATGGATACCGTGATGCGGGAATCCGGCATTCCGCTGTTTACCGTAGAAACACACAGCGCGGTTTCCGATCTGGACGTCTTCGGCTTTACGCTCCAGCATGAACTCATCTATACCAACGTTATCAATATGCTCGATCTTGCGGGCCTGCCGGTTTTCGCAAAAGACCGGGACTTGTCGTATCCCATTGTAATCGCCGGGGGACCCGGTACGGTCAACCCCGAACCGATGGCGGCGTTTTTTGACGCCTTTGTTGTCGGTGAAGCCGAGGAGCTAATCCACGAGCTGGTCGATATCCTTGGAGGGTGGAAGAAAAGCGGGGGCACTGATAAAATCGTCCTCCTCGAAAAGCTCTCACAAGTACCGGGCATCTATATCCCCGCGTTTTACGAGGTGGCCTACGAGAATAGCGGCCTGGTGAAAGGCCTTATAACCTCACACGGCGCCCCGGCGGCCGTGACCCGGCGCATAGTAAAAGACTTCAGCAAAATAGCGGTTCCGGCGCGACCGATCGTCCCGTTTGTGGACGCAGTGCACGACCGCTGCTCGGTCGAGGTCATGCGCGGCTGCACCAGGGGGTGTCGTTTCTGCCAGGCGGGTATCATCTACCGCCCGGTTCGAGAGCGAACAAAAGACCAGGTGGTAGAGGGCATTGCCACCATACTTGAAAACACGGGGCACGAAGAAGTATCCCTGTCGTCGCTCAGCAGCACCGATTACACGTCGATCGCGCCCGTGCTGAAAGAGCTTTCAGATCGCTATACCGAGCAGGGAATATCGATATCGTTGCCATCGCTTCGGGTGGATGCGTTCTCCGTGCAGTTGGTAAAGGAAATTGCGAAAGTCAAGAAAACCGGCCTAACCTTTGCCCCGGAAGCGGGCACGCAGCGCTTGCGCGATGTCATCAACAAGAACGTCACCGAGCAAGATATCCTCAACACCGCAAAAATAGCATTTCAAGAAGGGTGGCAGAGGATAAAGCTCTACTTTATGATCGGGCTTCCGACCGAGACGCAGGACGACTTGCAAGGCATCGTCGATCTCGCTAAAAAGGTCGTGGACGTCGGGCTGCAAACGCTCGACGCATCGGCGAAATCCCGCCTGATGGTGGCGGTTAGCGTATCGGCGTTCGCACCAAAACCCGACACCCCGTTTCAATGGGTGTGCCAGGACACGCTTGAGCAGTTCGAGGCAAAGCAAAAGTTTCTGGGCGACAGGATTAGGGGAAGGCATCTCACGCTTAAGTGGCACAACGCCAAGTCCAGCGTAATCGAGGGCGCGATAGCCCGTGGCGACAGGCGTCTCTCGGATGTGATATACCGGGCCTGGCGGTCGGGCTGTAAATTCGATGCATGGACCGGGGAGTTTAATTACGACAACTGGCTGAAAGCTTTTGAAGACGCGGGGCTTGACCCAAACTTCTACGCGGCCAGGCAACGAGACCTTGACGAGGTCATGCCGTGGCGCCATATTGATACCGGCGCAACGCAGGAGTTCTTCAAAGCAGAATACGAAAACGCCCTCACCGGCGAGCTAACCGAAGACTGCCGCACCGGCGCATGCTCCGGCTGCGGAGTGTGCCCGAATTTGGATGCTGAGAATTTGTTGTTTGGCAAGTAGCTGAATGACCAGGATTGCTAGCTATAATTAAGAAGGAGCGAACAACGACTAATTGTCATTCTTATAGCAAATAGCAAACAGCGATTAGTTGTCATTCTGAAGGAGCGAAGCGACTGAAGAATCTTGGGTGCGGAAACCTTTTTCTTGTGCAGGAGGGTCTAAGCTTAGACAAGCCAAAGTGAGACAGACGGTTTATAGGCGGTTGGTATTTGTTTGATACATGCTTGATAGA
>PFFU01000110.1 GCA_002783345.1 Candidatus Aquicultor secundus
GCCCGTGCATGTTATTATTATCCCAAGGAAGCATATCGCAAAACTCACCGATACCACCCAGGCGGATGCCGAGCTGTTGGGCAGGATTCTGCTTGCCGCCGACAATGTAGCGCGGATCACCGGTATTGCCCAAACCGGATTCAGGCTCATAGCAAATACCGGCCCCGATGCGGGGCAAGAAGTCGACCACGTCCACTTTCACGTCATGGGCGGAGAACACATTGGCCCGATGCGGTGCCTAAGATAGAATACAAGGAGGTCAACAATTGTCTATCAAGGATCGCTTAAAGGAAGACCTTAAATCGGCCATGCGCGGGGCCCAGTCCGACCCCCAGCAGAAGATACGGCTCTCGACCATCCGGCTTTTAAATGCAGATATTAAGAATGTCGAGATAATGAAGAAGGCTGAGCTGACCGACGAAGAGGTAATCGCAGTCATCCAGCGCCAGATCAAGAGCCGCAAGGATTCGATCGAGCAGTACGGTAAAGGCGGGCGCCGGGATCTGGTCGAAAAAGAAGAGAAAGAAGCGGCCGTTCTCCTCGATTACCTGCCGGAACAGCTCTCGGATGAGGAGCTTAAAACCCTTGTAGAAGAAGCGATTAGAGAAACCGGCGCTACATCCCCGAAGGATATGGGTAAAGTTATGGGGGCGCTGATGCCCAGAGTGAAGGGTAAGGCCGAGGGCGGTCGGGTTAGTAAGATGGCCTCAGAACTCTTAAAGGGTTAAGCCGCTGGTAGTCGTAGCTGTTTTCTATATGTGGTATAATTTTCTCACTTAAAGGAGTGAGATAGCCTAATTGGCGGATATAAAAGAAATTAAGGTTGTTGTTCCGGATGACCAGGCGATGGTTGAGCTGCTCGGTCACCAGGACCAGTTATTAAAAATCATAGAGGACAAATTTAACAGCACCATACTTGTACGGGGAAACGAAATAACCATCAAAGGCAACGCCGGGGAGATCGAGGCCGTGGCGACTGTTTTTAGGGAATTGTTAAACGTTCTGTCCAACGGGCAGCACTTAACGCCTCAAAAGGTAGAGCATAGCGTCGAGCTTGTTCTCGGTGACGACCAGATTTCTCCGTCCAGCATCTATTCCGATATCATCATCACCCATCGCAGAAAAGCAATCGGGCCGAAAACCGCGGGACAAAAGGAATATATAGACGCGATCCGCAAGAGTACGGTTACATTTTCGATCGGCCCGGCGGGAACCGGAAAGACATATCTGGCGATGGCGATGGCCGTGCGCGCCCTAAAAGATAAGACAATCGGAAGAATCATCTTGACCCGACCGGCCGTTGAGGCCGGGGAGAGGCTCGGCTATCTTCCGGGAGATTTATATCAAAAAGTCGATCCGTATTTACGACCACTTTACGACGCGCTTTATGATATGATGGATGCTGAACAGTTCCAGCACTTGATGGAACGCGGAACGATTGAGGTAGCGCCGCTTGCTTATATGAGGGGACGCACGCTCAACGACTCGTTCATAATTTTGGATGAAGCCCAGAATACCTCGCCGGAGCAGATGAAGATGTTCCTGACACGGCTTGGATTCGGCTCAAAGGTGGTTGTTACCGGCGACGCGACGCAGATCGATCTGCCGCAGGGGCAACACTCGGGTCTGCTAGTCATAGAAAAGATTTTGACGGGAATCGATGGCATCAGTTTCGTCCATCTAACGGCCCGCGATGTGGTTCGTCATAAGCTTGTTCAAAGAATAGTCGAAGCCTATAAGCAGCATGACGATGAAAGAGGTTCAAAGAAGTAAGCCATGACCGCCGACTTTGGCCTCGCAAAAGCTAAAGAGTTCTACAATAAGGTTGATTGGCAAAGTACCGATCTTCGCCGGTCTTTACTCGTTGCACTCATCTTTGTGGTCGTTCTTGCCACGCTCACCATCGACTTCCTCCCGGATCGACTTTCCGGTATTCAGGTTGGAAAACCAAGCCCGAAAACGATTAAAGCTTCGCGAGATCTCGAATTCGTTGATTTCGATAGAACCGAGGCGCTTCGCAAAGAGGCCGCCGCCCACGTTCAGAAGGTCTATAACAGGGACTGGGCTGTTGAGAATCAGGTAATCGATCTCGTCCGTAAGTTCTTTAACGCGGTGCGCCAGGTGCGCGTTAACCAGGCGCTAACCCCTGAGGCAAAACTCGATCTGCTCTCAAAAGAGGTCGGCTCGACGTTTGACAAGAGCGTGTTGGGAATCCTTCTCGTTGCCCCCGATACCGATTTAAACGCGGTTGAATCCACGATAGTGAACCAGATCGACCAGGCGTACAGGGACCGGGTGACATCGGAGAACCTTATTAACAAGAAGAGTGAATTCAGAAGCATGGCCGGTGGTCTGACCGAGGACAGGAATAAAGGTGCGGTCATCGCCGAAGTCGGCATGCTCTATCTTAAACCCAACTACTTTTACGACGAGAAAGCGACGGAATGGCTAAGGAAAGAAGCATCCAACGGCATCCTTCCGGTTGTGGTAAGCAAACAGAAGGGTGAAACGGTGGTACGTGAGGGCGAGATTGTCTCAAGCGGCCAGGAAAAAATCCTCAAGGAACTCGGCTTGATGAAGCGGGGTATCGACCTTGTAAGGATCGGCGGACTTTCGCTCTTTGCGCTCGTGGCGTTTTTGGCTTTCGCTCTCTACCTGCATCATTACCAGCTACGAATCTATAAGAACGACAGGTTGATCGCCGTACTCGGTATCATATTTATTGCAACGATTCTTTTAGCTAAATTCGTCGGGCCCTTTTACTCGTTTTTCTTGATTCCGGTCGCCGCCGCCGCGATGCTTACGGCGCTTCTGTTCGGCGTCGAGATATCCGTTTTAATGGTTTTGATGATCGGTTTGTTCTCGGGATTAATCGCGGGGCAGAATTACCAGTATGCGCTGTATGGTCTGCTGACCGGCCTTTTTGCGATTTTTGCGACCTACAACATCAGGCACCGCACCGACCTGGTTATCGCGGGCGCCTGGGTGACGCTGGCGACTACGGTGCTGGCATTAACCACGACGCTTTTAAGCGGCGCGGGATGGTTCGAGGTTCTTAAGAACCTCGGCTGGGGTTTGCTTGGGGGCATTTCAGCCGCGGTTTTGACTATTGGGGCGCTGCCGTTTCTTGAGAAGGCATTCGGCATCACAACGGATATTAAGCTCGTCGAGCTTTCATATGCCAACCAGCCGCTGTTGCGTGAGCTTATGATGAAGGCCCCCGGCACGTATAACCACAGCATCATGACCGGAAACCTTGCCGAGAGCGCGGCGGAAGAGATAGGGGCGAACCCGCTGCTGGCAAGAGTCGGCGCCTATTATCATGACATTGGCAAGATAAAGCGACCGCTCTTTTTTGTAGAGAACCAGATCGGCGGCGAGAACCCACACGACCATACCAACCCGAGCCTCAGCTGCCTTATCATCACCTCGCACGTAAAAGACGGAGTTGAGATGGCGAAGAAGCAGCACCTGCCGCGAGAGATCGTCGACATCATCAACGAGCATCACGGCAGCAGCGTGGTTGCATATTTCTATGCCAAGGCAAAAGAGAACATCGTTAAAGAGTGTATCAGCGAAGAGAATTTTAGATATCAAGGCCCCCGCCCGGGTACAAAAGAGGCGGCGCTCGTGATGCTGGCCGACTCGGTCGAGGCGGCGGCGCGCACGATAACAAAACCGTCGCCCGGAAGAATCGAGCAGCTTATCAAGCGAATAGTACAGAGCAAACTTGACGACGGTCAGCTTAACGAAAGCGATCTCACGCTCAACGATATAGAAAAGATTATCCGAAGCTTTACTCAAGTATTAAGCAGCTTATACCATACAAGGATCGAGTACCCGACGGTGCCCTTCCCCCAGACAAGGAGCCTGGCCGCTCATGGAAATCCTAATAAATAACAACCAGGATGTGCTGGTGGATGATGAACTTCTTTTAAAGGTGGCACGGACAGCGCTTGCCTATGAACATGTCGAGGACGACGTTGAGTTAAGTATCGCCCTGGTCGATGAGGATGAAATTCGCGGGCTCAACGCCCACTACCGGGGCAAAGACTCGGTCACGGATGTTCTTTCGTTCGAGACCGAGGAGGAGGAGCCGGGCACTAGCGAATATCCGCATTTACTGGGCGATGTCGTTATCTGCCCATCGGCGGCCGCCAGGCAGGCCGAGGAATATGGTCAGACCTTTGAACAGGAAATGGCACTTCTTTTAACCCACGGCATCCTGCACTTGCTGGGATACGACCATCAAGACGATACCGAGGCCAAGATCATGGAAGGGCACGAAAAGGAAATCCTCGCTGATGAAAAATAGATCGCTTCTTCAGAGCTTCAACTATGCTATAGACGGGCTAATTTACGTGGTGCGAACTCAGCGCAACATGAAAATCCATTTTGCTGTCGCCGCATTCGCTTTGGGTCTTGCGCTTTTCTTAAAACTTGAATCCTGGGCGTTCATCGCCCTGATTTTCGCATCGGCGCTCGTGATGGTGGCGGAGCTGATCAACACCGCGATCGAAGCAACCATCGACCTGGTTACGACCACCTATGATCCTATCGCCGGGCTGGCGAAAGATGTCGCCGCCGGGGCCGTTCTTCTGGCAAGTATCAACGCTGTTATAGTGGCCTACTTCGTATTTTTCTCGAAGTTGAATCCATACAGCCTGAGCCTTATCCAGAAGGTGCGCCAGTCGCCGGCGCATATAACCGTAATATCGCTCTTGCTGGTGCTTATCACCGTAGTCTCTGCAAAGGCGTGGATCGGTAGCGGCAGTTTTTTAAAAGGCGGCTGGCCGAGCGGGCACAGCGCCATTGCGGGAGCCCTGTTTACGGCGATAGCCTTCATAAGCCATTCGCCCATCGTCGCAACCCTTGGATTGGCGCTTGCGCTGCTCGTCTTTCACAGCAGGGCGGACGCAGGGATACACACCACGCTTGAAATCGTTTCAGGCGGGTTGATCGGAATACTTATAACTATCCTGATCTTTCAGGTCTTTTATATGTAATCCGATTTATACTTATAGTTCAACTTATAGTTCATAAGTTAGTGATAAGTTTTCGCTAATTTCTTAAGGAGGATGCTTTTTGTCAGACTGGTTAGTAGATAGCGTTATAATAATCGCGTTAGTCGGTCTATCGGCCCTGTTCACGGCCATTAGAAGCGCCATACGTTCGGTAAGCCGGATTCGAATCGGCTACCTGGTAGAGCAGGATGTCCCGGGTTCTAAACTGCTGGACTCGCTGCTCATGCACCCGGGTCGCCTGCTGTCGTCGCTTTTACTGATCGACAACACGGTCAATATCGCCGCAATTTCTCTCGCCACGATACTTACGGCGCAATATAGCAAGAGTTTGGCGCTGCTTGTAACCGTTGTGGTTATGCTCTTTATGATTCTGGTATTCGGCGAAATTGTGCCGCGCACGTTCGGTACGCGTCACGCCGAGCATATAGCTCTCAGGACCGCGCCGTTCTTAAACGCGCTCTCCAAGATACTTAACCCGGTCACGAGCATCTTTATTTCCATCGCCAACGTCTTTGTCCGGCTGTTCGGTGGTAAGCCCATCAAGGAACTGCCGGTCGTCACCGAGGAGGAAATGCTCGGCATGATCAGCGCCGGCGAAGAAGAGGGCGGTGTCATCGAAGAAGAAGAGAAAGAACTTATCCACAGCATCTTTGAATTTGGCGATACCATCGTGCGTGAGGTCATGGTCCCCAGGATGGATATGGTTTCGGTAGGTATCGATGCGCCCATTGAAGAAGTTCTCTCTCTGGTAATCAGGGAAGGCCATTCGCGAATCCCGGTCTATGAAGAAACAGTTGATAATGTCGTTGGCGTTATCTATGCCAAAGACCTCTTGATACATATGAGTAAAGGCAGGATCGACATACCGCTCAGACAGTTAATGCGCCTGGCGTATTACGTCCCCGAATCGAAAAAGGTCGACGAGTTGTTGCGCGAGCTTCAAAAGAAGCGTCTGCACATTGCGGTCGTCGTCGACGAGTACGGCGGCACGGCCGGGCTTGTTACTATCGAGGATCTGTTGGAGGAGATTGTCGGCGAGATCTTCGATGAGTACGATCTCGAAGAGACCCTGGTCGAGTTTATCGACGAGCGAACAATCCGAATGGATGCGCGCGTCAATATCAACGAGGCCAACGAGATACTAAATACCAGCCTGTCCAGGGATAATGTTGATACCATCGGCGGCTTTGTCTACAGCCTGATCGGCAGGATCCCGACCGCCGGCGAAACAGTCCGCTTCGAGGATCTCACTTTCAAAGTTGAGAAGGTAATCGGCAGGCGAATATCGAAAATCCTAGTTACCCGCGAAGAAGAGACCGAGGGCAAAAGCAGGGAAGTCGGCTAAAAGGGCAGAAGCCAGAGGAATGTCGAATTGCGAATTAATGAGGATCCAGAGGCTGGGCCTAGCAGGCAGTAGGGAGTATGCAGGTCTTGAGAGTGGGTTATGAGGAAGACTATTGCTGGGTGTCATTCTGAACAAAGTGAAGAATCTTGAGTGCAGTACCTTTTTTATGGCACGAGGGTTTAAGCTTAGATAAAGCATCTCTAAGATGAGTGTTGAGCTAACAGCTGATAGCTCTAAAAGGACTAGTTTTATGGACGACACAGAGTTGATACAGGCTGCTATAACTGAGGCGAGGCAGAATGCGTATGCGCCGTACTCGGGGTTTCGGGTTGGGGCGGCGCTTCTTTGTGAAGACGGGCGCGTGTTTCTTGGGGCCAATGTTGAAAATGCGGTCTATGGGCTAACGATGTGCGCCGAGCGTGTTGCGGTGGCTAACGCGGTAACCGCGGGCTGTCGCAGCTTTGAGGCCCTTGCTGTTGTCGCCGACGGCCCTACGCCGTGCCCTGTTTGTGGGGCTTGCCGCCAGGTGTTGGCCGAGTTTGGCCCCGAAACCAGGATTATCATGGCCAACATCGCGGGCGAGGTTAAGAAAGCCAAGCTAAAAGACCTGCTTCCCACGGCGTTCACGAACGAGCAGCTCTTCAACGAGAAGAGATAGCGAGAGATGCAAGAGCCAACCGTTGTACGCCTGAGCGAATTCGATACCCGGCTTCTCGATGAGCTCTCGCACGTAGAAGCCGAAGCATTCGGCGAGGGTGGATTGAATCACTGGACGTTTCCGGTCTTCATTCGACACGGCGCGGTCTTCATGCTAAAGTGCGGTGATGCGCTATGCGGCGTGGCCGACGTGCTCAAGGACTGGAAAGACCCCGAGCTGGCTTTTATCGTCGGTTTTGCGATACAAAGAGGCAAGCGGGGCATGGGCTTCGGCACGCAGTTTATACACGAGCTAATACGCAGGCTGCGGGACGAAGGTATTAAGAAAATCCAGCTTACGGTTGATCCCGAATGCGAGCAGGCAATCAGCATCTACCGGAAAGCCGGCTTTAAACAGATCGCAGAGCTTGCAGATGAGTACGGCCCCGGGATCGATAGACTGCTTTATGAACTAGATTTAAATAAGCTAAACTAAGTGAGCTAGACTAAGTGAACTAGATTTAAATAAGCTAAACTTAAATCAGACAAACCTAAATGAGTTAGAACTGGAAGAGTGATCATGGAAAACGGTGATAAACAACTGAATAACGGTGGACAAAATAATACCTTCAGGTCTGGATTCGTCGCCATTGTCGGTCGTCCGAACACCGGAAAATCAACGCTTCTAAACTTTTTAGCACAGCGCAAGATCGCAATCATCTCCGACAAGCCGCAGACGACCAGAAACAGCATACGGGCGGTTCTTAATTTCGAGAACGCACAGGTTATCCTAATCGATACACCGGGTTTACATAAGCCGAAAGACGCATTGGGAGCGCAGCTTAACCGGATCGTCAGAAACACGTTAAAGGACGTCGAGGCGGTGATTTTTATGGTCGATGCATCGCAAGTCATCGGCACGGGCGATTTGTTTATCGCCAACGAGATTTCGACATTGGCTACACCGAAAATCCTTGTGCTTAACAAAATCGATAAGGTTCAGCCGCAAGATTTGGAGATACAAATCGAAGTTGCCCGCCAACTGGGCGAGTTTGACGATATGATTCCGGCATCGGGCGCAACCGGTGAGAATATCGACAAACTCAGCGCGAGGTTACTGGAGCTTCTCCCCGAGGGCCCGCAGTATTATCCGCCGGATATGATTACGGACCAGCCGGAACGCGTTATCGTCGCCGAGTTTGTTCGTGAGAAAGTTCTGGAGTTGACGAGAGAAGAAGTGCCCTATAGTGTTGCCGTTGAGGTGCAGGAGATGAAGCCGAGAAAGGATGGCGAAATCGTAGACATATTTGCCACTATTTTTGTCGAGCGCGAATCCCAAAAGGGTATTCTCATCGGCAAAGGCGGGCGCATGCTTAAAGATATCGGCTCGGGCGCACGTGCCGAAATAGAGCAGCTTCTCGGCAGTCAGGTCTATCTTGACCTGCGGGTTCGCGTCAAAAAGGATTGGCGCAAAGAAGAACGCTACGTGCGCCAATTCGGCTACACCGAGTAATTTGCCATAGATACCGAGGTACCATTTGCAGGAGAGAAATAAGATACTGCTTTTAGCAGCGGAAAATCTATTAAAAAAAGACGAACTGCAGAAGGTCATCGCCCTCCTGGATAAACTTCATCCCGCCGACGCCGCCGAAATTGTCACGAACATGCCGGATGACGAGCAGAAGCGAATATTCGAGTCCTGGGATATTCCAAGCGCCGCAGAGGCTTTCCAGGAGATGGACGAGGACGAGCAGGCCGATATCGTTGACCTGCTCAACACCCCGCTGGTCTCGGATATCCTCGAGGAGATGTCGCCCGATGATGTGGCAGACCTGCTGGGTGAGCTTAGTAAGGACGACGCCAATCGCATCCTGGCTTCGATGAATCGCGAGGAAGCCGCCGAGGCGCTTAAGCTGATGCAGCACAAGGAAGACACGGCCGGCGGCATCATGACCCCGGAGTTTGTCGCCTTACGCAAAGACTTAACCGCCCAGGAATCCATCGAATTGTTGCGAGAAAAAGCCCCCGCAGCCGAGACCATCTATTACGTGTTTATAGTAAACAAAGACAACCAGCTCGTCGGTGTGATCTCACTTCGCGACCTGATCATCTCAAAGGCAAATCAGCGCGTTGAGGAGATCATGAACCCCAACGTGATCTACGTCGATGTCGACACCGATCAGGAAGAGGTCGCGAACATTATGTCGCGCTACGACTTGTTGGCCATGCCGGTAGTCGACCACGAGTACCACCTGCTCGGTATCATAACCATCGATGATGTCGTCGACGTTATCGAGGAAGAGGCAAGCGAAGACATCTATCGCCTCGGTGGTGTTACCCGCGAAGAGAAACTCGATAGCCCCGCCGTCGAATCAATTAAAAACAGGCTCCCATGGATGACGTTTAACCTGCTGACTGCTTTTTTTGCAGCAAGTGTCGTGCTCGCATTTCAGGGCACTATCGGCAAATTAGTTGTATTATCAGCCTTTATGCCGATAGTCGCGGGCATGGGTGGAAATATGGGGACACAAACCCTCACCGTTACAACGAGGGGTATTGCGTTAGGACAGCTTGAGTTTAAAGAGGGCATGCGCGTTATTGCCCGTCAAGTAGGAATCGGCATGGTAATAGGTGCTACGACCGGGATACTCGCCGGCTTGGTCGCTTATTTTGCTAGGGGTAATCCGTACCTTGGCCTAGTCCTCTTCATGGCTATGACCATTAACATGGCGATTGCGGGTTTGGCCGGGGCCGGTATCCCGATTATCCTAAGAATCCTTCGCCAGGACCCGGCCCTGGGTTCAGGCGTTATCGTCACTACGTTTACAGACGTGTTCGGCTTCTTGACATTCCTGGGTCTTGCAACCCTTATGATAAAACTTCTAATTTAGCATACCTAGGCACGACAATTTAGCACATAGAAGATAAATACTCTTTTGAGAGTTTTTATAGAGGTTTTTGCAACAGGCGATTTTGGCAATAATACATATTATAGATGATTACCCATCTTTTTTATGCCGGGATGAGTGGAGGAGAGCGTAGATGAGACAGGAAGAGTTAACCAAGAGCATCGACCATACGAATTTAAAACCCGATGCAACGGTAATGGACATCGAGCGACTTTGCGCAGAAGCCATAAAATACAACTTCGCATCGGTGTGCATAGCACCGTTTTACGTAAACATCGCGTCCCGTTTATTGCGGGACTCGGTCGTAAAAGTCTGCACGGTTGCCGGGTTTCCCCTGGGTGAGACAACGACCGGCGCTAAGGTTCATGAAACCAGAGAGGCCATAGATGAGGGCGCCGATGAGATCGACATGGTGATGAATGTCGGGGCTTTAAAGTCAAACCTATTTGAAGAGGTATATAACGATATCCGGGCCGTTGTCGAAGCCGCCCGCAGGGGCGAGGTCGAGGCGGGCCACGACATCCTCGTAAAGGTGATCATCGAGTGCGGGCTCTTAACCGATGACGAGAAGGTTCGCGCCGCCCATATCGTCGAACGTGCCGGCGCCGATTTCGTCAAGACGAATACGGGCTTTACCACCGGCGGCGCCACTGTTGAGGACGTTGAGCTTTTACGATCAAACCTGCCGTTTGAGATGGGAATCAAGGCCTCCGGCGGTATCAGAACCGCCCAGCAGGCGATATCTCTGCTCAACGCGGGAGCAAACCGTATCGGGACGAGCGCCGGCGTCGCTATCATCGAGGAAGCCTTTGGCCAAGGCTACGTCCCCCCGGCAGCCAATCCGTGGAGGTAAGCAGCGACTGCCTTTTTGCCAGCCTAATTTTATACTATCCTCAGCACATCCAGCATCTGCCTGCACTTTGTGGTATAAACAAAGAATAGTTTACTCTGATAATGCTTTAACGAGTTACATTATTAGTGTAAATGAGTTATAAATATCTTATAAATAGGGTGCAAATCGGCTAAAATAGATATAACCCCAAAATCGGATGGGCCTTAAATTATTGTAATTTCGAAATCTTGGCCAGTGGTGTACTCTCTTTATTGGCTGATAAAATATTCCAAATACCGGGGGCTTCATGTCATTATATAAAACTAAAGGTATTATTTTAAGAACTCATAAGCTTGGCGAGGCTGACCGCATAGTTACAATTCTTACCAGCAATCTTGGGAAAGTAAGCGCAGTTGCAAAGGGTGTTAGAAAAACCAAGAGCAAGTTCGGCAGCCGTCTCGAGCCGTTCATGCACGTGGATCTGGTGCTTTATAAAGGCAGAAACCTGGATATTGTGACCCAGGCCGAAATCATCGACTCGTTTTCTGGGATACGAGACAACTTCGACCGGATAACCTACGGCTCGGCCATGCTTGACCTTACAAATAAGGTGGCCATTGAAGGCGAGCGCGATGTGGCGCTGTATAACCTTCTGCTTAAGGGACTGAGCGTGATTTCTGGGGTCAAGAAGAACTTCAGGCTGCTCTTGATCGCGTTTGATATAAAGCTCATGGCGATATCGGGATACATGCCCAAACTTGAGCGTTGTGTGGTCTGCGAAAAAGGCCTGGGCGCCAAGATGCACTTCAGCTTTCAGTGGGGCGGCGTCGTGTGCGACGACTGCAAAGTCTCGGACAGAAACAGCATTGTCGTCACGCCCGCAGCGGTAGAGACACTCTCGCGGCTGCTTAGAAGACCGCTTCTTGAAGCCATCGATATGGATGTTATCGCACGCACGGAGGACGAACTCTACCTCTTGATGCACGACTATATAGCCTATTACATACAAGCCCGGCTCAAAAGCAGAGAATGCCTGAGCCAACTTGCCTGTAGTTAGCTGTCAGCTCTCAGCTCTCAGCTAGAGCTGCAGGTCTAGAGTGCGGACTTAAAAGAAGAGCACTGCTAGCCGTCATTCTGAAGCGTTGTGAAGAATCTTGCTGAAGCGTTGTGAAGAATCTTGCTGAAGCGTAGTGAAGAATCTTGGGTGCAGTCCTCGGTAAGAAAACATAGACCCACTGGTAGATAGGGAGTCATTCTGAACGAAGTGAAGAATCTTGGGTGCAGCCTCTTTGTTAAGAAGTACAAGGGTCTAAGCTTAGATAACCATAGTAAAGATGCAGGTTTAGCTGACAGCTGATGGCTAAAAGCTGATAGCTCTTAAAGGTATAGCGCTAATCTGGTGTTATTTGCTAAAATATGAGGTTGAACCACTTTAATAAACCGGAAATTCAAAAAAGACTCGATACAAGATAGAACGGAAGAGGCTGGTTTAGTGAATTTTCAGCAACTGATTTTAACCCTTCAGTCGTATTGGGCGCAGTATGGCTGCCTTATCGTGCAGCCGTATGATAGCGAGGTTGGGGCCGGGACGTTTCATCCGGCTACGTTTTTACGTTCGCTGGGTCCCGAGCCGTGGAATGTGGCCTACGTGCAGCCTTCGAGGAGGCCGACCGATGGTCGTTACGGCGAGAATCCAAACAGACTGCAGCACTACTACCAGTACCAGGTAATTCTTAAACCATCACCCGATGATGTGCAGGATATCTACCTTAAAAGTCTCGAAGCGATCGGCTTTGATCTCTCTAAGCACGACATTCGCTTTGTTGAAGACGATTGGGAATCCCCGACGCTTGGCGCGTGGGGCCTGGGCTGGGAGGTCTGGCTCGACGGCATGGAGGTTACCCAATTCACATATTTCCAGCAGGTCGGCGGTATCGATGTAAAGCCGGTCTGCGCCGAGATCACCTATGGCCTTGAGCGTCTCTCGATGTATATCCAGGAGAAGGAGAGCGTCTTTGACCTGGAATGGGCCGGGGGCGTAACGTACGGCGAAGTACACCGCCCGAATGAGGTTCAGGGGTCGGCGTATAACTTTGACGTGGCCGACGTACAGATGCTTTTCGGGCTATTCGACACCTACGAGGCCGAGGCCAGGCGCACGCTTGAGGCGGGGCTGGTTCTGCCGGCCTACGACTACGTGCTTAAGTGCTCGCATACCTTTAACCTTCTGGATGCGCGGGGCGCTTTAAGCGTTACCGAGCGCACCAGGTTTATTGGAAGGGTGCGCGACCTTGCGCGTATGAGCGCCCAGGCGTACTTAACCCAGAGAGAAGAGCAGGGATTTCCGCTCTTGAAAAAGGCGGTGGCGGTAAGTGAGTAAAAAAGACCTGCTTCTTGAGATAGGAACCGAAGAGATACCGGCCGCATCAGTTACCATAGGCATGGAACAGCTCAGCGAACGGGCAGGGCTTCTGTTAAATAAATATCGTCTTGAATTTGATAGCATAACGACCTATGGCGCACCGCGCAGGCTCGCACTTTGTATCGAGGGGCTTGATGAGCGCCAGGCCAAGGCCGTTCACAAGGTAAAAGGGCCCGCCAAAAAGGTGGCCTACACCGAAGACGGCCAGCCTTCAAAAGCCGCTACGGGCTTTGCAAAATCCCAGGGCGTGCCCGTGGAATCGCTTGAGGTGCGTACAGTTGACGGCGGCGATTACGTGTTTGCCATAAAAGAGGAGGAAGGCAGTGGAGCCGAGGAAATCCTCGTCACCATCCTTCCAGAATTAATACTTTCACTCTCGTTCCCTAAGGCCATGCGCTGGGGCGATGGTGATATCCGTTTTGTAAGGCCGATTCGCTGGATCGTGGCGCTTTTTGGGAACAGCGTCATATCGTTTAGCGTGGATGGGGTTGAATCCGGCAGGGATAGCATGGGGCACAGGCTTCTGGCAAACCATGCGGTACCGATTAAACAACCTGCCGATTACCTGGATGCCCTTGAGGCGAACAAGGTAATCGTCGACCAAACAAAGCGCGCCGAGATGATCAGGGCGGGCATCCGGGATACCGTTCGAGATACCGGCGGCAGGGCGGTCGTGCACGAGCAGACTTTTGACGAGGTTCTTGAGCTTGTCGAGTACCCGCACGCCATCCGTGGAAGCTTCTCAAGCGAGTTTACGGCGCTCCCGCGCGACGTGCTGGTTACCGCCATGGAGGCGCACCAGCGCTACTTCCCGGTTGAGGACATGGCAGGCAAACTGCTGCCCAACTTTATCGTAATAAACAACGGCAACCCCGAGTTCACCGCGCTCATCCAAAAAGGGCATGAGAGAGTTATCCGGGCACGGCTTTCGGATGCCAAATTCTTCTTTGAGTCCGACGGCTCACTGCCGTTTTCTACCTATGTGAATAAGCTCAGCGGCGTGACCTTTCAGGTGAAACTGGGCTCGGTGTTCCAAAAGATCCAGCGGGATGTGAGGCTCTCCGAAGAGATCGCAAAAAGCCTGGGTCTTGGCAAGACCGAAGTGGATTATGCGGTGAGAGCCGCCTATTTATGCAAGGCCGACCTTGTAACTGAAATGGTCGGTGAGTTCCCGACACTCCAGGGTGTTATGGGGATGGAGTACGCCCGCATTTCCGGCGAGCCCGAAGAGGTTGCGGTGGCCATCTTTGAGCATTACCTGCCGCGTTCGGCGGGTGATATCCTCCCCAAAACGACGACCGGGCGCATAGTAAGTATTGCCGATAAACTCGATTCGATCGCAGGCATCCTTGCCGCAGGGCTGATTCCGACAGGCTCGGAAGATCCGTATGCGCTTCGCAGGCAGGCGCACGGGATCGTCTCGATAATCCTGGAAAACTATATGGATATTTCGATGCGCGCAATGATCGATCTCGCGCTTGGTCTCTACAAGGACCAGGGAGTAGACTTCGACCAGGCGGTAACGGCCGAAATCACCGAGGATTTCATCCGGGGAAGGCTGCGCGCCTATCTTCTCGGAAAGGAATTACCGCTTGATGTTGTTGAAGCGGTCGGCGGCGGGTCGATTGACGACATGGTCGACATCAGAAGAAGGGCTGAGGCCCTGGCTAAAAAGCTTGACACTCCCGAGATGGCCGATCTCATGGTTGCTTTCACGAGGTGTAAGAATCTTGCCAGACCGGAGCCGGGCACGGAAATCGACCCAGGCCTTTTCCGGGAGCCCGCTGAGAAAGAGCTTTACGAGACCCTGGTTGAGGTAGATAAAGACCTAACGCAAGCCGGCGACAATTATCCATTAGTTATAGATATATTAGCCCGCTTACGCGGTCCGATAGATAAATTATTCGATGAAGTTCTGGTCATGGCGAAGGAAGAGGACGTTAAAACCAATCGAATCAGGCTTTTGAACTATTGCATGGAATGTTTCCGGCGGGTTGCGGATTTCTCAAAGATAAATCTAAGCACTTAGTAGGGCTTGGAACAGTTGAATATGTAGATAGGGCTCGCTAGCTGTCATTCTGAGCGGAGCGTAAGCGGAGTCGAAGAATCTAGGATGCAGTTTCTTTGTTTAGAGTAAGAGGGTCTAAGCTTAGACAAAGCGTAGAGTGAAGACTTCTTAGATGGGCTGGTAAGAGCCTAGACGGGAGTAAGTGGCAGAGGATGAGAGTGCTCTCGAGATTCTTCACTATCGTTCAGAATGACAAAAGAACGACCAAAGATAAAACTCAGCATATAACCAGCCATCGGGGCTGATATAAATAAATCTAATTTAAGAATTTAGTAGAATTTAGAAAAGTTTAGTAGAATTTAGACAGACTTAGACAGACTTAGACAGATTTAGACAGACAAATTACAGTGGGAGGAATGAAATGCCAGGCAAGACAAAATACGTCTACGAGTTCAATGAGGGATCGGCCGACATGAAGTACGTCCTCGGCGGCAAAGGTGCCAACCTCGCCGAGATGACGCGTATCGGTCTACCGGTGCCTCCGGGCTTTACGATTACAACCGGAGCCTGCAACGAGTATTACCAGACGGGACATTTCCCGGACGGTCTCCTTGATGAAGTAAACGAACATCTCAACACCTTACAAGAGACGATGGGAAAGAAGCTCGGTGACCCGGATGACCCGCTTCTCGTATCCGTGCGCTCGGGCGCCCCGTTCTCGATGCCCGGTATGATGGACACGGTTCTCAACTTAGGTATGAACGATGACGCGGTCCGGGGCCTTATGAAACAAACCGGTAACGAGCGTTTTGCATATGACTCGTATCGCCGTTTCGTTCAGATGTTTGGGAAGGTCGTCTTGAGGATCGAGGGTGAGCTTTTTGAGGAAGCCATCAACGAGCTTAAAGCGAAGGTGGGCGTGAAATATGACACCGACCTTTCAGCCGATGACCTGAAAGAGCTTGTCGAGACGTTTAAGGGAATTGTCAAAGCGCATGCGGGAATGGATTTTCCGACAGACCCGAAGCAGCAGCTGCGTCTATCAATCGAAGCTGTTTTTAAAAGCTGGGGCAATAAAAGGGCGGTCGACTACAGGAAGCTCTACAAGATTCCGGATGACCTTGGGACTGCCGTTAGCGTGCAGACCATGGTCTTCGGCAACAAGGGCAATACCTCGGCGACCGGCGTTGCGTTCAGCCGCGATGCCGCGACCGGCGAGAACATCCAATATGGCGATTACTTAGTTAACGCCCAGGGCGAAGATGTCGTGGCCGGTATCAGGGTTACCCAGTCGCTTACGAACATGAAAAACGAAATGCCGGAGCTTGCAGAGCAGCTCTTCGGTATTCTGATTACGCTCGAGAAGCACTATAAAGACATGTGCGATACCGAGTTCACCATTGAGCAGGGCAAACTCTGGATGCTCCAGACCAGGATCGGCAAAAGAACCGCTGCCGCGGCTTTAAAGATCGCAGCCGATATGGTTACGGAAGGTTTGATAACGAAAAACGAAGCCGTTCAGCGGATCGATCCAGAGCAGCTCGACCAGCTCCTGCATCCGCAGTTTGATCCCAAGGCGAAGGTCGCGGTTCTTACGAAAGGCCTTAACGCCTCACCGGGCGCTGCGGTCGGCAAAGTCGTTTTCGATGCCGAAACCGCTGAGGAGATGGCCGAGAAAGGCGAGAAAGTAATCCTCACCCGCTGGGAAACCACCCCTGATGACCTGCACGGTATGGTTGCGGCACAGGGGATTTTAACCAGCCATGGCGGCAAAACCAGCCACGCGGCGGTTGTCGCCCGCGGTATGGGCAAGCCCTGTGTTTGCGGCGCCGATGCCATGTTGGTCGATGCGAAGAATAAAGTGTTCTCAGTTGACGGCACCCAGGTAAGAGAGGGTGAAATTATATCAATCGACGGCACCACGGGCCGTGTTGTTATCGGTGAAGTGGCGCTTGTGCCGCCGACGCCGACAAAAGAGTTCGATCTCATCCTAGGATGGGCGGATCAGATCAGAAGACTCGGTGTTCGCACCAACGCCGATACTCCGGAGGATGCGGAAAAAGCCCGCCGGTTCGGGGCCGAGGGTATCGGGCTTTGCCGTACCGAGCACATGTTCCTCGGTGACCGCCTGCCGATCGTCCAGCAGATGATCCTGGCAAAAAGCAAAGAAGAAGAGGATGATGCGCTTCAGAAACTGCTCAGGGTTCAGAGGGATGACTTCCTCGGTATCTTCAAGGCTATGGATGGCCTGCCGGTGACCATCAGGCTGCTCGACCCGCCGCTTCACGAGTTTCTCCCAAATCCGACCGATTTAAAGGTCGAGATCACGAGAATGGAAATGAGCGGTGCTCCTGCGGCTGAAATCGCGCCAAAGCAAGAGCTTTTAGATAGCGTCGAGAAGATGGCCGAGATGAACCCGATGCTGGGCTTGCGCGGTTGCCGCCTCGGCATTATGCACCCAGAGCTTTACAAGATGCAGGTGCGCGCCATCATGCAGGCTGCCTGCCAGTTTAAGAAAGAGGGCGGCAATCCGAAGGTCGAGATAATGATTCCACTCGTGGCCATCGTTAATGAACTAAATACACTCCGTGCGGAGAGCGAATCGGTTGTCGCCGAGGTTATCGCAGCTACCGGCGTTGATGTCGATTACAAAATCGGAACCATGATCGAGATCCCGAGGGCCGCAATTACCGCGGATGAGATCGCCACAGTTGCGGACTTCTTCTCCTTTGGAACAAACGATCTCACCCAGATGGCATTCGGCTTTAGCCGCGACGACATCGAGGCTAAGTTCTTACCCAGGTACCTGGAGCGCAAGATATTGCCGCGCAACCCGTTTGAGACCATCGACGAGGGCGTTGCCAAACTCGTCGCAATGGGCTGCGAAAACGGCCGCAAAACCAATCCGGATTTAAAGCTGGGCGTTTGCGGCGAGCACGGCGGCGATCCCGACTCGGTTAAAAAGTTCCACGAAATAGGCCTCACCTACGTAAGCTGTTCGCCGTATCGCGTGCCGCTTGCAAGGTTGGCCGCAGCTCAGGCGGTTCTTGGCGCAGATGGCTCGACGGCCTAAGATGCCGGTGATAGAAATAAATAGCGACATATTGAAATAAACCAAAATAAACCGTAGGGGCGGAGCTAGTCTCCGCCCCTACGGTTTACAACAAGTTCAGGAAAGAAGTTTTCGTCCCGCTCCGAAAGCTAAAACACTTCTAAAGCTCAAGCAGCTTTGCGGGGTTCTCGGTTAAGAACTTATGTGCCGCGTTCTTGCCGAAAAGGCGCTCTACGTATTCGCGTTCGGTTTTGTGGTCCCTAAATGGGAAATCCGTTCCGAAGACAATGCGGTCGTACCCAATTTTTTCAGCTAATGTGACGAAAAGCTCATCGTCTATCCTTGTGGGAAGGTATGCGGTATCGAAATAGACGTTCTCAAACCCGAAGAGCTGCTCGACAGCATCCCATGTCCGATAGCCGCCGAAATGGGCGAGTACGATCGTGAGGTCAGGGAAGGATTTAATAACATCCAGGTACTGCTTTGGCTGGCTGAACTCGCCTTTGACGCCGCCTTCCTCATCACCGGCATGAAAGACGACAATTAATCCAAGCTCGGCGGCACGCTTGTATATGGGAAACATGCGCCTATCATCCGGGTAAAACCGCTGGGCGTTTGGCTGGATTTTAAATCCCTTAAGTCCTAGTTCAGGAAAGCGATCGAGCTCCGATGGGTCGTTTTCAATATGGATCGAGCCGAAAGGGATCAGGGTCTCGTATGTTTTACCAAGCTCCGCATACCAGCCATTAAAGCGCACATGCTCCGGGCGGTTGGCAATCGAGAGGAGAACAACCCGATCGATACCGCCGTGAGCCGCAGATTTCAAAACATCCTCAACCACAGCGTTATAGCGGCGTTTAACACCGTAAATCTCCTCCATCTTGCCGATCAGCTTCTCGGCGACATCCTCGGTAAAAACATGCGCATGAAAATCAAAGTTAAGTGCCATTTCTCTCCAAACTTAAACATACTTAAACGTAGCTAAATGGTCTCTATCACAATAGCACAGGTAAGAGCAGCATAGAAGCCATTGCAGGGGCCAGGGCCAGGGCCAGGGAAGAAAGGTAAATAGGTGGATAGGGTTGGTGAATGGGTGAATGGATGCGGGCCTAGATCGATAATAATTTTCCTAGCTTGCAGGAAAATTATGGAACACGGCGAAGTAGTAACAGCACGTATCATAAATGCGCGAGGTAATATAAAGCTTTTTTGATTAGTATTTGGTTATTTACTCGGGATAGTACTTGGATTAGTCTATTTGCTGAGAGGAAGGAACTCAGGCCGAATATTATTCTGGATCCTGACTCCTGGCTCCTAAAATTTATAGAGGTGATCGTGTGAAGGAAGTATTTGTAGTTGCGATTAACGGCAGTCCGAATATGGATGGAAATACCGCGTTCTTGCTTGAACAGGTATTGCAGGCGGCGGCTGAGGCCGGGGCGAAAACGAAGTTGTTGCACTCGATGGAGATGCTCGAGGGTCAGGAAAAGCCGTATTGCGATGTCTGCAGCTCTCCTTGTAATGAGAGCTGTTACGAGGATACCGCGCTTGAGAAGGCCTTTGAGATGATGACGAAAGCGGATGCGCTTGTTCTTGGAAGCCCCGTTTACTTTGGCACGGTATCGGCCCAGCTCAAGGCGATTTTTGATAAGAGCAGGGCGGTGCGCGGCAGAAAAGGACTTGCCGGAAAAATCGGGGCCGCTGTTTCCGTTGGCGCTTCGCGCTTTGGCGGGCAGGAGACAACGGTGCGGGCGCTTCATGATATTATGATGGTCCATGGAATGGCCGTCGTATCGGATTCCTCGATCTCGGCGACTCTCGGTCATCATGGGGTCTGCGCGCAAAAACCGGCGCGGGATGATGCCGATGCGATAAAGAGCGCGCGTGTTATCGGCGTACGCCTGGTCGAAGAAAGCACTAAGTAAACCTTATGAATATAAAACCTAGTTAGATGGTGAATTAAATGAAGCAGCACGTTTTGTCACCACGAGAAGTGACCGAACAACGAGAAATAGAATCATTGGCTAAAAACGCCCAGTTTAGCGTCAATACAAAAGGGCGACAGGCGCCGATTAAGCCATGCCCTTTAAGGACATGCTACCAGCGTGACCGCGACAGGATCATTCATTCAAAAGCGTTTCGTCGTTTGATAAACAAAACGCAGGTTTTTCTTGCCCCTGAGGGCGATCACTATCGCACCAGGCTTACGCACACGCTTGAGGTGAGCCAAATCTCACGTACCATCGCACGGGCACTGCGGTTGAACGAGGACCTGGCCGAGGCAATTGCGCTGGGGCACGATTTGGGGCACACGCCGTTCGGCCATATCGGCGAATCGGCTATCGGCGAGATATTTAAAATACTTAAAGCCAGGGGCTACCGGGAGGTGCCCGACCACTTCGAGCATAACGAGCAGAGCCTTCGCGTCATCGATGTGATTGAGTATAACGGCAAGGGTCTCAATCTTACATGGGAGGTCCGAGACGGCATTCTCAACCACACCGGCGATACCGACCCGGAAACGTTCGAAGGCAAGATCGTAAAGATCGCCGACCGGATCGCCTATATAAACCACGACATCGACGATGCGGTCCGCGCGGGTATTCTGGATATACAGGAGATTCCCGGGCGTATCATCGATCTTTTCGGCAAGCACCAGGGGCTTCGCATTAACAATATGGTGAGCGATCTGGTTGAATACAGCAAGGACAAAGGCATTATCTCGATGAGCCCCGAACGCATGGAAGCCATGCACGAGCTACGCCGTTTTATGTTTGACCGGGTGTATCTGGGCTCGGCCGCAAAGTCCGAAAACGATAAAGCCAAGAACGTAATTTCAAGCCTGTTCTTCCTGTATCTGGAGAGCCCGGACTTATTGCCCGCCGAGTTCCAAACATCCCAGGCGAACGAGCTTCCGATAAAAGTCTGCGATTATATCGCCGGTATGACCGATCGCTACGCGATAAAGACCTTCGAGGAATATTTTGTCCCAAAGGCTTGGATGGTCTAAAGAAGGGTCCAGGGATAAATGCTTAGGATTAGGGTTCACTTTGCTGTCATTCTGAAGGAGCGAATAGCGACTGAAGAATCTAGGGCACACAAACCTTCTTCTTATGCAGGAGGGTCTAAGCTTAGAAGAGCCCAGTGAAAGAGGTACGTGAGTGCGATCTAGATTTTTCACTAACGTTCAGAATGACATCGAGCAATGGTTCGAGTCTCAATAAGCGGAGCGTGAATCTTTGAGCGACCATAAAGGCAGGATTAAAGATGAAGATGTAAACGCGGTGCGGGAGCGCAGTAACATTGTTGATGTGGTCTCGGATTACGTGGCGCTTAAGAAAAAGGGAAGGCTTTTCTGGGGGCTGTGCCCGTTTCACCAGGAAAAGACCGCTTCGTTTAAGGTCGACCCGGCGGCGCAGCTGTTCCATTGCTTTGGATGCGGTGAGGGCGGCAACGTCTTTTCTTTTGTGATGAAGGTCGAACATCTTGAATTTCCCGAGGCCGTCGGGCTTCTTGCAGACCGCGTTGGATATGAGTTGCACTACGATACGAAGAGTGCGCCGGAGTCGTTGAAGAAAAGCCGTATTCTCGAGGCCAACCGGTTCGCTTCGATGTTTTACCAGTATATTTTACTTAAAACCAACGAGGGCTCTCGGGGTCGTCTTTACTTAAAGAAGCGGGGTCTCAATGACGATGTTGTAAAGAGGTACGGGCTCGGATTGGCCCCGCAGGCCTGGAGTTCTGTTGGAAATTACCTTGCGAAGAAAGGATTTTCGCAAGCAGAACTCGTTGAAGCCGGCCTTGTCATAAAAGGCTCAAAAGGATATTATGACAGGTTTCGTGCGCGGCTGATTTTTCCCATCACCGATATCAGAGGACGCGTAATCGCTTTTGGAGGCAGGATTATTGATTCAGGGGAGCCCAAATACTTAAACTCTCCAGAGACGCCGGTCTACCACAAAAGCTCAACGCTCTACGGTCTGCATGTTGCAAAAAATGAGATTGTTAGACTTGGCACTGTTTTAGTCGTCGAGGGTTATACAGATGTAATTGCCCTGGCACAGGCCGGTATAAGCAACGTAGTTGCAACCTTGGGGACGGCATTCACCGCCGAGCATATGAAACTCTTAAAAAGATTTGCAGAACGCGTCATCCTGGTTTTTGACGCAGATACGGCGGGGATAAAGGCCGCGGAGAGTGTCGGCTCGTATCTATCAGAATTTAGACTTCCGAAAATGGAGGCGTTACGGGATTTGGAAGAGGGCAGCGCTTCAGGAATCGACGTGAGGGTCGTCATACTCCCGCATAAGCAAGACCCGGCCGATTATATCGGCTCACATAGCGCGGATTCGTTTCGCAAGCTGGTCGATGATGCGGAGCCGTTTTTCGACTTCTACTTGACGAGAGAGGTCGATAAATATAATATCAGTGAGATACGGCAAAAAGAGCAGGCCGCAGTAGCTGGATTTAAACTCATCGCAACACTCGAACACCCGGCTTCACAAAAAGCATACCTCAGCAAAATCGCGCAACGGCTCGGGCTTGATGAAGAAGCACTCACGGTAAAATTCAATGCCATGTTCAAAAGGGGTGCGGCAGTGCGTAGTGAGGCGAAAGAAACGTTACTTGACCCGCAAGAAAAAACCGAGAGAATCATTCTCCATTTAGCGCTCAAATACCCCGAAATCAGGGGGAAAATACCGGAAGAAATAGACGAGAGTTACTTTGTATTCCCAGCTCACGCCAGATTGTTCACGGTTTTAAAGGACATCGGCGGGGGTACATTTGACGCAGGTGTACTGGTTAATATTGACAGACGGCTTGGAGCCAAAGCAACCGAGCTATTCATGATCGAACTGGGGTACGAAGAGGAAAATTTATCAAAATATTTTGAGGATATTTTAATATCGCTCAAGGATTTTCACTATACACGTCAAATTAATAAACTTAAGCAGGAGCTTCAGTTTTCGATGCTTAAAAAAGACGAAGCAGAACACGGTGCATTTGAGGAATTGATGGCTCTTGAAGCTAAAAGACGGGACCTGCGCCAAAAAGGGCCCGTAGTTTGATTGGAGGAAATTAAAGGGTGAATACCCGCATAAACGAGCTTGAAATCCCAGAAGTAAAACAACTGATTGCGACGGGCCAGGAAAAAGGCGTCCTTACTGCGGATCAAATTAACGATGCTCTTGAAGCGGTTGATTTAACAAGTGAGCAAATCGATAATATCTACATCCACTTGTTCAATGCCGGCGTAGAGATTATCGGTATCAGCGATGACAACGAGGATGAGGACGAACTGGATGTCGATCCGGAGACAGAAGAGACCAAGGTCCTTCCCGAAGAGGAGGAAGAAGAAGCAAAAAAGGCAGTCGTTCAAGAGATTGACCTCTCCGTTAAGGCTCCGACGAATGATCCTGTACGCATGTACCTCAAAGAGATCGGCAAGGTGCCGCTTCTAACCGCCAAAGAGGAGGTCACGCTTGCTAAGAGAATCGAGGCGGGGGAGAAAGCCGCCGAAACACTCGAGCGCGAGGAAGAAAGCCTTCCGAGAGATGAGGTGCGCAAGCTTCGCAGGGTCGAGCGCGACGGGATGAACGCCAAGAAGAAGCTCGTTGAGGCGAACTTAAGGCTGGTCGTCAGCATCGCAAAACGCTATGTTGGACGTGGGATGCTCTTCCTCGACCTGATTCAGGAGGGTAACCTGGGCCTTATCCGCGCGGTTGAAAAATTCGATTACCGTAAGGGGTTTAAGTTCAGTACATATGCAACCTGGTGGATACGCCAGGCTATAACCAGGGCAATCGCCGACCAGGCACGAACGATCCGCATACCGGTGCACATGGTCGAGACCATAAACAAACTGATTCGAATCCAGCGCCAGCTGCTGCAGGAACTCGGGCGCGAGCCCATGCCAGAAGAAATAGCCGATGAGATGGGCTTAACTCCGGAGAAGGTTCGAGAAATACTGAAGATATCGCAGGAGCCGGTGTCTCTTGAAACGCCGATCGGCGAGGAAGAAGACAGCCAGCTCGGCGACTTCATCGAGGACCAGGAAGCCGAAGTCCCGGCGGACGCAGCATCGTTCTCGTTGCTGCAAGAGCAGTTGCAGGAGGTGCTTGATACGCTGAGCGAGCGCGAGCGCAAGGTTATTGAGCGGCGCTTCGGCCTCATCGACGGCCACCCGAGAACCCTCGAAGAAGTAGGCCGCGTGTTCGGTGTGACCAGGGAGCGAATCAGGCAGATCGAGTCAAAAACCCTGAGCAAGCTGCGTCACCCAAACCGCAGCGCAAAATTAAGGGATTATCTGGAGTAAGAACAGAACCTACCGGTTGCCGGTTGTTTGCGTGTCGTTCTGGGGGAACCCCATCATGCCGGCATGTGGGTTGAAGCGCCCCTGGTAGGGGTTCTTTACTTCGGTTCTGAACACGTTAATCCCTTTGTCTCCGTGAACGGGGCAGTTGGCCTGACAAATTCCGCAGCCTATACAATTCTCTTTGACCATGTATGGCAGAACGATCATCATACCGCTTGGATCGTACTTGCCGGTATCCTTAAGCATGATCGAGTTTTTAGGCGTGGGGCATAGGTTGGCGCATATCTGGCAGCCGTGCCCGGCCACCCAGGGATAGCACCTTGTACGGTCGATCTCGGCTTTACCGATGACGAACTTTTGCTTCTCCTTAAGTTTTAGCTCCTTTATTGCCCCTGTCGGGCATACCTTACCGCAGGCATCACACGACCAATCGCAGAAGCCGGCACTGAAATCCATGTGCGGGGTCCAGAATGCCTCAAGGCCGTGCTGCAGAAGCGAAGGTTGAAGTACATTGGTAGGGCATGTTTTTAAACACTCGCCGCAGCGGATACACTTGTCCAGGAACTCATCCTCATGGGTTACACTCGGTGGTCTCAGCAGTGTCGGGCTCACGTTTCCTTTGGCCTTAAAAGGTATTAGGTAGGCCGCCGCGATCGCACCGCCCATGGCGGTAACGGCGGTTCGCCTTGATGGAATCTCTGTATTAAGCTCCGGTTTGAGACCCCAGGCGACCGCATCGTTCGGGCATATTTTTCGGCACTTCATACATGCCACGCAATACGATGTATCGGTTATCAAGCCTTTGCCGGCAATCGCATCCATTTCGCATGTCTTACTGCACTTCATACATCCTGAACACGTTGCCGCATCGGTTGTCTTCCTGAAAAGCGAGACTCGACCGATCAGTCCCAATAATCCGCCAAGCGGGCACAGGTAACGACACCAAAACCTCCGGCCAAGCACGTTCAGGCTGACCACAGACAGGAACAGCATGATGATCCACATGCTCGAATCGAAGACCCTCGGTCCTTTAAACATCAATATCCCATTTAATTGCATCGATATGGCATCAATCGAGCGGGCCAATGAGAGCGACCCGTACAATCCCTCTGCCATCTTTGAGAGCACCAGGTTTATAGCGGGGAAGACCATAACCGCCGATGTTCTTGTCAGAAGCACGATCGGGTCAAAAACCATAAAAACGCTAATCTTAAAAACGCTAAATATAATCACGATTGAGAGCATGATCAGCGGGACAACTTTAAGCTTCCTGAATACTTTCTGGTTGATGTTCAGTATCTTCGCAAGGGGAGATAGTATATCCAGGAGCGTTCCCGTCGGGCACGCGTAGCCGCAGAACACCCTGCCGAAAAGCAGACTTACAACAAATGTTATGACCGAATACAGAAGAATGGAAAGCAATGGTAAGCCCACGATGACAGATGTCAGGGCTACCAATGGGTCCGAGGCCAGGAATAGTTGAGCTGGAAACCATAGGGTTATTTGTTGTGCGGCAATCCCAAGCAACACGAAGAAGAGTATAAAGAAGAACGCTTGAATTACTCTGCGGTAATTCGACAATCTAAAGCGCATCTTAAGTTTCTTTATTGACCTCCCAGGCTACATCTAACGTTTGAAACCCTCAGCCATATTGGCCGCCTCTTATTGCTTGCATGTGTTAGATCAGCGATTTAGCGTCTTAGCACATTATACATGAAGCCGTTGCCGATTTTAAGAAGCAATTCACATATTGGTAATCTTATAGAGAGACTGTTTGCGAGGGCGACAATCCCGCCCAACGACGAGATCCACGCCATCTCCATCATCTTGAAACTTATAAAAATATCCTCTATAATGCAAAAAGTGTGCTTCGGGCACGCGCAATTCAATAGTGCTTTGGCACCGTTCCTCGGTAGCTCAATGGTAGAGCATTCGGCTGTTAACCGAAGGGTTGTAGG